>NZ_CP009048.1:3221250-3531875 GCF_000746525.1 Pseudomonas alkylphenolica
TGCACCTGCGGCCCTGGTGCCAGTTCCTCGCCACGGAAGCGGTCCATGGCCGGTTGCGCGATGATTTCCCGGGTCAGGCGCACGCAGCGGCGGAAGCCCTCGCGGTCCTCTTCGCTCTCCAGGTAGTTGAAGCGGATTTCCGGGTGCTGGTAAGGGTCGGCCGACAGCGCCCGCACATGGCCACGGCTCTTGGGCTTGTTCGGCCCGGTCAGGACCATGAAACCATGGCCCTTGAACGGTTTGTCACCGTCGTAGCGCATCGCTGCCGGCAGGAAGTGGAACTGGATGTCCGGCCAGCGCAGGCCCTTCGACGAGCGGATGAATCCGCCCGCCTCGAAGTGGTTGCTGGCTCCCAGGCCATCCTTGAACAACAACCAGCGCAGGCCGATCAGCGCCTTGCCCAGCAGGTTCATCTTGCCGTTGAGCGTCACCGGCTCCTTGCAGGCGTACTGGATGTAGATTTCCGAATGGTCCTGAAGGTTTTCGCCGACCCCTGGCAGGTCGTGGCGCACCTCGATACCGGCCTTTTTCAGCACTTCCTGCGGGCCGATCCCCGAGCGCTGCAACAGATGCGGCGAGCCGATCGGGCCGGACGACACCAGCACCTCGCGGTTGCAATAGACCTTGTGGGTCAGGCCGCCTTCGTCGTACTCCACGCCCACCGCACGCTTGCCCTCGAGCAGGATGCGCCGGGTCATGGCATGGGTGACGACGGTCAGGTTGGGCCGGGTCATCGCCGGGCGCAGGTAGGCATTGGCGGTGGACCAGCGCACGCCGTCCTTGACCGTCATGTGCATGGCGCCGAAGCCTTCCTGCATGTAGCCGTTGCAGTCGTCGGTCTTGATGTAGCCCGCCTCGGCACCGGCCTCGACCCAGGCGCCGTACAACGGGTTCTGCATGTTGTTGCCGTTGTTGGTGGCCAGCGGGCCTGCGCCACCGCGATAGTCATCGCCACCGAACTTGTAGGTCTCGGCGCGCTTGAAATACGGCAGGCAATTTCGATAGCCCCAGTTCTTCGCGCCCAGGCTTTCCCATTCGTCGAAGTCACAGGCATGGCCGCGGATATACACCAGGCCGTTGATCGACGATGAACCGCCGAGCACCTTGCCCCGTGGGCAGTGCAGGCGCCGGCCGTCCAGGTGCGGCTCGGCGACTGTCTCGTAGCGCCAGTTGTACTTCTTGGTGTTCATCGGCAATGAGAACGCACTGGGCATCTGGATCAGCACGCTGCGGTCGCTGCCGCCGAACTCCAGGACCAGCACCGAAGTACCGGCGTCCTCGGTCAGGCGGTTGGCCAGAACGCAGCCGGCAGAGCCCGCACCGATGATGATGTAGTCGTATCGCTTGTTCATGGTTTTAGTCCTTTGCGCCGAAGCCTGCGGCCTCGATGTTGCGTTCATTGCCTTTGGAGTAGGCGCCCCAGCCCAGCCGCGCGGCCAGCAGACGGGTCAGCCCGTAGTGAACCAGCCCGGCCAGCAGGCAGGACGGCAGCGATGCGCTGGCGAAGGTGAAGAAGCTGGTGTTGGCCAGCGTCTGCGGGTTGAACACCACCACGTAGATCGCGAACCCCGCCACCAGCGCCAGCAGTGCGATGGGGTTGAAACCCTTGCAGAACCGCACCGGCGACGCACCTTGCGCGGCATAGACATGGCGCAGGTTGACGCGTTGGTGACGCAGGAAGAAGTAATCGGCGATGCCGATACCGGCCAGTGCACTGTTGAGCGCCGAGGTCCAGACCAGGAAGATGAAGAAGCCGTCGTAGATACCCGGGAAGCACAGCACGATGAGCACCGGAATCACGCAGAATAGCCCGATCAATACCCCCCAGCGCACGCTGCGCAAGCGCTCTCCGGCCAGCTGGCGCAGACCGATGACGGCGGTGTAGAGGATGTTGACCATGCCGGTCAGGTTGGCCAGCGCCAGGAAACCCAACGCCACCACGCCGAAGCCCACGCCACCGGCCAGACGCATCCAGGCGGTAGGGTCGCTGCTGCCCAGAGTGGAGGCAGCGAACAGGCTGACGGTTTCGCCCAGCGCGGCGGCGCCGAAGATGCCCACCAGGTTGGGCCAGAAGGCCGTGCGCTGGTTGCTGCACAAACGCGACAGGTTGCCGATGTACGGCCACCAGGAGAAGCCGGCGGCGATGTTGATTTCCACGGCGATCATGAAGTTGATGCGCTGATCGGTAAACGGCGGCTGCAACGGTGGCATGGCCAGCAGCTCGGCGAAACTGAAGCGTTGGGAAATGAAGTACATCAGCGCCAGCATGATCAGGATCAGGCTGGGCGCGATCACCGCGCTCAACCGCCGGATCATGTCCGGCCCGCGCATGGCCACCAGCGCCGCGAGGACGATGGCCAGCAAAGCGCCCGCCGTCACCAGCCAGCCGTCGCCGTCGGGCTGGCTGTGCTGCACCAGGGTTTCCAGGTTGTCCAGCGCCCGCCCGCACATCAGCCCCAGCACCGCCAGCCAGCCCATGGTCAGCACCACCACCGACAGCACATAGACCAGGCGGCTGCCGTTGATGCCGAACATGCTGCGCAGGTAAGTGAACTGCTCGACACCGTACTTGCCACACGGCAGGCAGGTGGACGACGCGGCGAGAATAACGCCGATGATGTTACCGATGACAATCGCGCTGATGCCTTGCAAAGGCCCGACGAACAGCGCGGTGGCGCCGCCGATCAGGAACACCCAGGTGGCCACCGCCAACGCCGAGTTGGCATAGGCGAAGCCCCAGAAGCCCCACACCCGTTCGCTGGGCAGCAACGGCGTATCGCCACGTTCGGCGCTCAGGCGAAATTCCTGCTCTCTGGACTGGCTCATGGATGGCCTCCGAGAAAGTAAGCCCCGGCAACCATCACCAGCGTCAGCAGGGTCAGCGCGATAAAATCGCCAGCGCTCAATGCGCCGGGCCAGTCCGCCCTGCTCTCCAGTTCTTCATAGGCGCGTATGCGCCTGTCCAGGTCTTGCGCACGCTCTACATCCACTTGGCTGTTCATGGGCATCACCTCGATAGGTTCTTGTTCTTGAAATACGATGCATGTGAAACCTGCGCCGCCCGCCAACCGTCAGCGACGCAGGTTTGCCCTGTACCTCAGGGCAAGGTGATCCAGACCGCCTTGGTCTCCAGCAAAAACTCCAGTTGTTCGGCACCCATGTCCTTGCCATAGCCCGATTGCTTGTAGCCACCGAACGGCATGGAGGGGTCCAGGGTGCTATGGGCGTTGACATAGACCGTGCCGGCCCGCAGCTGCGGAATCAGCCCGTGGACCCGGCCCAGGTCATTGGAGTAGATCGCCGCCGCCAGGCCGAACGCCGAATCGTTGGCCAGGGCCAGGGCCTGCTCCTGGGTGTCGAACGCAGCAGTCACCAGGACCGGGCCGAAAATCTCCTCGCGCACGATGCGCATGGCGTTGTTGCAGTCGGCGAAGATCGTCGGCTGCACGAAGAAACCCGGGCCCTCGACCAGCTCGCCACCGTAGTACAACTGCGCCCCTTCGGCCTTGCCCAGCTCGATGTACTCCAGCACCCGCTGCTGTTGCTGACGCGACACCATGGGGCTGATGAAGCAGTCCGGATCCAGGCCCGGAGCGATCTTCAGGGTGGCCGTGTACCTGGCCAGCGCGGCGAGGAACTCGGGATAGATGCTGCGCTCGACATAAGCACGGGTACCGGCATCGCAGACCTGCCCCGAGTTGAAGAACACACCGTTGGCAACTGCCTCGGCCGCCGCCTCGATATCGGCGTCGGCGAACACGATCACCGGCGACTTGCCGCCAAGTTCAAGGGTCAGGCGCTTCATCTGGTCCATCGCCGCCTTGCCCACCGAGCAACCCACCGGGGTGGAGCCGGTAAAGCTCAGCTTGTCGATGCCCGGGTGGCTGGACATCGCCGTGCCGACCACGCTGCCGCGTCCGCTGACGATGTTCAGCACGCCGTCGGGAATCCCCGCCTCCTGCACCAGCTCGGCAAAACGCAGGGCTGAAAGCGAAGTCAGTTCTGCCGGTTTGACCACCACGGTGCAACCGGTCGCCAGCGCCGCACCGAGCTTCCAGGCCATGGTCTGCAACGGGAAGTTCCACGGCACGATGGCGCCGACCACACCCACCGCCTCCTTGCGGGTGTAGGCCAGGTAATTGCCGGGCAGCGAGGGTTCGACAGTGCGGCCATGGATCTTGCTGGCCCAGCCGGCGAAGTAACGCAGGGTATCGACGGTGCCCTGGATATCCACGGCACGCGCCTGGACGACCGACTTGCCCATGTCGATGGACTCGATCTGCGCCAGTTCCTCGGCATTGGCGTCGATCAGGTCGGCCAGGCGATGAATCAGACGCTCGCGTTCCAGCGGCTTGAGCTGGCTCCAGGGGCCGCCGTCGAACTGCGCACGTGCGGCACGCACGGCACGGTCCAGGTCTTCAGCAGTGCCCATCGGGATGCGCGTCAGCACGCCCTCGGTGGACGGCTCGATGACCTCGGCGCTGGCACCGTCACTGGCCTCAAGCCACGCCCCACCGATAAACATGCGCTGGGGTTTGCAGAGAAAACGCTGGGTGGCCTCGGAAACACCGAAGGCCTGCAGGTAGGCTTTAACCTTGTTGTCCACGGGGATTCTCCGGATCAGCGAGCGTTGGCGCGCGCGTGGAAGATGAAGCCGATGCTGTTCATCAGCAGTTGCGCGGCGAGGATCGAGGTGACACCGGCCGGGTCGTAGGCCGGCGCCACTTCCACCAGGTCCATGCCGACGATCCGGCCCTGGCTGCGTCGGGCCAGGGCCTGGATGATTTCCAGCACTTCGTAGTAGTAGAAACCGCCATGGCTCGGTGTACCGGTGCCCGGGGCAATGGACGGGTCGAAACCGTCGATGTCGATGGTGATGTAGTAATCGCGGCCCTCGGGGATCTTCGCCATCACACCTTCAAGGCCCAGGCGGCGCACGTCGCGCACCGAGAGGATCTGTGAGCCGGCTTCGCGGGCGGCATCGTAGTCGTCGCGGTTGGAGGAGGACACGTTGCGGATGCCCATCTGGGTCATGCCGACGATATGGTCCAGCTCCGAAGCGCGGCGCAGCGGGCTGCCGTGACCGTAGCGCACGCCGTGGCGTTCATCGACGAAGTCCAGGTGCGCATCGAAATGCACGATATGGATCGGCCCGCGCCCTTCAAAGGCCTTGATCACCGGGGCGTGGATCGAGTGGTCACCGCCCAGCACCACCGGCATGGCGCCTGCCGCGAGGATCTGGCGCACGGCTGACTCGATATTGGCGTTGCTGCTTTCCATGTCGGTGTGAACGATATCGGCATCGCCGACATCGACCATGCGCAACTGGTCTTCGGTCAGGTAGGTGGCGTCATCTTCGAAGTCGTAGGCGCCGGCATGGCCGAAGGAGAACAGCGTCGATGCCTCGCGGATGCCGCGGGGTCCGAAACGCGCCCCTGAGCGCCATTGGGTGCCCATGTCGTTGGGCGCGCCAAGGATCGCCACGTCAGCATTGATGGCAGCCCAGTCGGTGCAAATGGGCGACTTGGCGAAGGTGCAATGGCCCACGAAGGGCAGGTTCAGACGGCCGGATTCATAACCGTGCTTTGCCATGTTCGAGTTTCTCCACGTTATTGTTCTGGTCAGGAGACGGGGCGACTGCTCGACCACCGTTGCAGCCACTATGGCGGCAGGCCGGTCAGGGAAAAATGCGCAAGTGCAGATGCATACATCGTCGGAGCCGAAGTATCCGTACGGATGTCAGTCGCCCGCAAAACAGCGCCACTGCGACCTGGCTGTATTTCGAAACGCCAGGCATTGCGGTTGAAACATGCACATGGTTAGCTTGGAAAAAAACAACAATGCCCGTGCGTTCATATCAGCCGCCACGATGTGACGCCCGTCCGGGAGGCCATGGTGATCCAGCTCCACGATGTCGACCTGAAACTGCTCAGGGTTTTCACCACCATTGTCAGATGCGGTGGTTTTTCCGCCGCGCAGGCCGCGCTGAACGCTGGCCAGTCGACGATCAGCGAGCAGATGACGCACCTGGAAACCCGCCTCGGGGTCAAGCTTTGCCAACGCGGGCGCAGCGGCTTTCGCCTGACCGAGCAAGGCGTGGCGATCCATGAGGCCACGCTGCGCCTGCTCAGCGCAGTGGAGAGCTTCTGCCTGGACGCCGACGTGCTCAAACAGCACATCAGCGGCAAGCTCAACCTGGGCATCATCGACTCCACCCTGACCGATCCCGACTCGCCGCTGCCGCGTACCACCCAGCGTTTTGTCTCACGCGGCCACGACGCTCATCTGCACATCTACATCGGCGCCCCCGCGGAGCTGGAGGAACGCGTACTGGACGGTCGCCTGCACCTGGCCATCGGTCACTTTCCCCTGCGGGTACCGGGGCTGTCCTACCTGCCGCTCTACAACGAAGCCCTGGGACTCTACTGTGGGCGCCGCCATCCGCTGTTTGCCAGCAAGGCCTCGAACGGTCGTCTGCTCGAGGACGTTCGCGCCTGCCGTATCGTTGTGCGCGGTTACATGAATGAGTACGACCTGGAGCAACTGGGTATGACCAAGGCCGCTGCCACCGTCGAGAACATCGAGGCGGCGGCGATTCTGATCATCTCCGGCGCCTACATCGGTTTCCTGCCGGTGCACTTCGCCGAGCAGTGGGTCAAGACCGGCGAGATGCGCCGCCTGGGTGCCAGCGCGCTGGACCTGACCTCGCCGTTCGATGTCGTCACCCGTCGCGGCGTATCACCGCCACCGATCCTGCACGCCTTCCTCGAAGACCTCGCTGCCTGCATGCACCCGCCCGGGCTCGCTTGACCCGGTGGGAGCGGGCTTCTGTGGGAGCGGGCTTGCCCCGCGATACGATGCGACTGACAAACCGCAATCGCGGGGCAAGCCCGCTCCCACATTGCTACTGTTGCAACAGTACTGTTTCAAAGGAGGTGCAGCATGGACCGGTTCACCGGCAGTTGCCTCTGCGGCAACGTACGAATCGTCGCCTCGGGACGCCCTTATCGGGTCGGCCTTTGTCACTGCCTGGACTGCCGAAAACATCATGGTGCGCTGTTCAACGCCTCGGCCATATTCCCTCAGGATGCGGTGACCATCGAAGGCGAGACGCAGCACTACGCCGGCCGTCATTTCTGTCCCCGTTGCGGCTCCTCGGTGTTCGCCCGCAGCGCCGACGAAATCGAAGTGCACCTGGGCTCTCTGGATGCCCCGGATCAACTGATACCCACCTACGAAAGCTGGATTATCCGCCGCGAATCCTGGTTGCCGGCGTTTGCACTGAGCAGACGCTACCAGCGTGATCGAGACGCCAGCGGGCGTTTTGAGGCGTAACCCCTCTCCTCGCCCGCTCATAGCCGCACTCTTGCCAGCTGATAGTAAAAATCTCTTGTACGAACCCCTGGCGGGAGGAAGATGGTGTGATCAGCGACCTGCACGAACAAGGCCCGGATCATGAACACTCGCCCGCGCTGCACTGCCTTCCATGAAGCAGGCCACGTCCTGGCCTTCTGGTGGAATGGCCAGCGCATCAAGCGAGTGACCGTACGCACCCGCGCCGAAGCACTGATCGGCCCGATGGTGGATCTGCGTGGCAACCTGCAGGCGGTCAAGGGCCTGGTCGAAGCCGACTACCTGGTGCCGCTCCCCGCCTTCGAGCCGCCTGGCATCGCCGAACACCTGCCTTCGATGATCAGCGCCATTGAGCGCGACCTGGTGGATTGCTTCGCAGGCCCTATGGCCGAAGCGATTTACAGACACTGCCCGGTCGACAGGTGCCTGCAGCGTAGCGGTGCCGGCGACCACCAGCGCAGTATGGAATTGATCCGCCTGCTTCCGGCACGCATGGTGCCCGACGCTGAGCCTCAGGCCATTGCCCGTGCCAGCTGCCTGGTACATCGATACTGGGCGATGGTCAGCGCTGTCGCACAGTTTCTGCATGCCCAGGGCACGGTCAATGGCGAGGAGATCAGCGCGCGGTTGTGCCAGCTCAGCGGCGAGACACCGACACTTCTAGGCAACCTTCTGAGCGACCTCAACAGCCGGCACAATCGTCATGCCACCACCCGGTTACGGCCTGTCTGCTTGGCGTGATAAAGGTGCTCGTCGGCGCGCTTGAGGATTGACTCAGGGCTCGGTGTTTCAGCGCTTCGGCAGGCGACCCCGATGGAAATGGTCAGTGCCCCGGACGGGGTTATCTGGGTCGTGGCAATGGTCTGGCGGATACGCGAGTCAGAAAAGCTCATCTGGCTCATGGCATGGGCTTACTGCAGGTGTCTGAACACAGAGTTTTTTCAGCACAGGTCAAGCAACCCGTGCTGACGTGTTCGGCGTTTCCCTAAAGCCCTAAAGCGCGAAACGAGCGCACAGTTGCGCAGCTCTCCTGACCGACACACAGCCGAAAAAAGAGCAGGCCATTGCTGCGTCTGCTCTTTTTTCATGGTTTGGCCTGGAAGACCAGGGCTTGGCGGGTTGCGCTGGCAGGCAACGTGCCAACCTGGCCAATCAGGTTCATGGGTTTGAGTGTTGAGTTCCAATGAACCTTTAAGCGGTTACTAAGGCTTTTTTTACATTTATTTCACCCCTCCCCGACACACCGCTCCCTACAGTGCCGTCACTCTGTGCCGCGAGCACTCATCCTGTGTTCGGAGTGAACATATGCTGCAGGAGCTCATCAGGCACCCCATGGTGTCGAAACACTTAAAGTTGCATGTAGGGTTGCCAGCCAAGGTTCTGGTCATCGCAATCTGTACCGTGACTGTGTTTGTACTCTTCTGCACATGGAACTCCACGCGGGCAGGTGCCCTGCAACTGGTCAGTGAACAGCAGATTGTCAGCAGCGGGATCTACGCGGAATGGGCCAAAGGTAATGTCATGATCCTGATTCGCCACGCAGAGCGCTGCGACCACTCACACAACACCTGCCTGAACGACCCCGCTGGCATTACCGTTGTCGGTAGCCAGGTAGCGACAGAGGCGGGCAAAGGCTTTCAGTCGTTGGGTTTGAACAAAGCCCACCTGCTAAGCAGCCCAGAGGTGCGTGCACAGCAAACAGCACGGTTCATGTTCGGCATGGCCATTCCCGTACAAGACTGGCTCAACCAATGTGATGGCAGCTTCGCCAGCAATGCCTTCAGCCACAAACAGCCTGGGCACAACTTGGTACTGATCACCCACAGCAGCTGTATCGAACAACTTGAACAAACGTTACAGGTTCGCGACAGCGAACGCTCAAGCGCCTACGCCAGTGCTCTGTTTCTCGCCATGGATAACAGCGGCAAGGCTCGGGTTCTCGGGCAAATAAATGCCGACAATTTGCGCAACCTTGTCACTCACTCAGGGAACTGAACATGCCCCCCGCTTCTCGCGCCCGCTTTTATTTGGCCAATCTGGGCTTGCCGCTGCTGTTGGCTCTGGCGGCCTTTGTGCTCTTTGACCTCACAGAAGCGGACCTTTTGATCAGCAATATGCTGCTTGACCCGGCGACGGGACAATTCCCGTTATTGCATGATCAATGGTTTGAAAAGGTCACGCACAAGTGGCCCAGGATATTGCCTGACTGGACAGGCGAGTTGTCGATCATCGGTGCGCTGTTATCGTTCGTATGGCCCCGTGTTGCCGGCACCCCCCAAGCGCCTCTGACCCGTCTGCTGGTCGCGACCCGGATCGCACCGGTCTTGCGTTTTACCACACGCTATCGCCGTGACTTCCTGTTCATCATCGTTGCCTTCGCCTTGTCCACCGGGGTGATCCACTACCTGAAGAGCCACACCGGTGTGTATTGTCCCGTAGAGACCACGTTGTATGGTGGGCCGCATCCGCATCTGGAGTGGTTTAGCAACTTCAACCTGCTGGAAAAGGCCGAGGACGGCCGTTGCTGGCCAGGAGGCCACGCCTCCAGTGGCTTCACACTATTGGCCCTGTATTTTGTAGCCCTGCGCCACCGCTGGCTACATGCGCGCAAACTTCTGGCGGCTATCCTGCTGATCGGTTTCGTCTACGGAACAACCCGGGTGCTGCAGGGCTGGCACTACATGTCGCATACATTCTGGGCCGGTATTTTTGTCTGGCTGACCACCTGGGTAACTGCCCTGGCCTTTTATGGTCGACTGGCGTTACAAGCGACACCGGGACATCTAGACAGTAAGTCGTCGGCGCAGGTTTTCAACACAGTTGAAACTGTACCGGACACCGATAGTTGAGACTTAGCAGTACCGTTTCAGCGTGCGTCAGCGATAAGAAACAGCCCTGTTTGTGCGTAATAAACTCATATAAAACTAGCCTCATCGGCAATTGAGGCTGCCAGGTTACAAACGAAATAAACAGTTTGCAGATCAGAAAAAACGTTTAGCCTGACGCCGACCTACCTCTGGCCGTACTGTTTGCCGCGTCGTTGTGGGCCAGGCCGTTGTTGCCTGTCGACGAGACCCAGTTGTATGAACAACGCGCCAGCCAGCAACACGGCCATCACCACACTGGTGATACCAAGCCCCCAGCCGACATCTACGGCGAGAAAATCGGCGAAGGTTTCGCCCACTGTCGTGGACATTATCTTGATGATCCAGAAGGACAGCGTCACTTCCGGGACCTTATTCAGCCAGACGGTGGATGATTTCATTGCGTGCCTCTCCTCGGCCACGGCGGATGCCCGCCGAGCTGCGGCTTTGGGTGAACCGTTCGTTCACTCGGCTGCGCAAAATCAGTTGCTCAACTGCCTGGACTGCTCGTCACTCCCTGTCTTTGAACGAGCGGATCAGGTTGTCGCGCAGCTTGACCACCGCCCGCTGAACCTGGGTGAACTCTTCTGCGGTCAGGCCGGTGGCCTCGAAGAGGTCCACGTCCGAGCCCTCGTCGCGCAACTGCCTGCCCTCGTCAGTCAGCCGGATACGTACCTGACGCTCATCCTCCGGGTCGCGCTGGCGTTGCACGTAGCCCATGGCTTCGAGTTTTTTCAGGATCGGCGTCAGGGTGTTGGATTCGAGAAACAGCTTTTCACCGAGGCTGCCGACGGTCTGGTCGTCCTGCTCCCAGAGCGCAACCAGGGTGATGTATTGGGTGTAGGTAAGACCCAATCGCTCAAGTTTCGGCTTGTAGGCTTTGCCAAAGGCAAGGTTGCTCGAATAGACGGCAAAACACAGAAACTCCGAGAGTTTCAGGCCGGCAGGCATCGCGGTGTCGGTGGGTTTCATGGCTATTCCTTGTTGACCAGAGCAGGACGAGGGACGGCCAGGTGATCGTATAAAACGTTCACCTGGCCTCTCCCGCTTGATATCCCATGCGATTTAATCGTATGCGACCTAGATGATGGTCCTTTCCCGGCGTCTCGATGTCAAGACAGCAGGTGCCTGGCCACCTGTCGCGTTACTCGGTGATCGCCTTCAAGGTTACCTCGATGTTGCCGCGGGTGGCCTTGGAGTATGGGCAAACCTGGTCGGCGGCATGCACCAGGGCGTTGGCAACTTCAGGGTCCAGGCCGGGCAAGCGCGCAGTCAGTCGAGCCTGGAGGAAGTAGTCCTTGCCGGTCTGGCCAAGGTCGACTTCGATCTCGACCGCCAGACCTTCTGGCAATGCCACCTTCATTTCCTTGGCGACCAGTTCCACCGCCGCGATGTAGCAGGCCGACCATGCCCCGGAGAACAGTTGCTCGGCGGTCGGGTGCGGCTGGATGGCGTTGAATTCGTGGGCAGGCTTGCTGGCACCCGACGACGACAGCTGGATATTCAGGCCACGCGCGGTGGTACCGGCGACACTGAGGGTGGTTTGAGTTTTGCCGGTCAACAGGACTTTTTCGATCTTGCTCATGGGGGAGTTCCTCTGGATTTGCTTGAGTTGTCTCGCTAGCGATTAAATCGCATGCGATTGATAAATAATCAGGCAGGCACGTCTCGACGTCAACAGGGTTGGTAGGGTGCTGCGACGGACGGTCTGATCGCGGGGCAAGCCCGCTCCCACCGGCTCAGGGAGAACCCAGTGGGAGCGGGCTTGCCCCGCGATAAGTCCCTGCTTAGTGAACCGCACGCGTAACCAGGTAACTCAGCAGCTCAGGCTCATCATCCAGTTCAATGGTCCGCACCGGCCGCGGCAGGTTGTCCAGCACCGCGCGCCAGAACGCCTGGGCGGTTTCGTCCTGGTCATAGAAACGCACCAGCCAGTCACTCTCCCCGCTCATCAGCACCTGGCTGGCGATTGCGCGGCCGATGCCTTTGCGCCGGTAACGCTTGAGGATGAACAGGTCGGCCAGCTCCAGGGCATTGAGTGCCGCGAACTCGCTCCGCTCGATCAACAGGAAACCGGCGATGAAGCCATCGACCAGGATCAGGTTGGCGCTCCACTGCGGCTCCTGCCAGTAGCGGATCAGGTGCTCTTCGTGAATGTAGAAGCGGCCGTCCACTTCGACATCCTCTTGCTCCCAGTCCGAAGACTCATAGGCATAGAACTGATACAGGTTGCGGATCAGTTCAGCCTGGTCGGGGCCGGTTTGCAGCAGTTCGACAGTGAAAGGGATCGAAGGCATGGGGATCTCGGTCAATAAACGGGTAGCGCGTTTTTCGCGGGCGCTATTGTTTACAAAAGCGCTGACCAATACCAGCAGCAGGAGACCCAACCATGACAACGTCCGAGTCATCCGCCGGCGCATTGATCGAGGCCAGAAGCAACGCGCTCAACGACTGGCGCGGGGCAACCCTTGCCCAGGTACGCAGACTCATCCACCAGGCCGACCCCGAGGTACTTGAGGAGTGGAAATGGCGCGGTGTTCCGGTGTGGTCCCACGCGGGCATTCTGTGCACCGGCGAAACCTGTAGGAGCGGATTCATCCGCGATGGGGCGCAGAAGTCCCATCTTTTGGGACCGCGTTGCGACCCATCGCGGATAAATCCGCTCCTACAAGACAGTTGCTCCTACAAGCGTCATGAACCTGTCAGATGCGCGCTAGCGCCTGGGCCAGGTCCGCGCGCAAATCTTCGACGTCTTCCACCCCTACCGACAGGCGCACCAGTCCATCGCCGATCCCCAGCTGCGCGCGGGTTTCGGCGGGGATGCTGGCATGGGTCATGATCGCCGGATGCTCGATCAGGCTCTCCACCCCGCCCAGGCTTTCGGCCAGGGCAAAGATGCGCACGCTTTCGAGAAAGCGCCGGGCGCCGGCCAGGTCGCTGTTGAGGTCCAGGGAAATCATCCCGCCGAAACCATGCATCTGCCGCCGTGCCAGACCATGCTGAGGGTGCGAGACCAGCCCTGGATAATAGACCCGCGCCACCTGCGGCTGGCGTTCCAGCCAGTGTGCCAGCTCCAGGGCATTGCTACAGTGGCGCTCCATGCGCAAGGCCAGGGTCTTCACCCCGCGCAAGGTGAGAAAGGCGTCGAACGGCCCGGCAATCGCGCCCACCGCATTCTGCAAAAAGCCCAGGCGTTCGGCCAGTTCGGGATTGCCGACTACGGCGATCCCGCCAATCACGTCGGAGTGGCCGTTGAGGTACTTGGTGGTCGAGTGCAGGACGATATCGAAACCCAGCTCCAGTGGCCGCTGCACCCAGGGGCTGGCGAAGGTGTTGTCGGCGACACAGAGAATGCCGCGCTGACGACAGATGTCGGCAACGGCGACCAGATCAGTCAATCTGAGCAAGGGGTTGCTGGGGGTCTCGACCCAGACCATGCTCGTGTCGTCTTCCAATGCCGCCTCGAAAGCCTCCAGGTCGGTCAGGTCGACAAAGCTGAAACGATGCCCGGCACTCTGCCGCCGGACCTTGTCGAACAGACGGAACGTCCCCCCGTAGAGATCATTGCCAGAAACGATGTGCGAGCCAGCGTCGAGCAACTCGAGGACATTGGCAATGGTCGCCAGCCCCGAGGCGAACGCGAAGGCCTGGGTGCCGCCCTCAAGATCCGCCACGCAACGCTCCAAGGCCCAGCGCGTGGGATTGTGCGAGCGCCCGTAATCCAGGCCTTTGTGCACGCCGGGGCTCTGCTGGGCGTAAGTGGAGTTGGCATAGATCGGCGGCATCAAGGCCCCGGTGGACGGGTCCGGGGTTTGCCCGGCGTGGATCACGCGGGTGGCGAAGGCGCGTGGCGCGGTGGTTTCGTCGTGCTGGCTCATGGCAAGGACCTGCGCAGGTGGTTGAGCATGTCGACACGGGTAATCAGGCCATAGAAGCCCGAGGCGTCGGCGATGATCGCCACCAACCCACGGTCGAGTTCCGCTTGCAGTGTAGTCAGGCTGGCACTCGGCGGCAGGGTTTGCAGCTTGTCGGTCATGGCGCTGGCAACCGGCAGGCGAAAGTGTGTGGGGTCGGCGTGCATGCCGACGAGGATATCCGACTCGTCGATCACCCCGACCAACCGCTGGCCGTCTTCAAGCACCGGTAATTGCGAGACATCGGCCAGGCGCATGCGCTGGAACGCGGTGAGCAAGGTGTCGCCGGGGCCGACGCTGATCACCCGGCCATCCTCGAAGCGCCGGGCAATGAGGTCGCGTAAATCACCATAGTGCTTGAACTGCAGCAGGCCCTGGTCAGTCATCCACTGGTCGTTGTAAACCTTCGACAGATAACGGGTGCCGGTGTCGCAGACAAAGCTGACCACCCGTTTCGGTTCGGTCTGTTCGCGGCAATAGCGCAGTGCCGCCGCCAGCAAGGTCCCGGTCGAGGAGCCGCCGAGAATGCCTTCGGCACGCAGCAACTGGCGGGCATGATCGAAGCTGTCTTCATCGCTGATCGAGTAGGCCTGGCGCACGCTGGACAGATCGGCAATCGAGGGAATGAAATCCTCACCGATGCCCTCCACCGCCCAGGAACCGGGGGTGCCCAGGGCGCCGCTGCGGCTGTACTCGGCCACTACCGAGCCGACCGGGTCGGCCAGCACCATGGCCAGGTCCGGCTGCACCCGGCGAAAGAAGCGGGTCAAGCCGGTCAAGGTGCCCGCCGAGCCGACACCGACGACGATGGCATCCACGTCATGGTGCATCTGCGCCCAGATTTCCGGCGCCGTGCTGCACTCGTGGGCCAGCGGGTTGGCCGGGTTGTTGAACTGATCGGCGAAGAACGCCTCGGGGATCTGCGTGGTCAGCCGCGCCGCCACGTCCTGGTAATACTCCGGATGCCCCTTGCCGACATCGGAGCGGGTGATATGCACTTCGGCGCCCATCGCCTTGAGGTGCAAGACCTTCTCGGTAGACATCTTGTCCGGCACCACCAGCACTACCCGGTAGCCTTTGGCCCGGCCGACCAGCGCCAAACCCAGACCGGTGTTGCCCGCGGTGGCTTCGACGATGGTGCCACCGGGCCGCAGCCGGCCATCGCGCTCGGCCGCATCGATCATGGCCAGGCCGATGCGGTCCTTGATCGAACCGCCGGGGTTCTGCGACTCGAGCTTGAGAAACAGGGTACAGGGGCCGGTATCGAAGCGGCTGACGCGGACCAGGGGCGTGTTGCCGATCAGTTCGAGTACGGCTGGGCGGGAATCGTTGGACATGGTGGCACCTCGCAACGGGAAGCGACCTGCGCCAGGTCAGCGCATCCGTCCCGGACAATGCTTCGTTTCGACCATAGGCCCGCTTGACGCCCACCGCAACCTCACCTGCCAAGGCACACCGAAAGCCAGGTGATAAATAAGGCAAACTGCTGGCCCCCCGCCACAACCTTCGTTGGCAAACTTGCTTTCCTTTCAACAGCTTAGGTTGACACTATGCGGGCTTATGGATTGACCCTTGCAACGTTTTTTCTCGCCACTTTTGCCCTTGGTGCACAGGCCAAAGCACTCGGCAAGAATGATCGCTATGTGTGCAGTTGGGGATCGGATATCGCCGCTGGCGCACAACAGTCCAAGCTGTCTGGCGTGACCTTGTACTCGGCACGCAAAAAGCTGCAGGTGCGCAAGTTCCCCAAACCGTGGATGCGCATGACCGCCATGGGCATCACCGAGCAAACCTACAACAGCCAGTCGCGGCTCAAGCCGGCAGCGATCAAACAGACCTACTACGAGCAGTGTGTCCAGCATGCGGTCGCGCAACGCTAGCGAATTGCCGCGTGTATGATCTTCAGCCTTTCTGTTTTGGGCGCATCAACGGATGGATAGCACATCGACGTACCACGGCAGTTGCCTGTGTAGCGCCGTCACCTTTCGCATTGACGGGCCGATCAAGGCCGTTAGCCATTGCCATTGCAGCCAATGCCGCAAGGCGCATGGTGCGGCCTTTGCCAGTTATGGCAGCGTGCCGGCTACAAGCCTGACGGTCTGCGACCCTGACCAGGCGATACGCGTCTTCAAATCGTCGCCCAGTGTCAGTCGCAGCTTCTGTTCAACCTGTGGCACGAATCTGTTCTGGAGCGACGCGGCGGGCAAATTTGCCGATTGGGTCAGTGTCGCGCTGGGGACACTGGACACACCGTTCGAGCCTGTGCGGCACAAGCATGTGCATGTGCAGTCAGGATTGCGCTGGGTGGACGGCCCCCGCGATTGGACAAGCGCATAAAGCCCACCATACTGACTTGTCACTGCAAGCGAGCACGCTAGCAGCGCACCCAGGCTTATCTGCGTAATCAGGAGTTCCTATGGCAGGATGGTTTGAGTTGAGTAACAGCAGTGACGGCCAGTTCCGCTTCGTTCTCAAGGCGGGCAATGGCGAGGTCATTCTTACCAGTGAGTTGTACAAGGCCAAGGCCTCTGCCGAAAGTGGCATTGCCTCGGTCCAGGCCAACAGCGGCACGGATGAGCGCTACGAAAAGAAAGAGGCCAGCAATGGCAAATTTCACTTCAACCTCAAAGCCGCCAACCACCAGATCATCGGCAGCAGCCAGATGTATGCCACCGCACAATCGCGTGATGCAGGCATTGCTTCAGTGAAAACCAACGGCAGCAGCAAGACGATCAAGGACAACACCTGAACGCAAGGCTACCCTGTAAACGCCAACGGCGTGCAGTGACAGGGGAGCCTACTGCTCTCAGCGCTTCACGGCTTTTGCTCATCCCCCAACCAGTGCTGTTCCAGTTGTTTCAGACGACCATCCTGACGCATTTTCTCCAGCGCGCGTTGCCAACGCTGTACCCGTTGGCTGTCGGTTTGCGGCGAGAAGGCAATGTAGGCCCCCTGACGGGTCAACGGCATCTGATAACGTAACGGGCCAAGTCCGGCCTCACGGGCCTGGGCAGCCACACTGAGATTATCGACGGCGACCAGATCAGCACGCCCCAGACGCAGCAGGCGCATCATCTGCTCGGGCGTTTCCACGCCATAAAGATTGTTCATCCCGTGCTCCTGCAAGTAACGATAGGCCTGCCATTTGCGCGGCACGACAATCTGTTTAAGGGCTGCGGCCTGCTGCAGGTCGCGCACTTCGAGCTGGCTATCTGGCGCCGCGTAAAGCGCGGTTTGCACCTCCATCAAGGGGCCTACCCACTGATAGCTGGCTTCGCGTTCGGGGCTGCGCAAGATGGTGAACACCGCGGTATCCGGGGCGCTGCTCGCTACGCGTAGCCCACGGCGCAAGGGCATCTGCTGGAGTACGATGACATCGCCACTCTGTTGACTGAGGCTGCGTACGACATCCACGGCAAACCCGACCAACTCGTTACCCTGCTGGAAGTGCAAGGGCCGATGATTATCGGTGAGCAAGCGCAGCTCTCCAGCAAGCGCACTAACGGGCAAACAGGCCAGCAAACAGGCAGCAATCAGTTTCATCAATCTGGCTCGAGAATCAGGTCATAAAGCTTAGTATGCAGGCCTGATGTTCGTCTCAAAAATTTGATGGCACCTGGCCACTAACCGCTACACTGAACACTGCTATCCGGCTACCTTGGCAACCTCGATCATGGCACTTGTGCGTTTGGCATCCTTGCCGTTCCTGTTGCTGGCACCCAGCCTGCCCGCCCTCGCCTACGAATCCGACTTTCATTTCGGTCTGACCTACTGGCTGGCGATCCAGGCCGGCTTCGATCATCAACAGAGCCACGACATCGCCCGCGGTGACGAACTCACCGACACAGGCCTGCTCGACGCCAAGCACGCGATCATCTGGCAGCTGTGCATCAAGCGCCAGGAAGACGCCAGCAAGCTCACCCGCTACCTGCACTTTCGCGCCCAGAACCCGCCGCCGGCATTACCGCCCGCTCGGCCGGTGGACAACGCCGAGGTCTTTGCCCAGGGTCAGATCAACAGCGTGCTCGCCGAGCCGGATCACAGCCCGCAAGCGCATCTGCTCAAGCTCGGCCAGGCCCTGCATGGCTGGCAGGATTCGTTTTCTCACCATGGCGTGTCGGACCACCGCGCGCCCTGCCCTGAACAATGGGTCTGGACTCACGCGATCGATCGCGGTGGTGCGTTGAAGCATCAGGCCGACCGCACCTATGTCTATCCCTTTGACTGCCGTGAGGCGGCAAAATCGAGCTACGGCTTTCTGCGCCGCTATCGGCAAGCGATGAACCTGACAGCAACGGCCAAAGACTGGTCGGTATTGGAACCACAGGTGTTCGCCTTCTGCCAGTTGAAGACCAGAACCGCCAAGTCTCAATGGCTGCAAACCCACAGCGTGCCGCAGGCCCGAGCGATTGCCGGCAACACCAGCCTGTCCGATGGTGAACAACGCTTTGGGGGGAGTCCCGCCATCGACTTGCGCCCGGCGCCCGCTCAGCAGCCGGTGACGCCAACCACTGTGCCTGACTACGAACGACAAACCACCGGCTGGCAGCTGGATGCCGAGGCCGATGCGCTGTTGCAATCGACACTGGGCAGCCTTGCGGTCAAGTCGTCACCGCAGGCCAGACAATGGGCCATGGCGTTTCTCCAGGCCTGGCTGACCAGCCCGCCAGAACAACTGCCACAGACTTTGGCGCCATTTTTTGGCGGCCGCCCGATGACGCTCGCAGATCAATCCATCGACAGGTTGCTGCGCTTGCGCATGAGCGATCGCGGCCTGGCCGACGACGCTGAGTTTGCTCCGGAAAAATTCCTTGGCGATGCGCAGGGCTTTATCACCGCCGACGATCAAACCTGGCGCTCATTGCTGGTACCGCCGCGGGCACAGGAATTACCGACGCTGGTGGGCAACGACAAGGACGATGAGCTGTTCCTGATCGCCGTGCTCAGAAGCGCACCGAATGCCGTGTTGATCCTCAAGGCCAGGTCCGTGGAACAGGGCTATGCCGTCGAAGGCCTGGTGGTTCAGGTATTTCATTGAGTTGTGCGCTCAGCCATGCCGACGATTGCCTTTTGTCCAAGGCCGGGCCTATAGTCGCAGCCGGCGTCATCCACGCCACCCGTCCGCGGAAAGGGCTGCGCCCAGGACAGCACTCCAGGAATTCTCACTACGACTCCCGGCCTGACAGCGGACAAGGCTCGCACAAGGAGTTCGTATGTCTGCTCGACTGTCGTCGCCGTCCTATGATGGCCGCATCAACCTTGAACAACAGCGCAAGCGCGCCAAGGAACTGCTCCAGCGCCTGAGCTCGGGCACAGCGCCTGAACAACTGGCGCAACTGCAATCCTCGCCCCTCACACCACGTCTGGCTGATGCCCAATGGCTGATTGCCCGCGATCTGGGGTTTGCCAGCTGGCCCAAACTCAAGGCGCATATCGACGCCATCGACTTTGCCGCACGCCACCCTCAGTTCGTCGCCGACGATGAAGCCCGCACCCAGCATTGGCGCTGTGGCAATGACATCGAGCACAGCTTGCACCTGGCCGGTTTTACCGGCGCGTTTCACATGTTCACCGATCCACTGTGCATGGGCCCGGTACGCGACCTGCCGAGCGAGCAATATCAGGCGATGCGCATCGACTACATCAGCCAGGCCTACGCTCTTGACCGCGAGCAAGTGCAGCGCAAGATGTTCGATGAATACAGTCACCTGCCGTTAATGGGCGATTGTCCGCGGGCCGTACTCTGGTGCGAAGCGGACGCCTACGATCAACTGTTTCTGATTCGCCTGCTTTCGAGCCTGGAGCAGTTGCCACAACGCCTGGAAGTGATCCAGATCGGCGACATGCCCGGTGTCCAGCGTTTTATCGGCATCGGCCAGCTGGCGCCGGATGTACTGGCCTGGCTATGGCCGCAACGCCAGGCGGTCAGCGAACCGATGTTGCAACTGGCGCGACAGGCCTGGACGGCGTACTGCGCACCGTCCCCCGAAACCTGGGCGCAACTGGCACACCGCCAGGACCTTGCCCTGCCCTTCCTGGCGCGTGCCCTGTTACGACAGTTGCAGGAATTACCCGGACTGGGTGATGGGCTGTCGCTGAGCGAGCGCCTGTCATTGCAGATAATTGGCGAGTTTGGCGAAGTCCCCTTCGGACGGGTATTTGCCGAACTGATGGCCAAGCGTGAGCCGCTGCCGTATCTGGGCGACATGATGTTTCATGCGTTGTTGCGACCGTTGATTGATTCGCCGACTCCGTTGATCGCCGAAGCCCGGGCAGACCTGGAATGGATTAAACGGCCACTGACGTTGACGGCCTTGGGCGAGCAGGTATTGGCAGGGCTGGCTTACTGGCTGGATCAGCACGCGCCCGAGCGCTGGGTCGGCGGTGTGCGCCTGCTGGCCGGGCAAGGACATTGGGCACTGGACAAGAACCTCTGGCCGGTGTGGCGAGCTTGTGGGAGCGGGCTTGCCCCGCGATAGCGGCTTGTCAGTCACATAGCATCGCGGGGCAAGCCCGCTCCCACCGAAGGATTCAAACTGGCGCTTGCCGTGGAACCAACGTGACCCAGTAACGGCTACGCGATTGCACGGTCAGCGGCAAACTGGCAGCCAGCAAGGCAAGGATCCGGTCGGTGTCGTTCAACTGGAAAGTGCCGGTGACCTTCAGCGACTCCAGCCCCGGCTCCCAGTGCAGGATGCCCGGACGATAGCGGGCGACTTCACGCAGGAACAGACCCAAGGACTGCTTGTTGACACTCAGCACACCGTCACGCCAGTCAGGCATATGCGGATCGAAGCGCCCCATGGCGCCGCTGCCATCGGCATACAGGGTCAGTTGATCGCCGTAATCCAGCGCCAGTTCCACGCCCTGCACCGGCTGCACCCTCACCGTGCCAGAGAGCACCGAAATCCGGCAGCTGTCGGCGTCGCGGCGCAGACTGATCTGCGCTTGCCCCGTACTCACCCGGCCCAGGTCGAAGTCGACGTCAATCGGCTGTGCGCGATTGACGCTGAGGGCAATCTCGCCTTCGACCAGGGTCAATCGATGCTCAGCCATCTCCAGATCCACCGCAGTAGCGGTGTTCAGCTGCAGCAGGCTGCCATCGACCAGACGCACACCGCGCCGCTCGCCGACAGCAGTGCGCAAGTCTGCATACCACACCGCCAGCGGCGACTGCTGGCTGAGTAACCAGCCACCAGGCACCAGCATGGTCAAGGCCAGGCCACGCTTGAGCAAGGTGCGGCGATTGGCCCGCGCACAGGCCAGTGGCGGCAACTCGGGGCTACTCGTACGCTTCATCGTTCGCAACGGACCACTGCTTCACTCATCAACGCGCCTGCACGGGAAAAGTACCAAATGAGATTGATACTATTTAATACCCTTGAGCAAGCCAAGTGCTATCAGCGGACCTGCACGCTTTATTTGATACCAGGCAGCGACGCCCCCACGCCGCTGCCGGCGGTGTATCAACGCGTGGCCTGAAACCGCGGGCACTGTCCTTCGAGCCGATAACGCAGGGTTACCAGCTGCCCGGACGTATCTTCGTAGGTCATCAACATCGGCGCCGCTTCGCAGCCGCGGGCCATGGGGGTCTGTTCGATCAGCCGGGCGACATCGATCGATGTGCCGTAGCGGTAGTCCTGAACAGCCGGGACGGTTTTGCCGGTTCTTGCCGCATAGGCCTGCACTGCCTGCTCATGGGCAACCAGACGCGCATCCTTCACTTCTGGTGCCGAGGCCAGCGCGCTCTGGCCGGTCAGCAGCACCAGGGCTGCCAGTACCAAACCTTGCTTGCGCTTCATTTCGCCTTACCTCACAGGTGATGGAACGAACTACCGGGTCAAACAGTTCGAGCTTACGCCTGCTGGTGGCGACCGGCTACAAAGCGATATCCAGCGCCTTGCGCAGTTGGGTGCCACGGTTGTCGGCGGCGGCACTGATCAACGCATAGTTGTAGTCGCCACGCGACCAGTAACGGGCCTGCAACTGGCCATCGGTGCGCTCGCCACTGGGCATGCGGGTGAACTGTTCGCTCGGCGAACGCAGGAACAGGCTGATCCGCTGACCCTGGGCATCTTCGAATACCAGCAAGGCGGCAGGCCCCTGCTCGTTGCTCAGCAAGCGTGCGCCCAGCGGGGTGAAACCATAGGCCGACAAGTCCGGCAGATTGCCGACATGGCGGAAATGCTGGCCAAGCCAGGCCTGCAGACGCGCCGGATCACGCGCGCTAAGGTCCAGAGCGCTGGCATCGGCGAACAGCCGATGGGCCTGCAGCGCATCGGCCATAGGCAGGTTGCTGGCCACCAGGCTGCTCTCGCGCACCTGCCAGCCACCCAGACCACCGATACCCAGCGTCAGCAACAGCACCGCGGCGTTGGCCCAGTGCCGCTGCCGACGCCGACGCAGTTCACGACGTACATGGGCCGGATCGAGCCGTGGGTTGGCGGCCTGCCCGGCAAAGCCCGACAAAGCCGCGCGCAGTTGCCGGGCGTCCCGGCGCCAGCCTTCGACCTGCCAGGCCTGCTCGGGATTGGCGGCCAGGTACAGCTCCACCGCCCGCCGCCGTTCCGGGTCCAGGCACTCGTCGACATAGGCGTGCAGCTCGTCTTCGGACGGGATCAACTGACTCATTTCAACCTCCGCAACACCGGGGACGCGGTAGTGCCCTCGGCCAGTTCGCGCAGCGCCACGCGCGCCCGCGACAAACGCGACATCACCGTGCCAATCGGCACCCCTAGGGCCTGGGCGGCCTCCTTGTAACTCAGGCCCTCGACACTGACCAGCAGCAACAAGGCACGTTGCTCGGTGGGCAAGCGGGCAAAGGCATCCAGGCCAGACTGGGCCAGAACAATGTCCTCGGTAGCGTTGCCGGCCTCTTCGCCGCGTCCGAACCAGGCCAGCCAGCGGGCATGGCGACGCTCACGGCGTTTGCCGTCGATAAATTGCCGGTAGAGGATCGAGAACAGCCAGGCCCGCAAGCTGTCGTGCTCGCGCTGCTGGCCGCGGCGGCTCAGGGCACGCTCGACCGTGGCCTGAACCAGGTCGTCAGCGCTGCTCGCCTCACGGGTCAGCCACAGGGCGAAGCGGCGCAGGCGCTCGAGCATCTCGCGTAATTGGTCGTCATCGAGTTCGTTCATTGCCAGGGTCTTGGCCTGTAGGCGATCAGTGTACGAGGCAGACGCTGCTGAGAAAAAATTATTCCACGAGGTCAGGAATAAATTTTCGCCCCGAACGTCGTACCGGCTCATTCACTGACCCGGATCGCCGCCATGAGCACTCCGTTACACGGTCGTCCCCGCGCCTTGCGCCTGGCTGCAATCGGTTTCGGCCTGAGCGCCCTGGCCGCAGGTTTTGCCTATGCCGCCGGCTGGATCGGCAGCGAACGCCTGACCCCGAAACGCATCATCGACACCTTCGAAGCCCAGGCCGGGCACTACCCCGGCTACCGTAAAAATCACGCCAAGGGACTATGCGTCACTGGCTACTTCCTCAGCAGTAACCAGGCCGCATCGTTGTCCCGGGCGCGGGTGTTCAGCCAGCAACGGGTGCCGGTGATCGGACGCTTCGCGATTGGTGGCAGCAACCCTTACAGCGCCGATACCAGCGTGCCGACCCGCAGCCTGGCGCTGCAGTTGAGCAGCGACGACGGCCAGGTCTGGCGCACCGGCATGAACACCCCACCGGTATTGGCGGTGAGCACCCCTGAAGCCTTCTATCAGCAGGTGCTGGCGATGACCCCGGACCCGGCGACCGGCAAACCGGACCCGGCGCGGGTCCAGGCGTTTTTCGCCGCCCACCCGGAAAGTGCAGCATTTCGCCAATGGGCCAAGGACTACAAAGCCCCGGACAGTTTTGCCAATTCCAGCTTCAACAGCATCAATGCCTTTGCCCTGATCGATGGCGCCGGCAATCGCCAATATGTGCGCTGGAGCCTGTTACCACAGACGCCGTTCGCCGCTTTGCAGGGCCAGGTCGACGACCGTGACTACCTGCAACACGACCTGCAACAGCGCCTGCGCCAAGGCCCCCTGCGCTGGACCCTGCGCCTGACCCTGGCACAAGCTGCTGATGCGGTCGACGACCCGAGCCAGCCCTGGCCCGCAGAGCGCCGCAGCGTCGATGCCGGCACCCTGGTGATCGAGCAGGTCGACGGCCCTGAACAAGGCGCCTGCCGCGACCTCAACTTCGACCCGCTGATTCTGCCCAGCGGCATCGAACCCTCCGCCGACCCGATCCTCGCCGCCCGTTCGGCCGCGTACGCCGAGTCCTTCAACCGCCGCAGCCGCGAAGCGGCGCAGTTGGGAGCACGACCATGAGCACTGTCCCTGTTGCCTTCCATCCCCTGGCGCGCCTGCTGCACTGGCTGATGGCGGTGCTGATCCTGGCCATGCTGTTCGTCGGCGTGAGCATGATCAGCGACCTGTCGCCGCGCCACACCTGGCTGCTCAGCCTGCACAAGGCTATCGGCCTGGCCTTGCTGTTGTTGGTGCTGGTGCGCATTGTTTTGCGCCTGACCGTGCCCCACCCGCCGCTGCCTGCTGATCTGCCGACGGTGCAGCGCCTGGCTGCCGGGGCTTCACACCTGCTGTTGTATGGACTGATGCTGGCCATGCCCTTGATCGGCTGGGGCATGCTGTCGGCCGGTGGCTACCCGTTGCCCTTGCACCTGCCGGCCCTGCTGCCTCATGACCTGCAGTTGTACGCAGCGCTACGCCAGGCCCATGGCTGGCTGGCCTACGTGCTGTTCGCGACCGTGCTGGTGCACCTGGGCGCGGCGCTGGTACATGGCCTGGTACGGCGCGACGGGGTATTGCGCAGTATGTGGCCGGTCCCCTTGCGCAACCGCCAGGCCAACGACCAGGACTAACGATTCTTATTATCAAAGGATGCTGTCAGCGAGCCATTTGCGGCACAATGCAACGCTTGCCTCTAAGCCTTGGATAGCCATGAACAGCGCACAGGACCCTGCCCGACCCGCCCCGCTTGCCGCCACGCAAAGCAGCTTCGACCTGCGACCGCTGCTGTTTGCCAACATGGCCTGCACCATGGCGATGATGGCGTTTGTTTCCTTGATCGGCCCGATTGCCCGCACCCTGGGCCTGGCCACCTGGCAGGCCGGGGCGGCGGTGACCGTAGCCGGGGTGATCTGGATGTTGCTGGCGCGGCCTTGGGGCCAGGCCAGTGATCGCCTCGGCCGGCGGCGGGTGCTGTTGCTCGGCACCGCTGGCTTTACCCTGGCGTACTGGGCTTTGTGCCTGTTCATCGATACCGCCTTGAATCTGCTGCCCGGCGCCACCCTGGCCTTCATTGGCCTGATGCTCGGCCGCGGTTTGATTGGCGCGTTCTACGCCGCCCTGCCGGTGGGTGGCGCTGCGCTGATCGCTGACAACATCCCGCCACAGCATCGCGCCCGCACCCTGGCGTCGCTGGGTGCGGCCAACGCAATCGGCCTGGTGCTCGGCCCGGCGTTGGCGGCACTGCTGGCGCGCCACAGCCTGAGCCTGCCGTTCTATGCGATGGCGCTCCTGCCGATGCTGGCGTTTGTAGTGCTATTGCGCAAACTCAAGCGCCAGGAGCTACACCTCAAGCAACCGCCGCGTCCCGTGCGCCTGGCCGATCCGCGCTTGCGCCGACCGCTGCTGGTGGCTTTCGTGGCCATGCTCAGCGTTTCCGTCGCGCAGATCACCGTCGGCTTCTTCGCTCTGGATCGTTTGGGCATGAACCCGGCGGACGCGGCGCAGGCCGCGGGCATTGCCCTGACCATGGTCGGCGTGGCACTGATCCTGGCGCAACTGCTGGTCCGCGCGTTGCAGTGGCCGCCGCTGCGGATGATCCGCGTCGGTGCCAGCCTCTCGGCCCTGGGCTTTGCCGCTGCCGCCTTTGCCACCAGCGCCGAAATGCTCTGGGCCAGCTTTTTTGTTTCGGCCTGCGGCATGGGCTGGGTGTTCCCGGCCTTTTCGGCCTTGGCCGCCAATGCCATGGACGCCTCCGAACAAGGCGCCACGGCCGGTTCCATCGGTGCGGCGCAGGGCCTGGGAGTAGTCATCGGCCCCTTGGCCGGGACCTTGATCTACGCCGTCGATCCGCGCCTGCCCTACCTGATCGTGGCGGCGTTGCTGCTACTGGTCGGACTGTGGCCACACCCGCGTCAGTCGTCCGTACAGGCGGGCCGCTAAAGCATCACGGAATGTGCTTTAATGCTCCGCCAAAAAATTTTCGATATATAAGGCGGCTATGGACACGGGGACACGACTCAAACTGGTGCGTGAACGCAACAAACTCTCCCAGCGGGAGCTGGCCCGTCGTAGCGGGCTGACAAACTCGACGATTTCCCAGATCGAGCAAAATCGCGTCAGCCCCTCGGTCAGCTCCCTGAAAAAACTGCTCGAAGGCATTCCCATGTCCCTCGCGGAGTTTTTCAGCTTCGACGAGCCGCCGCGCGAAGAGCGCTTCGTGTTCCGCTCCACCGAACAACCCGACCTGGGCAACAGCGGCTTGCGCTTGCTGCTGGTCGGTGCCAGCGTCGAAGGTCGGCAGATGCGCATGCTGCGTGAACTGTACGCACCGGGTGCCGACTCCGGCGACGAACCGATCGTCCATGCCGAAGGCGAAGAATGCGGCCTGGTGACCCGTGGCACCATCGAACTGCGGGTGGATGGCCAGGTCAGCATCCTCAACTCCGGTGACGGCTACTACTTCCCGACCACCCTGCCGCACAGCTTCAAAAACATCGGCCCGGACGAAGCAGAAATCATCAGCGCCAACACCCCGGCAAACTTCTGACAAAAGCAAAAGCGCAGCGAATTGTGCTTTTGATCTTGATCTGCTTGTGATCTTGATCCACCGGCCCCGTTAACCAGTAGGGCCGAGTGGAGGTGTCGTGGAGGGGCTAGCGCGCAGCGCCTTCGGCGTTAGCCGAAGTTGCGAAGCGTAGAGTTGCTTGCAACTCGTAGCTCGCAATGCCCCGTAGCGACACCGCAAGGAGGGAACCCGAAGCGCAGCGTAGGGCCCCTGGTGGGGCAAGCCCTTTGCTTACTTTGGGGCGTCTGCCAAAGTAAGCCGCCGTAAGGGCGGAAAGGTGACTCAGCGCCACCTTGGCAAATGGATATGCCTACAAATTCGGGGGTCTCATCGCGGGGCAAGCCCGCTCCCAGCCCTTGCTCTTACATCCACCCCAACCAGTGCCACCAGGTCGCCGCAAACACCAGCATCAACAGATAGCCAATCACCGTCACCAGAATCCCCACCCGCGCAAACTGCTTGGCACTGAACGTCTCAGTCCCCAGGCACACCATGTTCTGCGGCGCATTGATCGGCAGAATAAAGCCATAACTGACCACAAACCCCAACGCCATGGTCATCCCCAGACGACTGAAATCCCCGGGCAAGGTCTGCAACACCGCAATCAGGATCGGCAACAGCGCCGAAGTCAGCGCCGTCGCACTGGCAAACCCCAGATGGATCAGAATCAAAAACGCCGCCAGGATCGAAAACACCCCCAGCGTGCCCAACTGATCCAGCCCGGTATTGGCCACCACCTGTGCGCCCAGCCATTGCCCCGCCTGGGTAGTCAGCAAGGTAGTCCCCAGACTGATCCCGACCCCGAAGACAATCACCGTGCCCCATGGAATCCGTGCTTGCACATCTTTCCAGGTCATCACCCCCAAGCGCGGCAGCAACAGAATCACCAGCCCGGCATAGGTGGTCGAAGTGGTATCGAAACTATGCAGCTTGCCCTCGGTGGCCCAGGCCAGCAGCAACAGCACCGACACCCCGAGCAAGCGCTTCTGCGCTCCGCTCATGGGCCCAAGCTCGGCCAGCGTCTTGTTCACGGCCTCCTTACCACCAGGAATGCTGTCACTCTCTGGCGGCAACAGTCTGAGCACGATGAAAATCAGCACCGCCGACATGATCACCGCCCACGGCGCACCAGCAATCAGCCAGTCGATCCACGACACCCGGGCACCGAGCATCTTGTCCATGAAGCCCACGGTCAGCAGGTTCTGCGCCGCCGCAGTCTGAATACCGATGTTCCAGATGCTGGTGCCCTGGGCCACGATGATCATGATCCCGGCGGCAATGTTGGAGCGCTTGTCGACGCCAAACGCGGCAATCACCCCCATCATGATCGGCACCACGCAGGCACTACGGGCGGTGGCACTGGGCACCACCAGGCTGAGCAGGATCGTCACCACCACCGCGCCGAGCAAAATGCGCCGGGTGCTGACGCCGACGCGGGACAGGGTCACCAGGGCGATACGCCGGTCCAGCCCGGTATGGGTCATGGCCGCAGCAATGAACAAGGCACCGACCACCAGCGCCAGGGCGCTATTGGAAAACCCGGTCAGCGCCAGGCTGATGGCTGCGGAGGAGCCGTAGGTTACCGAGGGATCGGCCACCGTCGGCGCCGTGCCGAGCAGGAAAGCCATCAACGAGGTGATCATGATCGCGCTGGCTTCGTACGACACCGCCTCGCTGATCCACACCACCACGGCAAACGCCAGAATCGCCAGAACCCGCTGCCCGGCCACCGGCAAGTCGGCCGGCAGCGGCAGTAACAACACGCCAATCAGGGCAGCAATCCCCAACAACAAACCAATCGGAACCTTGACCCGGGTGGATTGTGCACCCGGTGCGCTAGCCGACGAACTCATGGGAATCTCCCTACTATGCATGTGTGAACATGATCGGCCAGTTGCCATGGCGGCGAACTGATACGTATCAACAGCGGCGAATCAAGTATTGTCGGACAAGAATGTAGTGCTCGAAAAAAATCACTACAAAACCTATTGACGCCATTCGTCGGCCCTTGCATGATGAGGCCGTCTCCCCGATCGGGGACACTGGCAAGGGTGTTCCAGGCAGCTCGAAGGATCCATGAGCTGTATGCGGATGGGTACTGCCCAAAAGGCAGCGTGTAAAAGCCCCCAGTTGTGACGCTGCTGTAGCAGCTTTCTTTCTACGCTACATGACGTGCGCCGAGTTTGAACTCAACTACGAATGGTCAAGGGGGCTTTATGATGAATCTGAACAATCAACCGACTGTTGACGAACTGGCCCGGCTGTTCGCCGCGCGCAAGGACACACTCGACAGCCACATTCTCTGGGTATGCGAAGCCGGTGAAGTGCGCCTGGACAAGCTGGGGCCACTGACCGATGAAGCGCAGTTCGAGCAACGCACGCCGAACATGCGCGCCCGGTTGAAGATGTACCGTCGCGGCCAGGGCTACGTCGGCAAGAAAGCCGCCGCCGACACCCAGTATGTCGGTCGCGTTCTGCAGACCCTGCAACATGAGTGGGCCGAGCTGCAGGACAAACCAGGCGTTGCGGTAATCGACCGCCTCTGCTGAGAACAACAAAAGGCAACAGGCAATACATTGAAGCCCGATCCGCAAGGATCGGGCTTTTTTCATTCGCGCCCTACCCGGCTACAATGCCCTCTTTTAGCCTGGAGCCCACGCATGAACACTCCCGCATTCGGCACCGGCGATGCCTCCTACCAGGCCGCAGGCGGCATTGATGGCCTGCGTCGGCTAGTCGATGATTTCTACCGGTTCATGGATCAGGACCCGAGCGCCCGCGCGGTGCGTCAGATGCACCCGGACAACCTCGACAGCTCGCGGGACAAACTGGCCTGTTTTCTCAGTGGCTGGCTCGGCGGCCCGGCGTTGTTCAGCGAACGCTATGGATCGATCGCCATCCCGGCTTTCCATGCCCGTTGGCCGATCGATGAATCCCACAGTGAGATCTGGTTGAACTGCATGGCGCAGGCCATCGCTCTGCAAGGTTACTCACCGGCGTTTGCCGAGTACTTGCTGCGCCAGTTGCGCGTGCCGGCCCAGCGCATTGTCCAGGCCAGCCGCAACCGTCACGCTCAGGCCTGACGCCGCAATGGCGCCTGCTCCATGGGAAAGTCACCGGTGAGCAACGCCCGGGCCCGGTCCACACCCCAGACCATGGCGCGGGTCATGGTTTCGCCCGGGCGATTGTCGTAGTACTCCTCCACCATCGCCTTGCCATGGCGGGCGTATACACCGATGAACAATTGTGTAGCGCCGGTGCGCGACAACCTGACCTGAACATCAATGCTGGTACCGTCACTGAGTTGTTCGTCGTGGCTGCGACTGTGCAGCTGCGCGTCCGCCCATCTCCAGTAAGTTTCTTCCCTGATGCGCATCGGTTACCCCCTGTATTGATAGCAGCCGGACAAGTAAGACATACAAGTGCGCTACAGGCGAGCGCCCAAGCCCTAACCGTTGAGCAAGGTCAAACAATGCAGAAAAAACCCCGCAACAATGTGCGGGGTGATGTGAACCGGTTCACTTTTTCAGCGGGACCCTGGGCATGAAGCGGCCTTTCTTGGCGCGCTGCAGATGGCTCGGTCTGGCGTGTTCGGCGTCGTCCCGGGTCATATGGGCAAAACCCAGACGGAAATCCGCCTGACCGCAACGTACCTGGCTGTTGATGGGAAATTCGTCGCCATTGTCCTCGTGGTAGAACTCACTCATGCCCTGTCTCCCTCTGACAGCGAGCCCATACCGGCAAGCAGATGATTGCCCAGATAAGTATCGGCTCAAGTGATTCTGAGACTAGCCGGTCATTTGTGGACCACGCAGGCGGATAACAAAAAAGCCCGACCAATGGCCGGGACATTTTGTCGCACCCGGTAGGAGCGGGCTTGACCCGCGATGCGTTGTGGCTGACAGCCCGCAATCGCGGGGCAAGCCCGCTCCTACCGAAGCTTGACCGCGGTGCCGGTGACGAACACCACGACCATCCCGCCACGGGCCGACGGCATGCTGATCTCGTAATCCAGGCCGACCACGGCATCGGCCTGCAGGCTGCGGGCACGGGCCTTGATTTCATCGGTGGCCTGCTCGCGGGCTTCTTTCAAGGCGCTTTCCAGGGTTTGCGAACGGCCCCCGAAAAAGTCGCGAAAGCTGGCGAACACGTCGCGCACCACGTTGATACCCTGGACCGATTCGGCGCTGACCACGTCCAGGTAGGCGGCAATTTGCCGACCCTCGACAGTGCCTGTAGTGGTGATAATCATGCTGCTCTCCTTCCCTTCGGTCTTGCAGGTTGTACGCCGAGCCCATCCGGACCACGGCAAAAAACCGATGGTAACAAATGCCGAAGATCGTCCACCGGCTATTTATCCAAGCAATCATTTGTGTAATACGAGAGGCGCACCTAGACTTCCAGGCACTCATCACCTTGCGAAGGAACCGCACATGCCCTCACCGCCTACGCCGGCAAACGCCTCCTGGGCCGAACTGCTGCATGGCCGCAACGCCCTGCGTTCGATTGCGCTGGCCGGCGGGGTGGCGCTGCATGCGATCAACGTCTACATCGTCACCACCATCCTGCCGACCGTGATTGCCGACATCGGTGGATTGGCCTTCTATGCCTGGAGCACGACGCTGTTCGTGGTCACCTCGATCATCGGCTCGACCCTTTCGGCGCGGCTGCTCGAAGGCCTTGGACCACGGCGCGCGTTCCTCCTGGCCTTGGCCGTGTTCGCAGCAGGTTCAGCGCTCTGCGCGGCAGCCCCGAGCATGCCGGTGCTGCTGGCTGGCCGTAGCGTCCAGGGCCTGGGTGGCGGTATTCTGTTTGCCCTGAGCTATGCCCTGATCCGCCTGGTGTTCGATGCACGCCTATGGCCGCGCGCCATGGCCATGGTTTCCGGCATGTGGGGCCTGGCGACCCTCTGCGGCCCGGCCATCGGCGGCGTGTTTGCCGAGAGCGGACATTGGCGCTGGGCATTCTGGGCCTTGCTGCCAGTGATTGCGCTGCTGGCGGTAATCGTCATCACTCAGCTGAACAACACCCTCGCCGGCACCTCCAGCAGCTCACGCCCACCCTATGGTTTGATCGCCTGCCTGGTGGCCTCGGTGCTGGCTATTTCGGCGGCCAGCCTGTCCAGTCACCTGCTGTGGAACCTGCTCGGCATCGCTGCCGGTCTTGCCATCGCCGTGCTGATCGCCCGCCTTGACCGAGATCCCGAACGTCGCCTGCTACCCACCGGGGCCTACTCATTGGGCACCCGCCTGGGCGTGCTGTATGGGGTGATGTGTCTGTTGATTGCGGCCATGACCACCGAGATTTTCGTGCCCTATTTCCTCCAGCAGATCCATGGTCTCGGCCCCCTCGCCGCAGGCTACATGACCGCCGCCATGGCCGCTGGCTGGACCCTCGCCGCCCTGCTCAGCGCCAGCCGCACGGGCGATGCGGCCGAGCGGCTGATTCGCCTGGGGCCGGCGGTGATCGTCGCGGCGCTGCTGGCGCTGGCCTGGATGACCGCCCAGATCCACTGGCTGACCAGCGTGCTCGGCGTTGCCAGTTACTGCCTGGCCCTGGCCGGCGTTGGCCTGGGTATTGGGCTTGGCTGGCCGCACCTGTTGAGCCGGGTACTGAGCGCCGCACGCCCTGGCGAAGAAAACCTCGCTTCGGCGTCGATCACCACCGTGCAGCTGTATGCCACGGCCCTGGCTGCGGCGTTGGCCGGGCTGGTGAGCAACAGCGCCGGGTTGGTCGATCCCGGTGGCGTGGTCGGTGCCCAGCACGCTGCGTTGTGGTTGTTCGGCGTATTTGCCCTGGCCCCCGTGCTGACCCTGATACTGGTTCGGCGCATCACCGGCAGCCGCGGCCTGGCCCTGGCCTGATGCGCGGCGCAGAGCGGCATTTTCAGCGCTCATTCAATACAATCCTGGACTTTCCATGTGCATGACGACCGCCCTTCCATGACCCCGACCGCCACCGACGCCAGCAACTCCACCGCCGAGCGCATCCTGTTTCTGCTCAAGACCCGCGGCGCGCTGAAGACCACCGACCTGGCCAGCCTGCTGCAGATCAGCTTCGAGGCCGCGCGCCAACACGTTCAGAAGCTGCAGGCGGCGCAACTGATCAGCGGCATCAGCGCGCCAGCCAACGGCGCCGGTCGGCCCTCCCAGAAATGGTTACTGACCGAGACCGCGCAACGGCGCTTTCCGGATGCGCACAGTGTGCTGACCCTGCAACTGATCGAAAGCGTCGAACAGGTGTTCGGCAGCGACGGTGTCGAGCAACTGATCCAGCGCATGGAAGCGACCCACCGCGCCGAATACCAACAGGCCTGCAGCCAACTGCACAACCTGGAAGACAAGGTGCGCACCCTGGTGCAGTTGCGCGAACAGGCCGGCTATATGGCCGAAATGCAGGCCTGCGACAACGGCTGGCTGATCATCGAGAACCACTGCCCGATTTGCGTCGCCGCCAGCCGCTGTCAGGGTTTCTGCCGCTCGGAGCTGCAGGTGTTTCAAACGGTGCTCGGCGAACAGGCGCTGGTCGAACGTTGTGAACATCTGCTGTCGGGCCAACGCCGTTGTGTGTATCGGGTCAGCCCACGGCATTCCCCTACGCCCACGGCAGGTTGAACACCACAAAGGCTAGCAAGGCCCAGAGCACCAGCACCAGATGGGTCAGCTGCAAGCCTTCCTGACGAATCCAGTAACCGAACCAAAGGCCACCCAACAACATGCTGAAGGTAAAGCCGAGAAACGCGCTCAGCGCCAGGTTCAACCATGGGCGGGCCTGCATCAGATCGGTCTCGACCAGCAACAGGTAGTTGCCGGTCAGCGCGGCCCCTGCAGCGAGGACCTGCAGTACCAGCACCAGCAGCAAGGCGATGCGGTGCCAGCCAGGTGAATGCAGGGCGCGGCCGAGCAACGGGATGTCAATGGCCGGTTCCTGACGCAAGGGCGCCATGGCCATGGTCGCCCCTACTGCACCGACGGATGCGCGAAAGGCCTGAAGATTGTTGAGTACCGCAATACACAGCCAGAGACTCAAACCCGACGCGAGGATGGCCTGAAACAGCCACAGGGAGGTGTGCAAATCCATTTGATTGCCAGCCCCAATACACAAGTTGAAGCTTGGATATTAGGACTGCACCGGGCAATGCACAAGCTGCTGCCCTGTTCAGGCGTTGCCTTGCGCCGCGATTCGGGCAGCCAGCAAACGCGGGCCAAAGACATTGATCAGCAACCCGGCCATGACCAGCAGCGCACCCCAGCCCTGCATGGGCGTCAGGCGCTCACCCAGCAGCAGCGCCGACGAGCTCAAGCCCACCACCGGCACCAGCAACGAAAACGGTGCCACCTTGCCGGCCGGATAGCGCGACAACAACTGCCCCCACAAGCTATAGCCAAGCATGGTGGCGATAAATGCCAGGTATGCAAGAGACAGGATCGAACTCCAGCCAATCCCGCGCAGGGCGCTTTCGATCAGCGCCGGCCCTTCCAGCCACCAGGACAAGGCGAAGAACGGCAGCGGTGGAATCAGCCCGCCCCAGATCACCAGAGCGACCAGATCGATATTGCCGAAGCGCCGGGTAATGATATTGCCCATGGCCCACATCGACGCTGCACACAGCGTCAACAGCAACGCAAAGAACGGCACGCTGGCGCCGTTCTCGCTGCCGATCAGGGCCAATCCACCTGCCGCGACCAGCAGCCCCAGGACGCTGGCCGCACGCAGCCGCTCGCCCAGAAAGACCGCGGCAAAAAACAGGGTAAAAAAGGCCTGGGACTGTAGCACCAACGAAGCCAGCCCCGGTGGCATGCCATTGTTCATTGCCTCGAAGAGAAAGGCGAACTGCCCCAGCGAGATCGTTGCGCCATAGGCAATCAACCAGCGCCAGGGCAACTGTGGTCGTTTGACCAGCAACACCGCCGGGAACGCCACCAAGGCGAAGCGCAATGCCCCCAGCAACATCGGCGGCAGGCCGTCCAGGCCCACCTTGATCACCACGAAATTGACGCCCCAGACAACGATCACCACCAGTGCCAGCAGCAAGTCCTTTAACGGCATGTTCCCCATCCTGTTTTGTAATATTTCGCAACAGGGTAGACATTTTCAGGTGGGAGCGCATGCCTCTGTGGGAGCGGGCTTGCCCCGCGATGCGAAGGCCCTGAACGACCTCAGTGATAGGCGTCCCCCACCTTCACCTTGCCGCGAAACACGTGATAGCTCCAGAAGGTGTAGACGAGGATGACCGGAATGATGAACAGCGCCCCGATCAAGGCAAACAGCTGACTCGACGCTGGCGATGCGGCCTGCCACAGGCTGATCGCGGGCGGCACGATGTTCGGCCAGATGCTGATGGCCAGTCCCAGATAGCCGAGGAACACCAAGGCAACCACCGCAATGAACGGCCAGTGCGAGTGACGTTTGCGCAAGCTCTTCTGGATCACCAGCACTGCAGCCACGGCCAGCACGGCAATGGCAGCAGAACGCAGCCAGTGACTGCCAGCGAACCAGCGCTGGGCGATATCGTCATGGATCATTGCCGTCCAGCCACAGATGATCGCAATGACCAGTGCCAGCAGGTACGCCAGCGGACGGCTGTAGTGACGCATGCGCGACTCGAGCATGCCCTCGGTCTTGATCAGCAGCCAGGTGCTGCCCAACAGTGCGTAGGTCAGGATCAGGCCCAGGCCACAGAACAGCGGGAATGGCGCCAGCCAGTCCAGGGCGCTGCCGGCAAACTGACGGTCGACCACCGGGATGCCACTGATGTAGGTACCGATTGCCACCCCCTGAAAAAAAGTCGCCAGGATCGAACCACCAATAAATGCTTTATCCCACCAGTGACGCTTTTGCGCGCTCGCCTTGAAGCGAAACTCGAACGCCACGCCACGAAAGATCAGCCCGGCCAGCGCCAGCACCAACGGCAGATAGAGCGCCTCGAGGATCACCGAATAGGCCAACGGAAACGCTCCGTACAACGCCGCCGCACCGAGCACCGCCCAGGTCTCGTTACCATCCCAGACCGGCGCGACGGTATTCATCATCACATCGCGCTCGCTGGCGTCGGAAATCAGCGGAAAAAGGATGCCCAGCCCCAGGTCAAAGCCATCCATGATCACGTACATCATCAGGCCGAAGGCGATGATGACTGCCCAGATGATCGACAGGTCGATACCTTGAATTGCCATGTTCCAGTCCCTCTCAGTCGGCGGCAGACAGCAGTCTGCGGGAAGTTGCTAGCAGGGTCTCGGTAGGTGTGACGTCATGCGCCGCACAGGCCTTCGGCCCTTGCGGACCAGGCGCATCATGTAGCCAATGCCAACGGTGAACACCGAGAAGTAAATGACCACGAACAGTGCCAGGGTCACGCTCATCTGCATGGCACTGTGATTGGACGCCGCTTGCGTGGTGCGCATCAGGCCGTAGACCACCCAGGGCTGACGCCCCACTTCGGTGGTGAACCAGCCGGCCAGCAGGGCAATCAGACCGGAGGGCCCCATCAGCAGGGCGAACCGCAGGAACAGCCTGTTGCGATACAGAGCACCATTGCGCCGCAGCACCAGGGCCAGCAGTGCGCAGCCAAGCATCAACATGCCGAGCCCGGCCATGATCCGGAAACTCCAGAAAATGATGGTGGAGTTGGGCCGGTCCTGTTTGGCAAAGTTCTTGAGCGCCGGGATCTGTTTGTCCAGGCTGTGGGTGAGGATCAGGCTGCCCAGGTAGGGGATTTCGATGTTGTAGTGCGTGGTCTCGGCGTCCATGTCTGGCAACCCGAACAGCACCAGCGGTGACGGCTCGCCGGGCTTGTTCTCCCAGTGGCCTTCGATTGCCGCGATTTTCGCCGGTTGATGCTTGAGGGTGTTCAGACCATGGGCATCACCGACGACGATCTGCACCGGCGTGGCAATCAGGATCATCCACATGGCCATCGACAGCATTTTCCTTATCTGCGCCGAGTCGTTGCCGCGCAGCAGGTGCCAGGCCGCCGAGGCGCCAACAAACAGCGCGGTGGACAGAAACGCCGCCAGCGCCATGTGCATCAGGCGATAAGGGAACGACGGGTTGAAGACGATCTTGAACCAGTCCACCGGTGCCACCCGGCCATCAATGATCTCGATCCCCTGCGGTGTCTGCATCCAGCTGTTGGACGACAAGATCCAGAACATCGAGATCAGCGTACCGATGGCCACCATCACCGTGGCAAAGAAATGCAGGCGCCGCCCCACCCGGTCCCAACCAAACAGCATCACCCCGAGGAATCCGGCCTCGAGGAAGAACGCGGTGAGTACTTCGTAGGTCAGCAGTGGCCCGGTGACGCTGCCAGCGAAGTCAGAGAAGCGCGCCCAATTGGTGCCGAACTCGTAGGCCATGACCAGCCCCGAGACCACGCCCATGCCGAAATTGACGGCAAATATCTTCGACCAGAAATGGTAGAGGTCTTTGTAGACCCGGTTATTGCTCTTCAGCCAGCAACCTTCGAGCACGGCCAGAAAACTGGCCAGGCCGATGGTGATGGCCGGGAAGATGATGTGGAACGAGACGGTGAACGCGAATTGAATCCGCGCCAGGTCCAACGCACCCAGAGTGTTCATGAGGAAATCCTTGCAGACGCGCGCACGCCCGGACACGGCAGCCCGCTGGAGCTGCCGTGGGCGCTCAACGCTTCAAGTCAAATAACGCAAACGGCGTAACGATCAGAGGTTCGCCGACGCAATCCGGTTGTTGTCCCGCGCCTTCTCAAGCTTGATGGCGATGAACTTCGAGGTTGGCGTGAATGTGCGGTCGCCGTAGCTTTCCAGCGGCACCAGTGGATTGGTCTCCGGGTAGTACGCTGCGGCCTGGCCGCAGGGAATGTCGTAGGCCACCAGGGTAAAGCCGCTTACACGGCGCTCGCGGTCATCCTCCCAGAGCGACACCAGGTCGACCTTCTCGTTGGGTTTGAAGCCCAGGCGGCGAATGTCCTGCTCATTGGCAAAGATCACTTCACGCAGGCCAAACACGCCGCGATAACGGTCATCCAGGCCATACAAGGTGGTGTTGTACTGGTCATGGGAGCGCAGGGTCTGCAGCACCAGATCAGGCTTGTCGCCACGCGCCAGCACCGCCTCATTGATCAACTGCTCCGGCAACAGGCTCGGGGTGAACTGGGCCTTGCCAGAGGCGGTGTTCCACTGCCGTTCGGCGGCGGGGTTACCCAGATGGAAGCCACCGGGATGCTGCAATCGGGCGTTGAAATCTTCGAAGCCTGGAATGGTGTCGGCGATCAGGTCACGAATACGGCTGTAGTCGGCCACGGCCCATTCCCAATCGATCGGCCGGTCGCCCAAGGTGGCCTTGGCAATACCGGCAATGATCGATGGCTCCGAACGTTGCAGCGGCGAGCTCGGTTTGAGCTGGCCGTAGGAGATATGCACCATGCTGAAGGTGTCTTCCACGGTAACGCCCTGCGGGCCTTCAGCCTGCACATCGATTTCGGTGCGCCCAAGGCACGGCAGGATCAACGCATCACGACCGGTGACCAGGTGCGATCGATTGAGCTTGGTGGCGATGTGCACGGTCAGCTCGCAGTTGCGCAAGGCGTCGTGAGTGCGCGGCGTATCCGGCGTAGCCTGAGCGAAGTTGCCGCCCAGGGCGATGAACACCTTGGCACGTTTTTCCTCCATCGCCTGGATCGCCAGCACCGCGTTATGGCCATGCGCGCGTGGCACCTGAAAGCGAAAACGCTGCTCCAGGGCATCAAGCAGCCGCGCGGGCGGTTGCTCGTCGATGCCCATGGTGCGGTCTCCCTGTACGTTGCTGTGACCGCGCACCGGCGACAGCCCGGCCCCCGGTTTGCCGACGTTGCCGCGCAGCAGTTGCAGGTTGATGATTTCCTGCACGGTGGGCACCGAATGGCGGTGCTGGGTAACGCCCATCGCCCAGCACATCACCACCCGCTCGGCACGCCGGTACATGCGCGCCGCCAGTTCCAGCTCGGCCAGGCTCAAGCCGGATTGCTCGACAATATGCGCCCAGCTGGTGGCATCGACCTGCGCCAGGTAGGCATCCACGCCCGAGGTATGCTCGGCGATAAAGGCATGGTCGAACACCGCCGGTTCGCCATTGGCCTGGGCCTCACGCTCCCACTTGAGCAGGAACTTGGCGATACCGCGCATTACCGCCATGTCGCCGCCCAAGGCAGGCCGAAAGTACGCGGTGTTGGTCGGCTCGGAGCCATTGCTGAGCATTTCGAAAGGATGCTGCGGATGCTGAAAACGTTCCAGGCCGCGCTCCTTGAGCGGGTTGAAGCAGACCACCTGGGCGCCACGTTTGACCGCTTCGCGCAGCGGTTCGAGCATGCGCGGGTGGTTGGTGCCGGGGTTCTGGCCGATGACGAAAATCGCGTCCGCCTCCTCCAGGTCGTGGAACACCACAGTGCCCTTGCCTACCCCGAGGGTTTCGCCCATCCCTACGCCGCTGGCCTCGTGGCACATGTTCGAGCAGTCGGGGAAGTTATTGGTGCCGAAGGCCCGTACGAACAGCTGGTAGAGGAACGCCGCCTCGTTACTGGCGCGACCGGAGGTGTAGAACTCGGCCTGGTCGGGCGAGTCGAGGCCGTTGAGGTGTTGCGCGACCAGGGTAAAGGCCTCCTCCCACGAGGTTTCGACGTAATGATCGGTGGCCGCGTCATAGCGCATCGGGTGTGTCAGGCGGCCCTGGTATTCGAGCCAGTAGTCGCTCTGCCCGGCGAGCGCGCTGACGCTGTAGCGCGAGAAGAACGTCGGGTCGACAGCGCGACCGGTGGACTCCCAGTTGACCGCCTTGGCACCGTTCTCACAGAACTTGACCATGCCATCGTCAGGCGACTCGCCCCAGGCACAACCCGGGCAATCGAAGCCGCCGTTCTGGTTGGTCTTGAGCATCACCCGCAGGTTCTTGAAAGCATTCTCACTGCCCAGCCAGCTCTTGGTAACGCTTTTCAGCGCGCCCCAACCGGCTGCCGGGGCATTATAATTTTTGATGTGTTCGTCTTGACTCATCAGGGTATTCCTCAATATGCACGCAGAGATTAATTAATCTCAAGGCAAGGGCCGCTATACGGCTAAATCAAGCTGCCATATAAACAACAATCAGCCGGACACTAACTGCCTTCCCGTTTCATTTACCCTTTCAGGCTATTGAGCCAATTCCTACGCGTCCAATCGAAAGTAATTACAGACCGATCAAAACCCTCTATCACAGCCACAAGCCACAGAATACGGGGCTCACAGCAGTGATAGACGACACTTATCAATTAGTCACTAAAAGCAATTTGACGTCCCCCCCGCAGCTCCCTATGCTCGATACAAGACACCCTGATTATTTAATTTATTTGCACCCCATGCGTTCACCGCAATAACCGACATGAAATTAAAAGAGGTAATCGCAACCGTGAATGCAAACGACACTACATTGGTCGATGGCTTCAATAGAAAGATTGATTACCTGAGGATGTCGGTGACCGATCGTTGCGATTTCCGTTGCGTCTACTGCATGGCTGAAGACATGCAGTTCCTGCCGCGCCAACGCATTCTGACCCTTGAAGAGCTGTATCAAGTGGCCGAGCGTTTCGTCGCCATGGGCACCCGCAAGATCCGCCTGACCGGCGGTGAGCCACTGGTGCGCAGCGGCATTGTCGAGCTGTGCACACGCGTCGCGGCGCTGCCGGGGTTGCGCGAGCTGTGCATGACCAGCAATGGCTCACAACTCGGACGCCTGGCCAAACCCTTGTTCGATGCCGGGCTGTCGCGCCTGAACATCAGCCTCGACAGCCTCGACCCGCAGCGCTTCAAAGCGCTTACCCGCACCGGCGATCTGCATCAGGTGATCGCTGGTATCGACGCCGCACACACAGCCGGCTTTCGCCGCACCAAACTCAATTGCGTGGTGCTCAAGGGCCGCAACGACGGCGAAATCAATGACCTGGTGCGCTTTGCCATCGACCGCGAGCTGGACATTTCCTTCATCGAAGAAATGCCTCTGGGGGTCATCAGTGAGCACCAGCGCAGCGAGTCCTACTGCTCGAGCGATGAAGTCCGCGCGCGCATCGCGGAACAATTCACCTTGATCGAATCGGCTGAATCCACCCAGGGCCCTTCACGTTACTGGCGCCTGGCCGAAGCGCCGCAGATTCGCATCGGTTTCATTTCGCCCCACAGCCATAACTTCTGCGGCAGCTGCAACCGCGTGCGCCTGACCGTCGAAGGCCGTTTGTTGCTGTGTCTGGGCAACGAGCACGCCAGCGACCTGAAGCAGGTGCTGCGCGCGCACCCCGGCGACAGCGCCCGGCTGGACAAGGCCATTCGCGACGCCATGACCCTCAAGCCCTACCGTCACCACTTCGACATCAACGGCGACGTGCAGATCCTGCGCTTCATGAACATGACCGGCGGCTAACGGAACCCTGATGATCGTTCACCCCAAACCCAACCTGCTCAACGTCCTGATCTCCCTCAAAGGTTCGATAGCCAAGCGCATCGCCCGGCGCACTGTCATGGTCACCGCACTGGCTTCGCTGATCGTCCTGATCGAGAACCTGCACCCGGCGCTGTTTTCCCGGGTCAACGCCACGCCCTTCACGTTGCTCGGCATCTCGCTGTCGATTTTCATGAGCTTTCGCAACAACGCCTGCTACGAGCGCTGGTGGGAAGGCCGCAAAGCCTGGGGTCAGGTGATCATCGAAATACGCTCGTTCATTCGCGAAAGCTGCATCATCACCGATCGGCAACTGCGCGAAAGCCTGCTGCTGAATCTGTGCGGTTATGCCCATGCGCTGAACGCCAGGTTACGAGGCGAAGACGAACAGCACGTCGCGCGCAAATGGGTGCCTGGTGTATCCGCCCTGCCCGCTCACAACATCAGCGATGCAATCCTGCAAGAGACAGGCAGGATCTGTTCGCGTCTGGCCGAAGAAAACACCATCAGTGAATGGCGCTACATGGCACTTGAGCAGCGCTTGCATGGGCTGTCCGAAGCCCAGGCCGTTTGTGAGCGGATCAAAAGCACACCCTTGCCCTTCCCCTACACCTTGCTGCTGCACCGCACGATCTACATCTTCTGCGTGCTGCTGCCGTTCGCCATGGCCCAGCCGCTGGGTTGGCTGGCGCCGATCTTCACGGCGATTGTCAGCTACACCTTCTTCGGCCTGGACGCCATCAGCGATGAACTGGAAGACCCGTTCGGGCACGATGAAAACGACCTGCCTACCGATGCCATGGTGCGTACGATCGAACGGGAAATTCTCTCAGCAGCAGGTCACACCGACCTGCCCGCGCCCCTGCAGCCAGTGGACTTCGTCCTCAGTTGAGGGCATAGGGTGGGAGCGGGCTTGCTGTGGGAGCGGGCTTGCCCCGCGATTGCGGTCTGTCAGCCAAATCGTATCGCGGGGCAAGCCCGCTCCCACTGGCATCCCCCACCCTTGTTCATTGCTCTTGACGCGACCCACACAGATTGCCGGGCTTGAGGTGGGCAACAAAGTTGCAGGGACGGTGACGGGCATCGAGCTGCTCGGCCAGGATGCCTTCCCACGCCGTGCGGCAGGCACCGGTCGAGCCCGGCAGGCAGCACACCAGCGTGCCATTGGCCAGCCCGGCCAAAGCGCGGGTCTGCACCGTGGAGGTACCGATATCGAGGATCGACAAGGCACGGAACAACTCGCCAAATCCGTCGATATGCTTGTCGAGCAAACAGGCCACCGCCTCGGGGGTGCTGTCGCGGGCGGTAAAACCGGTGCCACCGGTCACCAGCACCACCTGCACCTGGTCGTCGGCGATCCAGGTCGCCACCTGCGCACGGATTTTGTAGACATCGTCCTTGACCAGCTCACGGGCCACCAGGCGATGGCCCATTTCCACGGCGCGAGTCGCCAGCAATTCGCCGGAGGTGTCGGTCGCAAAAGTGCGGGTATCACTGACGGTCAGTACGGCGATGTTGACCGGTACAAAAACCGCATCCATTTTCACACTCATGTAATAGCCTCAGGGTCGAAGAGTAATCTTCGGGGAAACTAGTGACTAAAACAAAAGCCGTCCAATCGATAGTTCACAACAGCCTATCGACACCCTCTATTGGCGAAACACCACAACCACCCGCTTGATCGACCGCACTTATCAGCCGGTCACTCATACTCATTGGACGCACTTTTGCCCTGCGCGTAGGGTTGCGTAACCACACTATGCTCAACCCCATACCACTTGCCAGGCCGCGCCATGGACATCAAACAACTCAAGTTTCTCATCGCCCTGGATCAGACCAGACACTTCGGCCAGGCCGCTGCGCTGTGCCACGTCACCCAGCCGACGCTGTCCATGCGCCTGCGCAACCTGGAGGACGAGCTGGACCTGGTGCTGGTAACCCGCGGCCAACGTTTTGAAGGTTTCACCGAAGCCGGCGAGCGCATTCTGGCCTGGGCCCGGACCCTGCTGGCGGCCTACGACGGCCTGCAGGCCGAAGCTGCCAGCTGCCGCGGGCAGATCGTCGGCAACCTGCGCCTGGGCATGGTGCCGTTGTCGAGCATCAACCCGATGAGCTTCCTCACGCCCCTGGCCCAGCGCTACCCAGAGCTGCATTTCCAGCTCTCGTCACTGAGCTCGGAACAGGTCATCGATGGTTTGAGCCGCAACCAGCTCGACCTCGGTATCTGCTATCTGGACCAGATCAACACCAGCTTCTTCGAGGTCATCGAACTGGGCGCTACCAGCATGGGCCTGCTGTACGACACGCGCCACTACCACTTTGACCAGCCCGAACTGCCGTGGGAGGCAGTCAGCGATATACCCCTGGGGATGCTGTCCAAGGGCATGCACTACCGCCAGTCAGTCGACCTGAGTTTCAGAAGCCGGGGCCTGCACCCGCAACCGGTGCTGGAGAGCGACTCCACCTACCAGTTGATCCAGGCGATCTGCGCCGGCATCTGCTGCGCGATCATGCCGCTGCACAGCGGCCTGGATGAACTGAGCGAGCACATTCGTATCGTGCCGATTGCCAGCGCCAGCGTGCATGCTCCGATCGGCCTGCTGCTGCGCCGTAGCGAACCGCGCTCGGCCCTCGCGGAGAAGTGCTTTGCCGAAGTCAAAGCACTGCTCGACAGCCACTGACAACGCGCATGTAGCGATTAGCCGGTGCGCTCGGCAAGCGCTTCGAGCACATCGGCTGAAGGCACGAAAAACAGGCCACCGGTGACCGCCGTACTGAAGTCGAGCAAGCGGTCGTAGTTACCTGCAGGTTTACCGACAAACATGTTTTCGAGCATCTGCTCGATCGGCTCGGGAGAACGCGCATAGCCAATGAAGTAGGTGCCGAACTCCCCGGCACCAGGGCGGCCGAACGGCATGTTGTCGCGCAGGATCTTCACTTCCTCGCCGTCCTCCTCAAGGACCGTCAACGCGCTGTGCGAGCTACTGGGTTTGACCGATTCGTCGAGTTCGATATCAGACAGTTTGGTACGGCCGATCACGCCTTCCTGAGCCTCGACAGTCAGCGCGTTCCACGCCTGCATGTTGTGCAGGTACTTCTGCACCAACACATAACTGCCTGCGCTGAAGGCCGGGTCTTCAGCGCCAATCAGGGTGAAGTGCTCTGCCTTGCGCCCGACCGGGTTTTCCGTGCCGTCGACAAACCCGATGATGCTGCGCATGTCGAAATAACGAAAACCCTGAACTTCATCGACCACGGTCACCGCACCGCCCAGCGCCGCCATCAATTGCGTGGCCAGCTCGAAGCACAGGTCCATGTGTTCGGCGCGGATGTGCAACAGCAGGTCACCCGGCGTTGCCAGGGCACGGCGCTGCTCTGGACCGAACTCGCGAAAGGGGTGCAAGGCCGCCGGACGCGGATCACCGAACAAGCGGTCCCAGGCGCTGTCAGCAAAGCCGCAGACGCACGAGAGGTTGCCGCCCGGCACGCGCTTGCCCACCGAACGGGTCAGCCCGGCGACATCGGCACACCATCCGCGTACACATTCGGCAGCTTCAGGCCCGGGCTTGAGCGTGGCGACAATGAAGATCGCGCTGCGAGTGATCGGGCTGCAGACCGCTTGAGGTTCAGGCGTTATTTCCGGCATGGGCTTAACCGCTGTTCAGGCTGAAAAGCTGCAGCGTAGCAGAGCAGCAACACGACGGCCGCCTCGCTCGCTACCACCGGCCCCATGCACACCAGCGACCGTTCGGCACCTCAATCAATAACGACATATTTTCATGCTGTAATTGATCTTGTAGGCCACTTAACCCGCCGAGGGTACTGCCATGAAGATCAGACTGTCAGTTGTGCTGCTGCTTGCAGCTTTATGTACGCTTCCCACCTTGAGCCCTGCGGCTCAAACCCCTGCCCCGCAAGCCGAATCCGCCGCCCTGACCACGCGCCTGGCCCTGCGCGACTTGTGGGTCGAGCATATTTTCTGGATTCGCGATTACGCCATCGCCAATCAGGCCGGCAATCGTCAACAGGCCGATGTCGCCAGCCAGCAGGTGGTCAGTAATGCCACTGCGATTGCCAACAGCATCGCTCCACTCTACGGCCAGCCCGCCGCCGACCAGTTGCTGAAACTGCTCGCCGGGCACTGGGGCGCGGTCAAACAGTACAGTGATGCCAGTGTCAGCCAGTCGGCGTCGGGTAAACAGGCAGCGGTCAACGACTTGGGCAGCAATGCCAAGGCCCTGGCCAAATTCCTCGCTACGGCCAACCCCAACTTGCCGGAAGCTACGCTCAATACGATGCTCGCCGCCCATGGCGGCCACCATATTGCGCAGATCGACGAACTCGGGAAAAAGGACTACAAGGCAGAAGCGGCTACCTGGCAACACATGCGCGAGCATATTCTCGGGTTGGCCGATGCCTTGACGGCGGCACTGGTCAAACAGTTCCCGGACAAGTTCTGAGCGAGGTCTGTCGATGTTCGAAGGTCTGGGACGTACCCAACAGGATCTGCTTTCAGCCTTGCTGTATACGGCTGCCGGCATGAGCATCGAAGAACTGGCCAGCCAGCTGTCGGTCACCCGCACGGCGGTGCGTCAGCACCTGGCGGCCCTGGAACGTGACGCTCTGGTGGTGCGCGGCGATCTGCGCGCCACTGGCCGCCGCCCCGAGCAGTTGTATCGCCTCAGCGCGCATGGCAGGGAGTTGTTCCCGCGCCACTATCACTTGCTGGCCAACCTGTTGATCGATGAAGTCGCCAGCCTGATCGGCCACGAAGCGCTGGTGCAGTTGATGCGCAGTCTGGGCGAGAAAATGGCCGCGGACCTGAGCGCTACCCGGCTCGATGAACAGCAGATCGCTGCGCACATGAAAGATGTCGGCTATGAATCCGAAGTATTTTTCCGCTCCGGGGGCGCGCCTGCACAAATCGTCGCCCACAACTGCGTATTTCATCAGCTGGCCGAAGCTCACCCTGAAGTCTGTGAGCTCGACCTGGCGCTGATCGGCAGCCTTGGCGGGGGTAAGGTGCAGCACCTGGAATGCATGCTGCGCGGTGGACAGGTGTGTCGCTTCGAGCTGACGCGCAAACCCTCATAGCTTGGCGATCGACACCTCGGTGGATTTGACGAAGGCAATCACTTCACTGCCCACCCGCAACTCCAGCTCGTGCACCGAACGGGTGGTGATCACCGAGGTGACAATACCTGCGGAGGTCTGCACATCGATTTCCGACACCACTGGCCCTTCGATGGTCTCCTTGACCGTGCCCTTGAACTGATTGCGTACGTTGATCGCCTTGATGGTCATGCTCTGCTTCCTCGTTCCGGGATGCACTGCGGCGCAGTGCTTGAGGTGCAGAGTGCACGCTCAGGAGAAAAACAAAAAAGAATAATTAATCATTTTGTTAGATCAATAGTGAATATAAAGAAAGCACGCTACCCACTCTCTCACCTCGCCTGCCTGCTACTTTCGTCTAATCCCCGACACTAGCGCCCGATGCCCGAGGCGCGTAGGACAAGGCTCTGCCAAGGTCAAACAGTTGACGATAGAGGCGCTCGATAGCGCCATCAACACCCTTGATTAGTCCTACATTCCATACGGGAATACACTACCGTTCATCCGCGTTATCCGAGCCCTGCGCCAGACAGGGCCTGCAACCAATCGTGATCTCACCAACGCCAACTGCGCTTGCGACGCCTTGTTGCCGGGCATGCCTATGCCCGCTGCTTTGTGCAGCCACCAGAATAAGGAGATAACCATGGGACTTGGCAGACGTCAGTTCTTCAAGCTCTGTACCGCCGGGGTCGCCACCGCCACCTGCGCGACCCTGGGTTTTGCCCCCGGCATGGCCCAGGCCACCCAGTCGCGCCAGTACAAGCTGTTGCGCGCCAAGGAAACCCGCAACAACTGCACCTACTGTTCAGTGGGTTGCGGGATTCTCATGTACAGCCTGGGTGACGGCGCAAAGAACGCCAAGGCGCGCATCTTCCACATCGAAGGCGACCCGGATCACCCGGTCAGCCGCGGCTCGTTGTGCCCGAAAGGCGCAGGTCTGGTGGACTACGTGCACAGTGAGCAGCGCCTGCTGTTCCCCGAATACCGCGCACCGGGTTCGGACAAGTGGCAGCGCATCAGCTGGGACCACGCCATCGAGCGCATCGCCCGCCTGATGAAGGACGACCGCGACGCCAACTTCATCGAGAAGAACGCCAAGGGCACCACGGTCAACCGCTGGCTGAGTACCGGCATGCTCTGCTCCTCGGCCGCCAGCAGCGAAACCGGCTCGCTGGACCAGCGCTTTACCCGCGCACTGGGCATTCTCGGCACCGACAGCCAGGCGCGCGTCTGCCACGCCCCGACCGTCTCGGCCCTGGCGCCGACCTTCGGCCGTGGCGCGATGACCAACAACTGGGTCGACATCAAGAACGCCAACGTGGTGCTGATCATGGGCGGCAACCCGGCCGAGGCGCACCCGGTGGGCTTCAAATGGGTGATCGAGGCGAAGATTCGCAACGGCGCCAAGGTCATCGTCGTTGACCCGCGCTTCAACCGCAGTGCTGCAGTGGCCGACATCTACTCGCCGATCCGTGCCGGCTCCGACGTGACCTTCCTGATGGGCGTGGTCAATTACCTAATCAGCAACGACAAGGTCCAGCACGAGTACGTGCGCCACTACACCAATGCCAGCCTGATCGTGCGCGAGGACTACCACTTCGACGACGGCCTGTTCAGCGGCTACGACGAGAACAAGCGCAGCTACGACCGCAGCTCCTGGACCTACGAGCTCGACGAAAAAGGCTACGCCAAGCGCGACCTGAGCCTCAGCCACCCGCGCTGTGTGTGGAACCTGCTCAAGGCGCACGTCAGCCGCTATACGCCTGAAGTGGTCACCAACATCTGCGGTACGCCCAAGGATGATTTCCTGCAGATCTGCGCGATCCTCGCCAGCACCTGCGTGCCGGACCGCACCGCCACCTTCCTCTACGCCCTGGGCTGGACCCACCACACCAACGGCGCGCAGATGATCCGTGGCTCGGGCATGATCCAGCTGCTGCTGGGCAACATCGGCATGGCCGGTGGCGGGGTCAACGCCCTGCGTGGCCACTCCAACATCCAGGGCTACACCGACCTGGGCCTGCTGTCGCTGCGCCTGCCTGGCTACATGAACCTGCCGTCCGACCAGCAGACTACCCTGGCCAGCTACCTCAAGCAGACCACGCCGACGGCGCTGCTGGAAGATCAGGTCAACTACTACAAGCACACGCCGAAGTTTTTCATCAGCCTGATGAAAAGCCTCTGGGGTGACAAGGCCACTGCCGACAACGACTGGGGCTTCGACTGGCTGCCCAAGTGGGACGACAGCTACGACGTGCTCAACTACAGCAACCGCATGTACGAAGGCAAGGTCAACGGCTACATCGCCCAGGGTTTCAACCCGGTGGCGGCCTTCCCGGACAAGAACAAGGCCCAGGCGGCACTGGCCAAGCTCAAGTTCCTGGTCATCATCGACCCGCTGGCCACCGAGACCTCGAGTTTCTGGCAGAACCACGGCGAACAGCACGATGTCGACAGCGCCGCGATCCAGACCGAAGTGTTCCGCCTGCCCTCCTCCTGCTTTGCCGAAGAAGACGGCTCGATCGTCAACTCCGGACGCTGGTTGCAGTGGCACTGGGCCGGTGCCGCACCACCCGGCGAGGCCTGGCACGACGGCAAGATCCTCGGCCATCTGTTCATGAAAATCCGTGAACTGTACGAAAAAGAAGGCGGTGCCAACCCGGCGCCAATTCTCAACATGGCCTGGGACTACGCCGACCCGTACGACCCCAAACCCGAGGAAGTGGCCAAGGAATCCAACGGTCGCGCGCTAGCCGACCTGCACGACGAACAAGGCAAGCTGATCCTGCGCAAGGGCCAGTTGCTCGACGATTTCTCGCAACTGCGCGATGACGGCAGCACCCAGTGCTTCAACTGGATCTTCGCCGGCTCCTGGACCGAACAAGGCAACCAGATGGCCCGTCGCGACAACGCCGACAGTGGTCTGGGCTGCACCCCGGGCTGGGCCTGGGCCTGGCCGCAGAACCGGCGCATCCTCTACAACCGCGCTTCGGCCGACCCGCAGGGCAAGCCGTGGGACCCGAAACGCAAACTGATCGGCTGGGACGGTCAACGCTGGAGCGGCGTCGACGTGCCTGACTTCGCCGTTACCGCGGCACCGGGTGGCAAGGTCAATCCGTTCATCATGCTGCCTGAAGGCCTGGGACGGCTGTTCTCGGTCGGTGCCCTGAACGACGGCCCATTCCCTGAACACTACGAGCCGACCGAAAGCCCGCTGGCGCACAACCCGCTGCACCCGAAGGTGACCTACAGCCCGACGGCGCGCGTGTACGAAAGCGACCGCAAACGCATGGGCAAACGTGAAGATTTCCCCTATGTGGCAACCACCTACTCGATCACCGAGCTGTTCCGTCACTGGACCAAGCACGCGCGGCTGAACGCCATCGTCCAGCCCGAGCAGTTCATTGAGATCGGCGAAAAGCTGGCCAACGACAAAGGCATCGTTCAGGGCGACACGGTCAAGGTCAGCACCCAACGCGGCTACATCAAGGCCAAGGCGGTGGTGACCAAACGCATCCGGCGTCTGGCCATCGATGGCCAGGATGTCGACACCATCGGCATCCCCTGCCACTGGGGTTACGAAGGCGCGACCCGCAAGGGTTTCCTGGCCAACACCCTGACCCCGGGCGTCGGCGATTCGAACACCCAGACGCCCGAGTACAAGGCGTTTCTCGTGAACATTGAAAAGGTCTGAGGGCGAAACCATGTCCATGCAATCCCAAGACATCGTCCGCCGCTCGGCCACCAGCGTGCTGACCCCGGCGCCGCACACCCGCGACCACCAGGCGCAAGTCGCCAAGCTGATCGACGTCAGCATCTGCATCGGCTGCAAAGCCTGCCAGGTGGCGTGCAACGAATGGAACGACCTGCGTGACGAGGTCGGCCACAACGTCGGCGTGTACGACAACCCGGCCGACCTGTCCGCCGAAACCTGGACGCTGATGCGCTTCGATGAAGTCGAAGACGAGAGCGGCAAGCTCGAATGGCTGATCCGCAAGGACGGCTGCATGCACTGCGCCGATCCCGGCTGCCTGAAAGCCTGTCCGCAACCGGGGGCGATCATCCAGTACGCCAACGGCATCGTCGACTTCCAGTCTGAGCATTGCATCGGCTGCGGCTACTGCATCGCCGGTTGCCCGTTCGATGTGCCGCGCATCAGCCAGAAAGACAACAAGGCCTACAAGTGCACCCTCTGCGTAGACCGCGTTTCGGTCGGCCAGGAGCCGGCCTGCGTCAAGACCTGCCCCACCGGCGCGATCAACTTCGGCAGCAAGCAGGACATGCTGCACCAGGCCGAGGAACGGGTCACTGAGCTGCAAGGCCGCGGCTTTGCCGGGGCCGGGATCTACGACCCGCAAGGTGTGGGCGGCACTCATGTGGTCTACGTGCTGCAACATGCCGACAAGCCGCAGCTGTACCACAAGTTGCCTACCGACCCGCGCATCAGCAGTGCCATCCAGGGCTGGAAAGGCTGGATGAAACCGGTGGCCGCCGCGGCGTTTTTCGCCACCCTGGCCGGCACCCTGTTCCATTACATTGGCACCGGCCCCAACGAAGTCGACGAACAGGACGAAAAACGCGAGGAGGATACCCACGCATGAACACCGACAAACTGATCCTGCGCACCCGTTTCATCGACCGCGCCTGCCACTGGTTCATGGTGATCTGCTTCTTCGCCGTGGCCTTGTCTGGGCTGTCGTGGTTCTTCCCCTCGTTCAACGGCCTTAACGCGGTGTTCGGCACGCCGCAGCTGGCGCGTATCCTGCACCCGTTCTTCGGCGTCGTGGTGTTCGTGTTGCTGATGTTTCTGTTCGTACGCTTCGTGCGCTACAACCTGCCTGAGCGCGAGGACCTGCAGTGGTTCAAGAACCTCAAACAGGTACTGGCCGGCAAGCATGACCCGGCGCTGAACATCGGCAAATACAACGCCGGTCAGAAGGTCCTGTTCTGGGGCATCATGAGCATGATCACCCTGTTGCTGCTCAGCGGCGTGGTGATCTGGCGCCCGTACTTCGCCCCGCTGTTTTCGATCCCGACCATCCGTATCGGCTTGTTGGTGCATGCGCTTGTCGGCATCAGCCTGATTTTGCTGATCATCGGCCATGCCTACCTGGCGTTCTGGGTCAAAGGTTCGATTCGCGGCATGGTCACAGGCTACGTCAGCCGCGCCTGGGCCAAGACCCACCATGATCGCTGGTACCGGCAGATCAACAAGCAGGACAAGACCGGGAGCAAACCATGAGCAGCATTCAGATGACCCCGGTGCAGACGCCCACAGGCGGGGTCAACGAGATCGTGCCGGTGCTGCTGCCGTCGCTCAAAGACCGCTACAGCAAGCGCGCCGCGCGCCTGCGCCAGCTGGCCGAGGGGCATGCCATGGGCGATTACCTGGGCTTCTGCGCACAGCTGGCCGAGGCCCAGCAACAACTGCTTGAGCGTGTGCCATTGCCCCAGGCGCTGGCGGCCGGGCTCGCGGATCGACTGAGCAGTGGCCAGGCGCCGCTGGCGAGTGCCGATTACCCGCGTGACCGCTACTGGCAACAACTGCTGCAGGGCTTGATCGAGCAGCTGTACCCGGATGCCAACCCGGCCGTACGCGCGACGCTGGACAGCCTTCGCGGGCTTACTTCAGAGCAATTGGAACATCTGGCCAGTAAATTGCTGGCTGCCGACTATGAACCGGTTGGCAGCGGTCAGGCATTGTTCCTCTGGGCTGCACTGTCGCTGTACTTCACCCAGTTGGCCAATGCCCTGCCAGCATCGGCCAGCGCCTCGCTCGGCGAACAGCGCCAGCACTGCCCGGTGTGCGCCAGCGCGCCAGTGGCCAGCGTGGTCATGACCGGTCCTCAGGCGGGCTTGCGCTACCTGCAATGCAGCCTGTGCGAGTGCCGCTGGCATATGGTCCGGGTCAAGTGCAGTAACTGCGAAGCCACCGGCGCGCTGGACTACTGGTCGCTGGAACGCCAAGATGCCGCGGTCAAAGCCGAAAGCTGCAACGATTGTCACAGCTACCTGAAAGTCTTTTACCCGGAAAAGAACCGCGACCAGGAACTGCTGGCCGACGACCTTGCCTCCCTGGCGCTGGATGCCGAGGTGGAGCGTGAGGGGTTTGGCCGTAGTGGGGTCAGTCCGTTTCTGTTTCCTGGTTGAAGAAAGCATCGCGGGGCAAGCCCGCTCCCACAGGGGATAGCCCCTGTGGGAGCGGGCTTGCCCCGCGATAGGCCCCCACTCAATGTACACACCTCGGAGACCCCCATGGGCCTGAAAAAATCCTCCGCCGAACTCAAGCGTGACCTGAAGAGCGTCGCCTCCAACCTGGAGCGCACTGCCGGGGAGATCAGCAAACTGGCCGAGCGTATCGACGGTGTCGATGTGGTCGCCGTACTGCACCTGATGAACCGCCTGTACAAGGACTCGGACAAACTCCATGCCTATGCCGACGAGATCAAGAGCGGGCGTATCGTGCGGGCCAAAGCCGAGTGATCGGCGCTTGCAGCCGGCGCGATGTTGCTCAGTGCTCCAGGCTAACAGCCGAGAGAAGCAGCCCGGACTGCGCGCCATGTGCGGTGGCATCGGCTAATTCCGATGCTTCACGTTTGGTTCTTTGCACAAGCGCCAGCCAGTTGGGCAACTGGCCAACACTGCCAACCAACTGTAAAGCTGCGTGATCAAATTTGTAGAGATTGAGCTCATCAAAAGCAAATTCTGCTTTTAAATCATCACGCTGCACGAATGGACGAATGCCGTTTTCAAGATTGTCCAGCAATACCGGCTCTGTTCCAGCATCTGCCCAATAGCCGAGCACCATATGCGCCTGTCCGGTTTTTGACTGGGTGGCGTAGACAAGACGCAAGCTGTCTTCAGGAATGCCCAGCAACCGCAGCGTAAAGTATTTTGCCAGCGCAAAATCCTCACAGTCACCCCTGCCCTTTTCTAGCGTTTCAAGGGGGGATGCCCAATAGTCAGCCTGCTGCCATACATCCGCATCTTCGCCATAACGGATCGTACGATTGAAAAACGCATTGACCCGCCGAAGCTTTTCGCTATCAGAAAGCTGAGTCGATTCGGAAACCAAAGCACGCCAGTCGCTAACGCGTTGCACGCCCGCCTGGCTCTGCTGCATATCTTGCGACAGCGGTATAGCGAAAGCACTCCCGCACATAACGCCCAAACCGAGTAGACAAGCAGAAAAAACCTTCAATGGCCACTTAATGCTTTTGGAAATAAGGATATGCAGTTTTATCAAGCAGTACCTCACTTAATAACCGTTGGTTCCTACAGGCCGATCTCCTAATTCGGTCGGCACCATAAGGCATATGGCCTGCCGTAGACAAGGTACGTCCGTCGGATACCGCGGGAGGATGCCATCAATCCGGATAGCTGTAACAAATCCCCCTGCCATTCGTCTATGCATAGCAGGCCTCAAGCTCGTGAGCATTCTGAGGAAATCACCATGAAACTGACATTACCGATGTCGGGACTAGTTGCGGCTGCCATTTTTAGCACCGTTACGTTTGCGGCAGGAACTGTAAACCCAAGCAATCCTCAAGCCAAAAATGAACCATCCCTATTACTACTGGCAGAAGGTGGTAGTGATCGCTTGATGGACTATCACTCACAAAATGCACTGGTAAGGAATCAACCAGACCAACCGTCCGGCGAGCGTTATGTACAAATGTTAAAAGAACAACCTACTGCTTCCGGTGTAAAGCCAACAAGTGAACCACTTCAACAAACGACTGAACCGGAACCAAACTTTACCTCCCCCATCATCAGAGACAGAGAAGAATATAGAAGCGCTCACTGAGCCTGTGCGCTAATAGTATGAAGTATCCAATGCACAGGGACGTGCCCTGATGCAGAGTAAGACTGGCGCTCTGCAGTTACTCAACAGTTTCCTTCTTCCTGAAAATGACTGAGCATCGCTTGCATACGTTGACGCCCACGATGTAGTAACACGCGTACATTCACCTCCGTCAGCCCCAAGGTAGTAGCAATTTCCTTGTACTCGAGCCCACCCAGGTCACGCATGATCACCACACTTCTCTGAGCCCCAGGCAAGCGATAGAGATGTTTGCGAATACAATCATGCAGCTCGACTTCAGCCAACAACTCTTCAGGGCCATCGTGATGCCACTGCTTGGGCGCCGACACCCAAGCGCCATCATTAATATCAAAATCTGAAACAGTTACTGAGCGGTGCTCCTCATCCCACCAGTCCAGAGAAATCTCTCGTCCTTTTCTTCGGTTTATTGAATGGGCTTCATTAATCGCAATTCTCGCCAACCATGTCCGGAACTTTGAACGCCCCTCGAACATATCAACTGCCGCAACCGCTTTCAGCCAGGTTTCCTGAGCGACATCATTTGCAGAGTCTGGACCCACCAAGGGTGTTGCGAGCGTGATAAGAAACGCATGATGCATTTTGATCAAGCGTTCCAATGCAAGAGCATCGCCATTGCGCAACCGCTCTATTATATCCCGCTCATTATCCATAACCTTGCTCCTCAGTGCTCCGGCATCGCTTTGAATTCAAATAAGACGCATTCCATCGAGCACTTTCGACATATCTCCACACAAAAGAACACGAAGACAGAAACACACCAACAGCAGAAGCTGCTATTGATTCCGCGAAAACAACAGACTTTTCCAATACCCTGTAACACAGGCTTTACACTAACGGCGCCACAACAGTGGATATCGAGAAGATTTACTCTACCGCTAATATTGGATCCTAGATCACTTTCCACGTTAGGCAAGCACTGTCGACCTACGGTTTAAACAGCATTTACATGTGCACCCAAGGTATTAAAAAGCTGTGTTAATACCTTGCTTCAGAATATTGCCTTCAGCAGACAGCGGTTAGTACTATGCTTTTCTGATCGGCGGAGCCGATCTTCAACTAACCCATGACCGCACGGAGCGCACCACAATGCCGAGCCTGGATTTTCTCATCACTTCACTGATCGTCGTGCTGATTCCCGGCAGCGGCGTGATCCTGACCATTTCCACTGCGCTGGTGGCCGGCAAGCGTGCCAGCCTGTATACGGCACTGGGCTGCACGGCCGGGATCATCCCGCACCTGCTGGCCTCGATCCTCGGCCTGTCGGCTATTCTGCACACCAGCGCCCTGGCCTTTCAGGGGCTGAAGTTCGCTGGCGTCGCCTACCTGTTGTACCTGGCCTATGCCACCTGGCGCGACCGTTCGGCGTTCGCCGTAGACAGCAACACCAAGGTCGGCAGCGCCGGCAGCCTGATGCTGCGCGCCGGTCTGTTGAACATCCTCAACCCCAAACTGACCCTGTTCTTCCTAGCCTTCCTGCCTCAGTTCATTACGCCTCAAGGTGGTTCAGTCACCGGGCAGATGCTTAGCCTGAGCGGGGTGTTCATGCTCATGACCTTTGTGGTGTTCGTGTTGTACGGTCTGCTGGCCAACCTGTTCCGCCGTGCGGTGATCGAATCGCCGCAGGTGCAGGACTGGTTGCGCCGCAGTTTTGCGGCATCCTTTGCCGGCCTGGGTTTGAACCTGGCGTTCGCCCAGCGCTGAGGAGCGCGTGCGATGAAGCGCTGTGAGGTTTTGATCGTTGGCGCCGGCCCTACCGGGCTGGTACTGGCCTTGTGGCTGAGCAAACTGGGCATCAAGGTGCGCATCATCGACAGGACCTCCGGCCCCGGCACGACCTCGCGGGCCCTGGCCGTGCAGGCCCGGACCCTGGAGCTGTACCGACAGCTGGACCTGACCGCGGCCGTTCTCGAACGCGGCCACCGGGTGCCGGCAGCCAACCTCTGGGTTAAAGGCCAGGTCGCAGCGCATCTGCCCTTCAGCGTTATCGGCGCGTTCGTTACGCCCTACCCCTTCCTGCACATCTTTCCCCAGGATGAGCATGAGCAGTTGCTGATCGAGAGATTGCAGGGCTTCGGTGTCGAGGTCGAACGCGAGACCGAGCTGATGGGGTTCAATCAGGACGGGCAAGGTGTCAGTGCCCAACTGCGGCATGGCGATGGTCTGGAAGAGCACTGTGAGGCGAACTACCTGGCCGGTTGCGACGGTGCCCGTTCCACCGTACGCAAGGCCCTGGATATTGATTTTCCCGGTGGCACCTACCAGCAGGTGTTTTATGTTGCCGATGTCCAGGCCTCAGGCCCTGCACTCAATGGCGAGCTGCATGTCGACATTGACGAAGCGGACTTCCTCGCGGTCTTTCCACTGGCGGGGAGCGGCCGGGCGCGGCTGATCGGCACCGTACGCGACGAACGTGCAGAACACCCCGATCAACTGCGTTTCGAAGACGTCGGCCAGCGCGCCATCGAACACCTCAAGATCCAGATCCAGCAGGTCAACTGGTTTTCCACCTACCGTGTACATCATCGGGTGGCGGAGCACTTCAGCCGCCAGCGGGCCTTCCTGCTTGGTGATGCCGCCCACGTCCACAGCCCGGCGGGTGGCCAGGGCATGAACACCGGCATTGGTGACGCTATCAACCTGGCCTGGAAGCTGTCCAGCGTCCTGCGTGGCAAAGCCCAGCCCGGCTTGCTCGACACTTACGAAATCGAACGCAGCGCCTTTGCCCAGCGCCTGGTGTCCACCACCGACCAGGTGTTCAACTTCATCACCGCCGATGGCCGCGTTGCCGCCCTGCTGCGTACCCGCCTGGCGCCGCGGCTGATCCCCCGGCTGGTGGCATTCAAAACGGCGCGCGAATTTCTCTTTCGGACCATCTCACAGGTCACCCTCAACTACCGCTACATGCCCCTGAGCACCGGCAATGCCGGTCATGTCCAGGGAGGCGATCGCCTGCCCTGGGTAGCCGAAGGCGGCCGTGACAATTTCAACTGCCTTAACCGAATGTGCTGGCAAGTGCAGGTATACGGTGCCGTCAGCGCCAGCCTGGTGCAATGGTGCAGTGGTCACGGCATACCGGTGGACGTCTTCATCTGGAGCGAAGCCCATGAAGCCGCGGGTCTTGTACGCGACGCCGTCTACCTCATAAGGCCGGACGGTTACATTGCCCTGGCCCGCAGCAATGCCGATGCGCAGGTACTTGAAGACTATTTCGAAGAACGCGGCCTACGCCCGGGCTAACGCCACAGACAAAAAGCAAGAGCGCAGCGAATTGTGCCCTTGATCTTGATCTTGATCTTGATCTTGATCTTGATCTTGATCTGCTTTTGATCTGCTTTTGATCTGCTTTTGATCTTGATCCACCGGCCCCGTTAACCAGTAGGGCCGAGTGGAGGTGTTGTGGAGGGGCTAGCGCGCAGCGCCTTCGGTGTTAGCCGAAGTTGCGAAGCGTAGAGTTGCTTGCAACTCGTAGCTCGCAATGCCCCGTAGCGACACCGCAAGGAGGGAACCCGAAGCGCAGCGTAGGGCCCCTGGCGGGGCAAGCCCTTTGCTTACTTTGGGGCGTCTGCCAAAGTAAGCCGCCGTAAGGGCGGAAAGGTGACCCAGCGCCACCTTGGCAAATGGATATGCCTGCAAATCCGAGGGCCTCATCGCGGGGCAAGCCCGCTCCCACTGGCAGTCAACCAGCCCGGGCAAACCGATAAGTGGTCACCCCACACAGCACCAACCCCGCCACCGCCACCGCCCCCCCGACCAGCCCGATATTGCCCAACCCCATGTGCACACTCACCAGACTACCGATCAACGCCCCCGCCCCGATCCCAATGTTATAAATCCCGGAAAACATCGCCATCGCCACATCCGTCGCATCAGATGCCAGAATCAGCACCTTCGACTGCAGCGCCAGACTGAAACACATGATCGAAATCCCCCAGAACACACTCAGGGAACCGAGCCAGACAAAGTCACCCGACATCGGCAGCAGCAACAACAGACAGCCCGCCAGCATCGCAATGGCAGCCAGCAGAAACCCGTTGGGAAAACGTTCACTGTAGCGACTGAACAGCACCGACCCGAACACCCCGGCCCCGCCAAACAGCAACAGCAGCACCGTCGTCAGCTCGCCACCAATCTGCGCGACATTCAAGGCAAACGGCTCGATATAACTGTAAGCGGTAAACTGCGCAGCAATCACCAGCGCCACCAACCCATACACCGTCACCAGCGCCGGGCGCTTGAACAGCACCGGCACACTGCGCAACGACCCTGAATTCTGACTGGGCAACAGCGGCAGCGACCTGACCAGACAAACCAGAGTCGCCAAGGCCACCCCGGCAATCGCCAGAAAGGTGATACGCCAACCCAGCGCCTCGCCCACTACCCGCCCCAACGGGATACCCATCACCATCGCCAGCGTCGTACCGGTCGCCAACAGCCCCAGCGCCTTGGCCTGCTGCCCTGGCGGCGCCACCCGCACCGCCAGGGAGGCAGTAATCGCCCAGAACACCGCATGCGCCAAGGCAATCCCGATCCGGCTGAACAACAGCATGGCGAAACTCTGCGCCATCCACGACAGCAAATGGCTGACGATAAACAGCACAAAGACAATGATCAGCAGCTTGCGCCGCTCGACATTGCGCGTCAGCAGCATCATCGGCAGCGACGCCAGGGCCACCACCCAGGCATAGATCGTCAGCATCAGGCCGACCTGGGCAGTGGACATTTCGAAACTGCTGCCAATGTCACTGAGCAAGGCCACCGGTACAAACTCGGTGGTATTGAAGATAAAGGCCGCCAGGGCCAGGGCGATCACACTGAGCCAGCTACCGGCTCGCGTATCCACGGGGGTATTCATCGGTGGGGGTGTTACTCCAGATCGTTTGCAGACGCCAGGCACAACATTGCGCCCAGCCTGAAGCACCCATGCCCGTCGGGCCTGAGTGGAAGCGTGTGCGCTGAGGAATTGGTTATAAGTATGCGGGGTATCGCTTGCTGCCAAGGATAGTACGTCAGGCCCCGGCCAGTCACAACCGCGCTGCGGACGATTGGCCTGGCGCACGAGGGCAGATTTCAGCGGCGCTGCTACACTGAATTCGCTGAAAGGAGGATTGCACCATGTCCGAAAAAGACATCACCACGCTACTGACCCTGATCGACCACCGGCAAGCCACACTGGCCTCGGCCTGCAAGGAAATTGCCGACTGGATCGACCGTCAGGGCGACGTACCGGTCGCCGGCCGCATCCGCGCCAGCCTCAAGGCGGTGGAAGCCGACGAAGCCCTGGTCAAGAAAACCCTGACATCGCTGAAGGTTGACCGCCCCCTGCCGCGGTTTCGTTGAGTAACGGCTGCAGGCTCGAAAGGATTGGCGAGACATTCGCGAAGTCACCCGCTCTGACATAAGCTCAATCAGGCTTCATGGCTGTGCTGCCGCGTGTTCCCACTCTCACGAGGTCTCGTCATGCGTAACCTATTGCTTGTCGTACTGCTCGTCGCCAGCCCGCTGGCACTCGCCAAAACCGAATGCACCACTGCCGACAAGAGCCAATGGCAGGATCAGGCCAAGTTTCAGGAAGGCCTCAAGGCTCAAGGCTATGACATCAAGAAGTTCAAAGTAACCGATGGCAACTGCTACGAAATCTACGGTTGGAACAAGGATAAGCAAAAGGTCGAGATCTACTTCAACCCCGTCGATGGCAAAGTCGTGAAGTCAGAAATCGAGGACTGAGGTGACCAACGACACCCTGCGCCTCTGGGATCCTTTAGTGCGGTTCTGTCACTGGTCGCTGGTGCTGGCCTTTGTCGGTGGTTATTTCTTTACCGAAGAAGGCGATGGCTGGCACCGCTGGCTGGGGTATTACGCCGTGGCCATTGTGCTGATTCGTACTGCCTGGGGTTTTGTCGGTACGCCGGCAGCGCGCTGGAAAGACTTCTGGCCGACGCCGGCGCGGCTGAAGCGGCATCTGCATGCCCTGTTCAACGGCGAGGACTACCACCGTCTGGGGCACTCCCCTCTCGGCGCACTGGTCATGGTGCTGATGCTGGCGCTGATGTTCGGCCTGGGTGTGAGCGGGTTTCTGCTGGAGGAAGTGGATTACTTCTGGGGCGAAGATCTGCCGCGGGACATCCATGAGTACATGGCCAACACCTTGCTGGCGCTGGTCTGTGTGCATATCGCCGCGGCCGTGATCGAAAGCCTGCGCCTGAAGGAAAACCTGCCGTTGTCGATGGTCACCGGCAGGCGTCGCAAACCCTGAAAACAGATACACCTTACCTGTGAGAGCGGGCTTGCCCCGCGATTGCAGTCTGTCAGCCAAATCGCATCGCGGGGCAAGCCCGCTCCCACAGAAGCCCGCTCCTACCGATCAGAAGCGGTAGTTGGTGCTCAACTCCAGGGTGCGAGGCGCGCCCGGCGTGATCAGGTCGACCGAACCATGGGCCGAGGCATAGTAGTCACGGTCAAACACGTTGCGCAGGCGTAGCGCCGCGTCCCACTTCGGCTGGTTGTACAGCAAGGCTGCATCCACCGTGGTGTACGACGGCATCACCACCACGTTGTCCAGCGCGGTGTAGCGCTCATCCACATAGTTGGCGCCCATGCCCACTCGCCAGGTTTCGCTCAGCGAACGCACCAGCCACAGGTTGGCGCTGGTGCGCGGGGTCAGGGTCGGCGTCTGGCCTTCGTTCGGCACGCCATTGGTTTTGCTGTTGGACTTGGTGATCTCCGCATCGAGGAAGGCGAAGCCACCATACACCTGCCACTTGTCCGTCAGCTGACCACTGACCGTGGCCTCGAAACCGTCGGTACGTTGCTCACCCGCCAGCACCAGATTGGCCGGGTTGGCCGGGTCGGTGGTTTTCATGTTGGTGCGTTCCAGGCGGAACAGCGCAGCGGTCACCGCCAGGCGGCTGTCGAGCAGATCCCACTTGGCACCCACCTCGTAGTTGGTGGTTTCCTCAGGTTCCAGGCCCTGGTTGCCGGCGCTCAAGGCGAACACTTCGGAAGACGGCTGGTAGGAACGGCTCACCGACACGTAGTAGGAGTGAATCTGATCCGGCTGGTACACCAGGCCGACGCGTGGGCTCCAGGTGGTGTCGGTACGCGACAGCTCGGCACCCTTGAGGTCATCGTCATACTCCTGGTCGAACACGTCGTAGCGCACCCCGACCAGAGCCTTCCACTGCGGCGCCAGTTCGATCAGGTCCTGCACATAGAAACCTGCGGTGTCCTGGGTAGTGGTGCCTTTAGCAGTCTGTTTATTTGCCTGAAACGGCACATCCACCAGGCCATCAGTGAATACCGGGACCCGGGCCACGTTGTTCTGGCTGAACACCGACTGGTCCTTGACCTGGCGACCGAGTTCCACACCGTACAACAGGTTGTGGTTCATCCCGGCCAACTGCGCCTGGTGCTTGAGTTCGGTCTGGTTGAACCAGCCGTCTTCGGTGCGCTGCACGTTGCCGCGGTTCAACTTGACCAGCAGTTCGCCATTGCTACCGGTGACAAAACGCGTGGGGCTGGAGTCAGCCAGGGTGTTGTTACGGTCCAGATCGTAGTGGTAGTAACGGCTGGTATTGCTCAGGGTGAAGTCGTCGTTCAGGCGATAATCGACGCCTGCGGTAAAGGAGAAGACTTCGCTACGGGCGTAGTCATCGTCTGGATCAGCAGCGCCAAAACGCTTGTCGCGGTCGACATCCACCGGACGATCGCCCAGGGCCGGGATACCGAAATCTATCAGGCGCTTGTCGTATAGGTAGGTGGCTCCCACGGTCAGGTCGAGGTCGTCGGAGAGCTTGAAGTAAGCGGTTGGCGCAATGGCCTTGCGGTCGATGTAGCCGTCATCGCGGAAGGTGTCGCTGTCTTCCAGGGCCCCGGTAATACGGAACGCTTTGTCGCCCTGCTGTTGGTCGGCCCAACCGGCATCGAACTGGGTGCGGCGTTTGCCTTCGCTGTCGAAGCTCACCCCGACTTCCTGTACCGGGCTGAAGTTAGGCTTTTTGCTCACGCTGTTGATCAGGCCGCCGGACGACCCACGCCCGTACAGCACCGCCGCCGGGCCCTTGACCACTTCCACCCGCTCGACGTTGGAAAGGTCACGGTAGTACAGCGCATCGTCACGCAGGCCATCGACATACATGTCGCCAATGGCGCTGAAACCACGAATGGTCACCTGGTCGCGCTGGCCGTCGCCGTTGGACAGGCCAATGCCGGGCACGTTCTTGAGCACGTCTTCCATCGATTGCGCGCCCTGATCCTTGATCACACTTTGCGGCACGACGTTGACCGTCTGCGGAATGTCGCGCAGCGGTGCATCGATCTTCAGTGCGGTTTTGCTTTCACTGGCCTTGTAGCTCTGCTCTTCGTAACTGCTGTTGACCGAGGTCGCCGGAATGGCCAGGGTTTCGGCCTGCAGCGCTGGAGCAACCAGCACGCTCAGCACAGAAAGGGAAGCCGGGCGAATACGCGAAAGTGCCACCATGAATTCCTTGTTTGTAAAGATTGTAAAGAAGGATGTAAATGGTAACGATTTGTAAATGAGAAGAGAATACTAATGCGACGCAATATTTTGATGGCGTGCACAAAAAAGCCAGGCTGCCGTCCTTGACAGCAGCCTGGCTTTGGCAGCCGGTTAGCGCTCGATCAATGCATGTGCTCGTGACCGTGCATGGCTTCGGCATTCAGGGCACGTACTGGCGCCTTGACCTCAAGGGTCTGCTTCTGGCCCTTGGCGTCTTCAATCACCAGGGTCAGAGGCACCTGCTCACCTTCCTTGACCTGTTGCTTGAGCTTCATCAGCATCACGTGATAACCGTTGGGGTCGAGGCTGACGGCCTTGCCGGCGGGCAAATCGACGCTGTGCACCTGCTTCATGCCCATGACATCGTTATCCATGGTCATCTGGTGCACCTGGACGATTTCGGCCACCGGCGACTGCACATCCACCAGCTTGCTGTCGCTGCTGGCGGTGAGGGTCATGAAGGCGCCGGTTGATTGCTGGTGCGGCACAGTGGCACGAACCCAGGCGTCTTTGACGCTGGTGTCGGCCATGGCTGGCAGCGCCAGGCCGATCAGGGCCAGCGCGGCCAGGGTGCGTTTGAACGGTTGGACTGAATTGCGCATCAACATACCTCCATGACCGTGAGCAGATCTTCCGTACACTCTTTGGCGGTCAGTGAATGGGACAACCCCAGGCGCAACTGGCCACGGGAATCGAAGACGTAACTGGTCGAGGTGTGCGAGATGGTGTAGGTGTCGCCACTGGGCACCTTCTCGTAGAACACACCGAATTCCTTGGCGGCCGCGGCGGTCTCTTCGAGGGTACCGGTCAGCGCTACGAAGGAAGGGTCGAAGGCCTTGACGTAGGCATCGAGCACCTCGGGGGTGTCGCGTTCAGGGTCGAGGCTGATGAACACCACCTGCAGGAAACCGCCATCGCGGCCCATCAGCTTTTTGATCTGTGCCGCGCGCGCCAGGGTGGTCGGGCACACCGCCGGGCACTGGGTGAAGCCGAAGAACACCATCGGCATCGAGCCCCAGAAGCTGGACAGCGTACGTGGGTTGCCCTGGGTGTCCTTGAGTTTGAAGGAGCGGCCGAGGATCTTGTTGCTCATGTCCTTGCCGTATTTGAAATCGAGCGCACCACCGGAGCGGGGGTCGCAACCTGCCAGAACACCGAGGCTCAGCAGGCTGATCCCGGCCATGACCTGGCGCCGGGTCAGTAAATCAGTCATGTAACCATCCTTTCGGGAAGGTGTTGCGCCTCGCGCACGAGGCCTGTCGAGAAAGCGCGACATTTTGTCATGGCGCTCTGCCAAGGTTCCAGCGCCTATTGCCCCGTACGTCTGCATCCCTTTATTTTCGGGGTGCGGCCCGTTGTCGCAGAATGTGACAAGAACCTGAAACCGATGCATGCCTCCTACGGCTGAGCGCAGCATGCCCTGACAGACAGCCTTGATCTCCATTACCATGTCGGCCTTCGGGCGCAGCCCCTTCTGCGCCCAACCGATTAAGTCCATGCCATGCCTTTCGAACTTAGCGTAGATCTGACCACCCTCGCCATTCTCGCCGCCGTTGCCTTTGTTGCCGGATTCATTGACGCCATCGCCGGTGGCGGGGGCCTGTTGACCACCCCCGCCCTGCTGACCGCCGGCATGCCGCCACATCTGGTACTGGGCACCAACAAACTCAGCTCGACCTTCGGCTCGGCCACCGCCGGTTTCACCTATTACCGGCGCAAACTGTTCCACCCGGACCAGTGGCGCCACGCACTGGGCGGCACTTTTGTCGGCGCCCTGATCGGCGCGGTGGTCGCGCACTACCTGCCGGCTGAGTGGCTGAACAAGATGCTGCCGGTCATCGTCTTCCTCTGCGGGGTCTACCTGCTGTTCGGCGGCACGCCCAAGGCGCCGCTGGATGCCGATGTGCCGGTGAAAAAGAAGTGGCAGCTGCCCCAGGGCCTGACCCTGGGTTTCTATGATGGTGTGGCCGGGCCTGGTACCGGTGCATTCTGGACCGTCAGCACCCTGCTGCTCTACCCCATCGACCTGGTCAAGGCCAGTGGTGTGGCACGCAGCATGAACTTCGTCAGCAACGCTGCGGCGTTGTCGGTGTTCATCTTTTCCGGGCAGGTCGACTGGCTGGTCGGCTTGTCGATGGGGTCGGCACTGATGGTCGGCGCCTTTTTCGGCGCGCGTACCGCCATCAGTGGCGGCAGCAAGTTCATCCGTCCTGTGTTCATCACCGTGGTCCTGGCCCTGACCGTGCGCCTAGCGTGGCAGCACTGGTTTGGCCAGGCCTAAGCGCCGCGCCACGTAGAGATCGATCAGGTACCGGGCAATCGAGCGCCCCGCCGGCAACGGCGGCAGCGCATCGACCCGGAACCACTGGGCATCTTCAATCTCGTCCACCTGCATGACAATCTCGCCCCCGGCGTACTCGGCATGAAAACCGAGCATCATCGAATGCGGGAACGGCCAGCACTGGCTACCGACGTACTGGATGTTCTGCACTTCAATCGCCACCTCTTCGCGCACCTCGCGCACCAGGCAGTCCTCGGCCGACTCGCCGGGCTCGGCAAAACCCGCCAGGGTGCTGTAGACCCCGGTGACAAAGCGCGGTGAGCGCGCCAGAAGAATTTCGTCGCCGCGGGTGATGAGCACGATCATGCTCGGCGAAATACGCGGGTAGCTGCGCAGGTCACAGGGCTGGCAGTACATCGCCCGTTCCAGGTGGATCTGGCTCATGGCCTGGCCGCAACTGCCGCAAAACCGGTGCTCGCGGGCCCAGGTGGCGATCTGCGCCGCATAGCCGAGAATCTTGTAGGTGTCGAAGTCGCCTTCGAGCATGAACTGACGCAACCCGCGCCAGCTGCAACCGGCCACCGCTTGCGGCTGGCGCAGTTCAAGCAGGTACACCGGCTGACCATCGAAATGGCCGATGCCGTGCTCGAACAGCACGTCCAGTTCCTGACGCTTGAGCCAGTCGCGCGGGAACAGCGCACCGTTGTCGTCAACCAGGAAACCCTCGCTGCAGCGCGCGACCGCCCAGCCGCCAGCGAGGTTTGTGTCCAGTACCGCGGTGGTCCAACGCACAGCCATGTTCCGGTTCCTTGCGCGGGCCCGCCGCTGCAATCAGTCGGCGAACTCGGGTTTCTGTTTGCTCATGTGGGCGGCAACGGCCACCCGCAGATCGGTGGATTGCAACATGGCGGCGTTCCAGGTGGCAATGTACTCCAGGCCATCGTCGATTCGGTGATCGCGCATATAGCTGAGCATTTCCTTGGTACCGGCCACGGCAATGGGGGATTTTCCCGCAATTTCAGCGGCAATGGCAAAGACTCCTTCGAGCAATGCCTGATGGTCATCGTAGACCCGATTGACCAGGCCGATGCGCTGCGCCTCTTCAGCTTCGACCGTACGCCCGGTGTAGGCCAGCTCACGCATGATGCCATCGCCGATGATACGCGGCAGGCGCTGCAGCGTACCGACGTCGGCCGCCATGCCCATGTCGATTTCCTTGATCGAGAACTGTGCGTCGTTGCTGCAGTAGCGCATGTCGCAGGCCGAGACCAGGTCGATGGCGCCACCGATGCAGTAGCCCTGGATCGCTGCCAGCACCGGCTTGCGGCAGTTGTCCACGGCATTGAACGAGGCCTGCATACGCAGGATGGTGCGGCGCAGCAGGCGCGCATTGCGGCCGACGTCCTTGCCCAGCTCATTGGCCAGCGACGCCAGCATCATCAGGTCGATACCGGCGGAGAAGTGTTTGCCCGCGCCGCTGATGACCACCGCGCGGACCGCATCGGTGTCATCGATCCATTTGAAAATCTCGACGATTTCGCTCCAGAACGGCGCGTTCATCGCGTTGTACTTTTCCGGGCGGTTGATCTGCACGTGGGCGATGTTGTCGTTGAGTTCGACCTTGAATGCCTGGTACTCAGTCACAGTGCTCTCCTTGAAGGCGGCGAGGATAATCGCAGGACTATATCAAGGCACCCGCATCGCCGAAGGCCGCGCTTGTGCCAAAACCGGGACTTTTACCTTGATCTGAACGCCTGTATCCGGCACCTTGCGCTCCTGTTGAATTATTAGGATACATTTACATGTCCCGCTCCCTGGCCGGCGCCCTGGCCCATAACTTCCTCGGGCAATCGCCCCGCTGGTACAAGGCCACCCTGTGCCTGTTCCTGTTGCTCAACCCGTTGCTGCTGATCACCCTCGGGCCGGTGGTCACCGGTTGGGTGCTGGTGATCGAGTTCATCTTTACCCTGGGCATGGCGCTCAAGTGCTACCCGTTGATGCCGGGCGGCCTGCTGGTGGCCGAGGCCCTGGTGCTGGGCATGACCACGCCCCAGGCGCTGTATGACGAGCTGCTGCACAATTTCCCGGTGATCCTGCTGCTGATGTTCATGGTTGCCGGCATCTATTTCATGAAGGATCTGCTGCTGTTCGTGTTCTCGCGGATTCTTCTCGGGGTGCGCTCCAAGGCGTTGCTGGCCTTGCTGTTCTGCTTTCTTTCGGCCTTTCTCTCGGCGTTTCTCGATGCTTTGACCGTTACCGCGGTGATCATCAGTGCGGCGGTGGGTTTCTACTCGGTGTACCACCGGGTTGCCTCGGGCACCAACCCGCGGGAAGAGTCGAACCTCGATAGCGATCACAACATCGCCCAACTGCAACGCGACGACCTGCAACAGTTTCGCGCCTTCCTGCGCAGCCTGCTGATGCATGGTGCTGTCGGCACCGCGCTAGGTGGCGTCTGCACCCTGGTGGGCGAGCCGCAGAACCTGCTGATTGGCCACGAGATGGGCTGGCACTTCGGTGAATTCTTCCTCAAGGTTGCCCCGGTGTCCCTGCCGGTACTGGCCGCCGGCCTGGTGACCTGCGTGTTGCTGGAGAAACTGCGCTGGTTCGGCTATGGCACCCTGCTGCCAGACAACGTGCGTCAGGTGCTGGCCGCCTATGCCGCTGAAGACGATGCCCAGCGTACTTCGCAGCAACGTGCTGCGCTGCTGGTACAAGGCCTGGCCGCACTGATCCTGATTGTCGGCCTGGGCCTGCACATTGCCGAGGTGGGCCTGATCGGCTTGCTGGTGATCGTGCTGATCACCGCGTTCACCGGCATCACCGACGAGCACCGCCTGGGCCGTGCCTTCCAGGATGCCATGCCGTTCACCGCGCTGCTGGTGGTGTTCTTTGCGGTGGTTGCGGTGATTCATGACCAGCAACTGTTCACCCCGCTGATCCAGTGGGTGCTGGCGCTGCCGACTGAACAGCAACCGGGCATGCTGTTCATTGCCAACGGCTTGCTCTCGGCCATCAGCGACAACGTGTTCGTCGCCACCATTTACATCACCGAGGTCAAACAGGCGTTCCTCAATGGCCATATGAGCCGCGAGCACTTTGAGACCCTGGCCGTGGCGATCAACACCGGCACCAACCTGCCGAGCGTGGCGACCCCCAATGGCCAGGCAGCGTTCCTGTTTCTGCTGACCTCGGCGATTGCGCCGCTGATTCGCCTGTCGTATGGGCGGATGGTGTGGATGGCCTTGCCTTACACCGTAGTGATGGGCGGGTTGGGTTGGTGGGCGGTGACTTACTGGTTATAGAGCCCTTATCGCGGGGCAAGCCCGCTCCCACAGACCCCGGTGGGAGCGGGCTTGCCCCGCGATGCTTTTCACCCTCACCCTATCGGGTGCCACACCCGACGATCGCGGGCCAGCAACTCGTCAGCCGCCGCCGGACCATCTTCTCCGGCGGCATAGGGCTGAACCTCCCCACCCTCCTTCCACGCATCGAGAAACGGCTGCACTGCCCGCCAGCCGTTCTCGATGTTGTCGGCGCGCTGGAACAGCGTCTGATCCCCGGTCAGGCAGTCATAGATCAGGGTCTCGTAGCCCGTCGACGGCTGCATCTTGAAGAAGTCCTTGTAGGCAAAACCCAGTTCGATGTTCTCCATCGCCAACGCCGGCCCCGGTCGCTTGGCCTGCAGGTCGAACCACATCCCTTCGTTTGGCTGGATCTGGATACGCAGGTAGTTGGGCTGCAAGCGCTCAACCTCGGTATCGCGAAACTGCGCATACGGCGCCGGCTTGAAGCAGATGGCGATCTCCGTGTCGCGCACGCTCATGCGTTTGCCGGTGCGCAGATAGAACGGCACACCGACCCAGCGCCAGTTGTCGATCATGACCTTCAACGCCACATAGGTTTCGGTCTGGCTATCTGGATCGACCCGCGGCTCTTCGCGATAGCCGGGCAACTGTTTGCGCCCTTGCTTGCCAGCGGTGTACTGACCACGCACCGAATTCTTCAGCGCCATGGTCTTCGACCAGGGCCGGATGGCGCCGATGACCTTGGCTTTCTCGCTGCGCACCGGGTCGGCACCGAATGCCGCCGGTGGTTCCATCGCGACCATGGCCAGCAACTGGAACAGATGGTTGGGCACCATGTCGCGCAGGGCGCCGGTGCTGTCATAGAAGGCGCCACGGCTTTCCACGCCGACGGTCTCGGCTGCGGTGATCTGTACGTGATCGATGTAATGGTTGTTCCAGAACGCCTCGAAGATACCGTTGGAGAAGCGGCTCACGAGGATGTTCTGCACCGTCTCCTTGCCCAGGTAGTGATCGATTCGGTAGATCTGCTTTTCGCTCATGACCTTGAGCAGGCAGGCGTTGAGCGCCTCGGCGCTGGCCAGGTCCGAGCCGAAGGGTTTTTCCACCACCACTCGACGAAAGCCTGTGCTTTCATCAAGCAGCCCGGCTGCGCCCAGGCGCTGGACGACCTCGCTGAAAAAGCGTGGTGAGGTAGCCAGATAAAACACCGCATTGGCGCTGGGGTTCTTCTCAATGCGCCGGGCAATGGCCTGATAGGTGGCGTCGTCGAGGAAGTCACCGGTCTGGTAACCGATGCGCTTGGCCAGCCGGCTCCAGTGCTTTTCATCCAGACAGTTGGCGCCCTGGCTGGCTTTGTCGCGCTCACGCATGAAGGCTTCCAGGCGTGCGGCGAACTCGGCGTCGCTGGCGGCGTTGTGGTCCACCCCGACGATACGCAGGTTTTTATCCAGCAACCCGTCGCGGCTCAAGTTGTAAAGGGCCGGCATCAACAGGCGCTTGACCAGGTCGCCATTGGCGCCGAACAGAAACAGGGTGCAAGGTGGCGCAGCTTCGATCGGAGTATGGCTCATTCGGCTTTCTTCTCGACGTGACCACCAAAGCCAAAGCGCATGGCCGAGAGCATCCGGTCGGCATAGGTGCCCTGTTGCTGGCGTGAGCGAAAGCGGGCGAACAAGGCGCTGGACAGCACCGGTACGGGAACCGCCTGCTCCACTGCGGCATCAATGGTCCAGCGGCCTTCGCCACTGTCGGCCACCGAGCCGCTGTAGCCACCGAGCTGCGGGTCGGCGACCAGCGCGTCAGCGGTCAAATCCAGCAACCAGGAGGTGACCACGCTGCCGCGGCGCCAGACTTCGGCGATCTCGGCGACATCCAGATCAAAGCGCTGCTCGACCGGCAAGGCCTCGCTGCCCTTGCTCTTGAGAATGTCGAAGCCTTCGGCATAGGCCTGCATCAAGCCGTACTCGATGCCGTTATGGATCATCTTCACATAATGCCCGGCACCGGCGGGACCGGCATGGATGCTAGCCTGTCCGGCACGCCCGGCCGGGCCGTGGCGGACGCGGTAGCGGGGAATGCTGCCGACGCCGGGAGCGAGGGTGGCGAACAGTGGATCGAGGCGCTCGACGACTGCTTTCTCGCCACCGATCATCATGCAGTAACCACGCTCCAGACCCCAGACACCGCCCGAGGTGCCGACATCAATGTAGTGCAACTGACGTTTGCCCAGGTCCGCGGCGCGGCGGATGTCGTCCTTGTAGAAGGTGTTGCCGCCATCGATGATCACATCGTCGGCGTCGAGCATGTCTGCCAGCTGAGCGATGGTCTGCTCGGTCGGCTCGCCGGCGGGCAGCATCACCCAGACCGCTCGCGGCTTTTTCAGTTTGGCCACCAGCGCGCCAAGGTCGTGCGCGCCATTGGCGCCCTCTTCCTCCAGCGTTTTCACGGCACTGTGGTCGCGGTCATGCACCACCGTACTATGGCCGCCGCGCATCAAGCGTCTTGCAATATTGCCGCCCATGCGGCCAAGTCCCACGATTCCCAGTTGCATGTGCCGATGCTCCCATGACTGTTGAAAATGGACCGTTCAGGCCTTCAAGGTTAGTCCAGCCTGCGTCTGCCTGGTTCAACGACAAGCGGCAAGACAGCGCGAAACAAAAAAGTTCCCATACCGGCGAAAAGAATTCAGAATCGCGCCCGACCGAGCGGCTACGCTTGTAACGAATCCCAGCCCTTCGCGAGGTATGCAATGGCCACCCTTCTACCGAAAATGCCGCCCCAGACCCTCTATGTGACGGTACACCGGGATGAATTGCGCCGCTTGCGCGAAGAACGCGACCGCCTCCAGCAGCAAGTGGCGCAGTTGAGCCAACAGTTACAGCAGGCCCAGGCGGGCAACCCAGCTACCCCCGCCTGAGCAATCTGTACGACTGTCTAAAGCGCTTTGCTCCAGAACTGCATGGCGCCATAGGCCGGATCGAAACAGGCGTGCTCGAAACCGAATCCGCGGTAGCTGCCCTGAGCCGCCGGGTTGCCTTCGAGCACTTCCAGCGTCAGTTTGCAGCAGCCACGCTGGCGGGCGATTTCCTCGACCTTGGCCAGCATCTTGTGACTCAGGCCCTTACCGCGATGTGCGAGCACCACCGACACGTCATGGATGTTCACCAGCGGTCGGCAGGCAAAGGTCGAGAATCCTTCGAAACAGTTCACCAACCCCGCTGGCTGGCCATCGACAAAGGCCAGGACGCTGAACGCATGCGGCCGCCTGGCCAGCTCTTGCGGTAATTGCGCAAGCAGTTGTGGGTCGAGTGGTTGGCCGCCGCCCATGGGGTCACGCGCATAGTGGTCGAGCACCAGGCCAATTGCCTCGGCATGCATCGGGTTGCTGTAGCTGGCTTGCAGCACCAGGATCTGTTCGACGTCCATTGTCATCCTCAAGGCTAATCAAAAAGTGCCGCCCAGCAAGCGCCGAGACAGCCCGGCGATTGTACGGTATGGCACTGAGCGAAAGTAAAGTGACCAGCGGGTCACATTTTTCACAATTTCTCTCCTACACTCAGTATTCGGCCACGAGATTGTCCGGAAAATACGACAGAAATAAGTCGAACTTTCTGAAATCGCAGTAGGTCAGCAAGTTATGAGGCCTACGTTTCCGGACATCCGGGCGAAGCCTAAATACCCCATTTCGCTTCACCACGCCGTCGGCTGGATCGCCGCATCGCGTAGCGCTTGCGCGCAAGGTTTACGGGCATGGATCGCAAGGTTGCTTCCACACACAGAGAGACGCTTGGCAGACACACAACAACGGGTGCCCACACCCGCCACATAGGGACGGAGAGAAGTATGATCAGTGCCGCTGTCGAACCTCATGTAGAGCATTTCACCCCGGACAACCGTGCGCCTGTGAGCACGGACTTCAACACGACAGCCAAGGCACCCGGCGCCGATTCCCGGCACAATCCGAACAAGCGCAAAGTCTTGTTCGTCACTTCGGAAATCGCTGACCTGGTCAAGACCGGCGGCCTGGGCGACGTATCCGCCGCCCTGCCGCGAGCAATGCGTCACCTGCATGATGTACGCGTGTTGATCCCCGGTTACCCGCAGGTACTGGAAAGCGAAAACCCCATTCACCTGGTCGGTGAGCTGGGCGGTCATGCGGCATTGCCGCCGTGCAAGATCGGGCGCATGGACCTGGCCGACGGCCTGGTCATCTATGTGCTGATCTGCCCGGAACTGTATCAACGCGAGGGCACTCCCTATGGTGCCAACAACGGTCGTGACTGGCCGGACAATCACATTCGCTTCGCCCGCCTGGGCCTGGCGGCCGCCGAGATCGCTGCCGGTGAAGGTATGGTGCACTGGAAGCCCGACCTGGTGCACGCCCACGACTGGCCCGCTGGCCTGGCACCGGCCTACATGCACTGGCGCGGCCTGCAAACCCCTACCCTGTTCACCATTCACAACCTGGCTTATCAAGGCGTGGTCAGCCGCGCCTGCTGCCCGGAACTGGCGATTCCCGCCCATGCCCTGCAGCAGGAAGGTATGGAATTCTACGGCAAGCTGTCGTTCCTCAAGGCCGGTCTTGCCTACTCCAGCCATATCACCACGGTCAGCGCTACCTACGCCCGGGAAATCACCACCCCGGCCTTCGGCTGCGGTCTAGACGGATTTCTCGGCAGCAAGGCGCAACAAGGCCTGCTCAGTGGCATCCCCAACGGCATCGACGAAAGCTGGGATTCGGCCAGCGACCCGCACCTGGCTCACCCCTTCAGCCTCAATGACTGGGACGGCAAGGCAGTCAACAGCCGTCAGGTGCGCGAGCTGTTCGAGCTCAAACCTTCCACCGGGCCGCTGTTTGCCGTGGTCTCCCGCCTGGTCTACCAGAAAGGTCTGGACCTGACGCTGGGGGTGGCCGACTACATTGTCAGCCAGGGTGGCCAGATCGCGATCATCGGGCGTGGCGAGCCGGAAGAAGAACAGGCCATGCGCGAACTGGCCCTGCGTCACCCCGGCCAGATCGGCGTGCGTATCGGCTTTAACGAGACCGATGCCCGGCGCATGTTCGCCGGCAGCGATTTTCTGCTGATGCCGTCGCGCTACGAGCCTTGTGGCCTGAGCCAGATGTATGCGCAACGCTTCGGCTCGCTGCCGGTCGCGCGCAACACCGGTGGCCTGGCCGACACCATTGAAAACGGTGTCACCGGCTTTCTGTTCGACGAGTCCACGGTCGAAAGCTACCGCGAAGCGCTCAGCCGGGCCTTCTATGTGTACGGCAAAAAGGACCTGCTGGGCGCCATGCGCTGCCTGGCCATGACCCAGCCGTTCAACTGGTGCCAGGCGGTGGAACCCTATGCGCGGTTGTACGAGGAACTGGTCGAGCGGGCGCAGGTGACAGGACGCTGAGCACGAGGTGGCAGGTATGCCCTTGAGGTCAGATCAATTCGCGACCCACGGGGCCGTGATGCTCGACAGCAACACCGTGCGCTTCGCGCTGTGGGCACCCGATGCCCACAGCGTCGAGGTCTGCCTGCTGCCCGACCGGCGCCTGCCGTTGCAGCGCGGGGCCGATGGCTGGTTCCAAGGGCGGTGGCCGGCGACGGCTGGCAGTCGCTATCGCTATTGCATCGACGGCGAACTGCAGGTGGCCGACCCGGCGTCGCGCTTTCAACCCGAAGGCGTGCACGGTCCCAGCCAGGTCGTCGATCCTGCTGCCTACCCGTGGCAGCACCGTCATTGGCAAGGCCGGCCCTGGCATCAAGCGGTGATCTACGAAGTCCACGTCGGCCTCATGGGTGGCTATGCCCAGGTGATCGAACAATTGCCACGGCTGGCGGCACTCGGTGTGACGGCCATCGAACTGATGCCCCTTGGCCAGTTCCCCGGTAACCGCAACTGGGGCTATGACGGCGTGCTGCCTTTCGCCCCGCAACACAGTTACGGCACACCGGAGCAACTCTGCCAGTTGATCGACCAAGCCCATGGGCATGGGCTGATGGTGCTGCTGGACGTGGTCTACAACCACTTCGGCCCGGACGGCAATTACCTCCATCACTATGCAAGCGCGTTCTTTCATCAGGAGCGGAGTATCCCTTGGGGCGCCGCCATCGACTTTCGTCGCCGCCAGGTGCGTGACTTCTTTATCGAAAATGCATTGATGTGGCTGCACGACTACCGCTTCGACGGCTTGCGCCTGGATGCGGTGCACGCCATTGATGATGCGGATTTTCTCCATACATTCAGCCAACTTGTGCGTCGGACCATCGCGGCGGGTAGACACGTCTGGCTGACAATTGAAAATGAGCACAATCAGGCGAGTTTGCTCGAAGGGGTGTTCAACGGACAGTGGAACGATGACGGCCACAACGCCTTGCATGTGCTGCTGACCGGGGAAGATGAAGCCTACTATGCCGACTACAGCCGGGCGACCGTACACAAGCTGGCCAGGTGCCTGAGCCAGGGTTTCGTCTTTCAGGGTGAGCCTGACCGCAAAGGCCGTCCCCGTGGCGAACCCAGCGCTCACCTGGCGCCCAGCGCCTTCGTCCTGTTCCTGCAGAACCACGATCAGGTCGGCAACCGTGCCCGGGGCGAGCGCCTGACCCGGCTCTGCCCGCCGCAGGCACTGCGTGCCGCCACCACCCTGCTGTTGCTGTCACCGATGATCCCGCTGCTGTTCATGGGCGAAGAATGGGGCAGCGAGCAGCCGTTCCTGTTCTTTACCGACCACCACGATGCCCTGGCCGATGCCGTGCGCGAAGGACGCCGGGCCGAGTTTGCCGGATTCAAGGCCTACGCCGACGCCGGCCAAAGGGCGGCAATCCCCGACCCGAACGCCCTGGCCACCTACACCGATTCGCGCCCGCAGGTGCCTGACGACCCACACTCAACGTGGCAGGCGCTCTACCAACAGCTGTTGCACCTGCGTCAACAACACATCACTGCACAACTGCCCGGTTGCCGTGCACTGGGCGCCGAGGTGATTGCCGACAAGGCACTGACCGCCCGCTGGCGTCTGGCCGACGGCCGCGAGCTGCGCATCGACCTGAACCTCGCTGCGAGCGCCGTGCCTTGCCAGCTGCCCGAAGCCTCGACACACCTCTACTTCTGTACAGACGCCCCTTTGGGCCGCAATCAACTGGGCGCTTATTCCGCCCTCGTCAGCCTGCTTCCCCCCCTTACGCCGGAGCCTGCCCATGACTGATGCACTTCTGCAGCAACTGGCCGAACTGGCGGGTATCACCGTGGACTGGATTGATACCAACGGCCGCGCGCAACGCGTCAGTGATACTGCCTTGCGCCAGGTCCTGGCCGGGCTTGGGCATCCGGCCGACGATGCCCAACAGATCAGCGCCAGCCTGCACGCACTCAAGGTTGCCCATGATGCCCGGCACTTGCCGCCACTGTTTACCGTCGATGTGGAACAGGCGCTGGATCTGTCGGCGTACTTTCCCGCAGCCAGCCCGTGCCGAGTGCAGCAAGAAGACGGCACCGAGCTACAACTGCAACTGGACGACCACAGTGCGTTCCCCGCCGGGCTACCGATCGGTTATCACCGCGTAGAGATCGGCGACCGGCACTTCACCCTCGCCGTCACCCCGACACGCTGCTTCAGCCTGCAGGACGCCCTGAACACCCCGACACCCCGGTGCTGGGGTATCAGCGCCCAGCTCTACAGCCTGCGCCGTAACGGTGATGGCGGTTTCGGCGACTGCCTGGCGCTGGAGCAACTAGCCCGCAGCGCCGCCGAGCGTGGTGCCGATGCCTTGGCCATCAGCCCGCTGCACGCCATGTTCGCCAGCGATACCCGGCGCTACAGTCCGTATTCGCCGTCCAGCCGCCTGTGGCTCAACAGCGTGTACGCCAGCCCTGCCGCCCTGTTGGGTGAACGCGCCGTGCGTATGGCGATCGAGACCCTGGGGCTGGAGGAACAACTCCAGCAGCTCGAACAGCAACCCTTGATCGACTGGCCCACGGCTGCGGCTGCACGCTACCAGCTGCTACGCCTGCTGTTTGAAGACTTCATCGACGGCGATGATCCGCTTCGGGCCGATTTCGACAGCTACTGTGAACAGGCCGGCATTGCCCTTGAGCAACACTGCTGTTTTGAAGCACTGCAGGAGCAAGCTGGGGGGATAAGCCAGGACTGGCGGCAATGGCCCGCTGCCTGGCACGACCCGCACAGCCCCGAGGTGCGTGTTTTTGCCGAACAGAATGCACAGCAGATCCAGTTTCATGCCTTCTGCCAATGGATGATCGAACGCAGTCTGCAACGTGCTCAGGACGCCGCCCGCAGCCATGGAATGGCCATCGGCCTGATCGCGGACCTGGCGGTCGGTGCCGACGGTGCCGGCAGCCAGGCCTGGAGCCGTCAGGATGAACTGCTGGCCGGGCTCAATGTCGGTGCCCCCGCCGATGCCCTCAACCGCGCGGGGCAGAACTGGGGTATCTGCGCCTTTTCACCCGAGGGCTTGCGGCGCAATGGCTATCGCGCCTTCATTGAAATGCTACGGGCCAATTTTGCCCATGCCGGCGGCTTGCGCATCGACCATGTCATGGGCCTGCAGCGTCTGTGGCTGGTTCCCCAAGGCGCGCATGCCAGCGAAGGCGCTTACCTGAACTATCCGCTGGACGACCTGTTGCGCTTGCTGTGCCTGGAGTCCGTGCGCCACCGGGCCATCGTGCTGGGTGAAGACCTCGGCACCGTGCCCGAAGGGCTACGGGAAAAACTCGCCCAACGGGCGATTCTCGGCATGCGCATACTGCAATTCGAGCAAGAGCGCCCCGGACACTTCAAGCCCATCCTCGACTGGCCCGATAACGCCCTGGCCACCTCCAGCACCCATGACCTGCCGCCTCTGGCCGGCTGGCTGCAGGCCCGCGACATCGACTGGAACCAGCGCCTGGCGCTGATCGACGCCACCAGCGAACGGCACTGGCGCGACCTCCGCCAGCAGGAACGTCAGGGTTTGCAACAGACCCTTGAGCACAATTACGCGGTACAACCCGACCCTGACAGCCTGATCGACGCCTGCGTCCGTTATCTGGGACATACCCGCGCGCCCTTGGTGTTGATTCCGCTGGAAGACCTGCTGGGCATCGACGAACAACCCAACCTGCCCGGCACCATCGACGGCCATCCCAACTGGCGCCGACGCTTTTCCCTGCCGGCCACCACATTGCTGGACGATACCGATGCCGCGAGGCGCCTGGAGCTTCTGGCCCAGGCCCGTGAGCAGGCCTGGGAGCGCGACCGTTGATCAGCCTGAATGCCACGCTGCGCCTGCAGTTTCATGCCGGCTTCACCCTCGATGACGCGCTGGCGCTGGTGCCCTACTTCGCCCGGCTGGGCATCAGCCACCTGTACGCCTCTCCGCTGCTCAGTGCGCAGCCTGGTTCGCTGCATGGCTACGACGTGATCGACCCGACCCGCGTCAACCCGGCACTCGGTGGCGAAGCGGCACTGATCAGACTGGTGGCGGCGTTGCGCCTGCATGGCATGGGCCTGATCCTCGACATCGTCTCCAACCACATGGCGGTCGGCAGCAACAACCCCTGGTGGCAAGACCTGCTGAGCTGGGGCCGGCGCAGCCGCTACAGCACGTTCTTCGATATCCAGTGGCACTCCAGCGATCCCTTGCTCGAAGGCCAGCTGCTGCTGCCGTTTCTCGCCAGTGACTACGGTGCAGCCTTGCAGGCCGGCGACATCCCGTTGAGCTTCCAGGCCAGCGATGGCAGCTTCCACATCCGTCACCATGAGCAGCGCTTTCCTGTCTGCCCGGCCGATTACGGACAGATCCTCTGCCTGAGCGAGCACCCTGCAGTGCACGCCCTGGGCAAACGCTTTGAGGCTTTGCACAGCGAGGCTCAAGCCGCCGACAAGGCCGTGTTGCTGCACCAGCAATTGCAGGCGCTGGCCGCAAAAGTTTCGCTCGACAGCCTGCTCGATGCCTTTGACGGGCGCACAGCAACAGGCTTCGAACGCCTGCACCACCTGCTCGAACAGCAGGCCTATCGCCTGGCCAGCTGGCGTACCGCCGCCGATGACATCAACTGGCGGCGCTTTTTCGACATCAACGAGCTGGCCGGCCTGCGGGTCGAGCGTAGCGAGGTGTTCGAAGCCACTCACCAGAAGATTTTCGAGCTGATCCGCACCGGTCTGGTCGATGGCCTGCGCATCGATCACATCGACGGCCTGGCCGATCCGCGTGGTTATTGCCGCAAACTGCGCCGGCGCGTCGATACCCTGTTGGCTCAGCGCCCGCTGAATGCGGCGCTGGAGCACCTGCCGATCTATGTCGAGAAGATTCTCGGCGCCAACGAGCAATTGCACCGTGACTGGGGGGTGGATGGCACCACCGGCTACGAGTTCATGAACCAGGTCAGCCTGTTGCAGCATGACCCGGAGGGCGAAGACATCCTCAACGAAGCCTGGAGTGCCCTCAGTGAGCGCCCGGCCTTTGCCGAAGAACTACGCCTGGCCCGCCAGCAGGTGCTCAGCACTAGCCTGGCCGGGGATTTCGAATCGGTTGCCCAGGCGTTGTTGCAGGTCGCCCGCGACGACCTGATGAGCCGCGACCTGACCCTGGGCGCGATTCGCCGGGCGCTGCAGGCGCTGGTCGAGCATTACCCGGTGTACCGCACTTACCTGCATGCTGGCGGACGCAGCGCCGAAGATCTGCCGTTCTTCAGCCACGCCATGGCGGCTGCCCGGCAAAACCTCAGCGAAGGCGACTGGCCGGTGCTCGATGCCCTGCAGCGCTGGCTCGGCGGCCAACCCTGGCGCAGCCTGCCACCCGGCCCGTCGCGTAAACACCTGCGCCATGCCTGCATCCGCTTTCAGCAGCTGACCGCGCCAACAGCCGCCAAAGCCGTCGAAGACACCGCCTTCTACCGCTCGGCGTTGCTGCTTTCGCGCAATGACGTGGGCTTCGATGCCGAGCAGTTCAGCGCACCGCCCGAAGCCTTTCACCAGGCCTGTGAGCAGCGCCTGCAACAGTTCCCGCACAACCTGCTGTGTACCGCCACCCACGACCACAAGCGTGGTGAAGACAACCGCGCGCGCCTGGCGGTGTTGAGCGAACGCAGTCGCTGGTTCGTCAGCCGGGTCGAGCACTGGCGTGAATTGGCCGCGCCGCTGCGCAGCACCCTGGCCGATGGCATGGCGCCGAGCGCGGGTGATGAATGGCTGCTGTACCAGACCTTGCTGGGCAGCTGGCCCCTGGACCTGAACGAAAGCGATCCGCTGGCGCTGCAGGCCTATGCCGAGCGACTGTTGCAATGGCAACGCAAGGCCCTGCGCGAAGCCAAACTACGCAGCAGCTGGAGCGTGCCGAACGAAGCCTACGAACACGCGTGCCAGGCCTTCACCCATGGCCTGCTGCAAGACCCGCAGTGCCAGCAACTGCGCCATTCCCTGGCCCAGGCAGCGCAATCGATCGCCTGCGCCGGGGCCCTGAACAGCCTCGCCCAGTGCCTGCTGCGCATGACCGTCCCCGGGGTGCCCGACCTGTACCAGGGCAATGAGTTCTGGGACCTGAGCCTGGTCGATCCGGACAACCGTCGCGCCGTGGACTTTGCTGCCCGGCGCCAGGCGCTGGACGACAGCACCAACACGACGCAGCTGCTCCAGGATTGGCGCAACGGCCGGATCAAACAGGCGCTGATCAGCCAGGTGCTGGAACAGCGCCAGCAGTACCCCGAACTGTTCAGCCAGGGCCGCTATCTGCCACTGCAGGTGCAGGGTAGACACGCCGCCAAGGTGCTGGCCTTCGCCCGGATCGGTGACGCTGCGCGAGCGATCGTGATTGTGCCGCGCCTGGCCTGTGGCTTGCTTGGTGATACCCCGGTTCCGTTGATTGCACCGCAGCACTGGGAAGATACCCGGCTGCTGTTGCCGTTCGCCTTGTCACCTGCCCATTGCTCGGGACTTTTTGCCAGCAGCGTAGTCACAGCCTCAAAGGAGCTGTTACTCAGCGCTGCACTCAAGGAGTTTCCGGTCAACCTGTTGATTGATCATGCCTAAACCCTCAGGAGCGTCGAGATGAGTATCGAAGAAAAACGTGTTCGAGAGTTCGCCTACCAGATCTGGGAATCGGAGGGTAAGCCCGAAGGCCAGGAGTCCCGGCACTGGGAAATGGCACGCAAACTCGCCGAAGCCGAAGCCCTGGCGCCCAAGGCGACGCCGCGCAAGGCCAGGGCCAAACCGGCTGCACCGGCGTCACCGCCGAGCAAACCGGCGGCGGTGAAAAAACCGCGGACGCCGAAGAAACCGCCGGTTGCATGATCCTTTTTCGCGGGGCAAGCCCGCTCCCACAGAGCAATGGTGTGAACTGTGGGAGCGGGCTTGCCCCGCGATTAACCCAACCGATCAAGGAGCCCCATGAAAAAGCCCGCCCCTGCCGTCGAACCCTCGCGAATCCGTGAAGGCCTGCCCTTCCCGCTGGGCGCCACCTGGGACGGCCTGGGGGTCAACTTCGCGCTGTTCTCCGCCCATGCCACCAAGGTCGAGCTGTGCCTGTTCGACGCCAGCGGCGAGGTTGAACTCGAACGTATCGAGCTCCCGGAATACACCGACGAAATTTTCCACGGTTACCTGCCCGATGCCCATCCCGGACAGATCTACGGCTACCGTGTACACGGCCCCTATGAGCCGCAGAACGGCCACCGTTTCAACCCCAACAAGCTGCTGATCGACCCTTACGCCAAACAACTGGTGGGCAGTCTGAAATGGTCCGAAGCGCTGTTCGGCTACACCATTGGCCACGCCGATGGCGACCTCAGTTTCGATGAGCGCGACAGTGCTCCGTTCGTGCCCAAGTGCAAGGTCATCGACCCGGCCTACACCTGGGGCCGCGACCAGCGTGTCGGCGTGCCCTGGGACCGCACCATCCTCTATGAAGCCCATGTGCGCGGCATCAGCATGCGCCATCCGGCAGTGCCGGAAAGTAACCGCGGCACCTTTGCCGGGCTGATGTGCGACGAGTTGCTCGAGCACATAAAGCAGCTGGGGGTGTCATCCATCGAGCTGTTGCCGATCCATGCCTTCGTCAACGACCAGCACTTGCTGCAAAAAGGCCTGAACAACTACTGGGGCTACAACAGCATCGCCTTCTTCGCCCCCCATCCGCGCTACCTGGCCAACGGCAAGATCGCCGAGTTCAAGGAGATGGTCGCGCACCTGCACAATGCCGGCCTGGAGGTGATTCTCGATGTGGTCTACAACCACACCGCCGAGGGCAATGAACTGGGCCCGACCCTGTCCATGCGTGGCATCGACAACGCCTCCTACTATCGGCTCAGGCCCGACGACAAGCGCTTTTACATCAACGATTCAGGCACCGGCAACACCCTGGACCTGAGCCACCCCTGCGTACTGCAACTGGTCACCGACTCGCTGCGCTATTGGGCCGGCGAGATGCATGTGGACGGTTTTCGCTTCGACCTGGCAACCATCCTTGGCCGTTACCACGAAGGCTTCGACGAGCGTCACAGCTTTCTTGTGGCCTGTCGCCAGGACCCGCTGCTCAGCCAGGTCAAGCTGATTGCCGAGCCCTGGGACTGCGGCCCCGGTGGCTATCAGGTGGGCAATTTCGCCCCCGGCTGGGCCGAATGGAACGACCGCTTCCGCGACACCGTGCGCGCCTTCTGGAAAGGCGATGAAGGCCAGCTGGCCGACTTCGCCGCGCGCATGACCGCATCTGGCGAACTGTTCAACCGTCGCGGGCGGCGGCCCTATGCCTCGGTCAATTTCGTCACCGCTCACGATGGCTTCACCCTGCGCGATCTGGTCTCGTACAACGACAAGCACAACGAAGACAACGACGAAAACAACGAAGACGGCAGCAACCACAATATTTCCTGGAACCACGGCGTCGAAGGGCCCACCGATGATCCCGAGATCAACGCCCTGCGCCTGCGCCAGATGCGCAACTTCTTCGCCACCTTGCTGCTGGCCCAGGGCACGCCGATGATCGTCGCCGGCGACGAGTTCAGCCGCACCCAGCACGGCAATAACAACGCCTACTGCCAGGACAGCGAAATCGGTTGGGTCAACTGGCAGCTGGATGACGAGGGCGCGGCGCTGCTCAAGTTCGTCAAACGCCTGACCAAACTGCGTCTGGCCTACCCGGTGTTGCGCCGCTCACGCTTTCTGGTCGGCGACTACAATGAGGCGATCGGGGTCAAGGACGTCACCTGGCTGGCGCCAGACGCCAGCGAGATGAGTGTCGAGCAATGGCATGACAGCCAGGGCCGTTGCCTGGGCATGTTGATGGATGGTCGCGCCCAGGTCAGCGGTATCCCGCGCCCGGGGGCGGATGCCACCTTATTGCTGATCGTCAATGCCCATCACGACACGCTGGCCTTCACCCTGCCACAGGTCCCTGAGGGGCAACACTGGAACTGCCTGATCGATACCGATCGACCACAATTGCGCAAGGGTGAACGGCATGGCTTCGACAGCCCGTTGCAGGTGCAGGGACGTTCGCTGGTACTGCTGGAGCTGCAACCCGAAGACGACAGTTGAACAGCGGGAACTGACACCTTCAGGTCCGGTCCCATGCAGTAGGCTTGGTCATCAGGAGCAACCGTGAAACTCGAACCGGACGCCACTCTCCTTGCAAGCACCCAGACGGCGCCGGCCGTGCGCCGGCTGCAGGTACTGACCGTCAACACCCACAAGGGTTTCACCGCCTTCAACCGCCGCTATATCCTGCCCGAACTGCGCGAGGCGGTGCGCAGCACCCAGGCCGACATCGTGTTTCTCCAGGAAGTGCTCGGCAGCCATGACCGCCACGCCGCGCGCCACACCGGTTGGCCGCACACCTCGCAGTACGAGTTCCTCGCCGACAGCATGTGGGCCGACTTTGCCTATGGGCGCAATGCCGTGTACCCCAATGGCCACCACGGCAATGCACTGTTGTCCAAGTACCCGATCATCGAACACCGCAACCTCGACGTCTCGATCACCGGCCCCGAGCGCCGCGGCCTGCTCCACTGCGTGCTGGATGTGCCTGGCCAGCCTCACGTGCACGCCGTCTGCGTGCACCTGTCGCTACTGGAAAGCCATCGGCAAAAGCAGTTGCAGTTGCTGCGCCGCTTGCTCGACTCACTGCCCGCTGGCGCCCCGGTGATCATTGCCGGTGACTTCAATGACTGGAAGCTGCACGGCAACCGCACCCTGGGCCTGCACCGGGGTCTGCATGAAGCATTCGAGCGTCACCACGGCCTGCTGGCGCGGACCTACCCGGCACGCTTGCCATTGCTGCGCCTGGACCGTATCTACCTGCGCAATGCCAACAGCCATGCGCCTCGGATCCTGGGTAACAAGCCCTGGAGTCATCTGTCCGATCATCTGCCGCTGGCGGTTGAAGTGCAGCTTTAGCAATGATTCGGCATAGCCACTTTGGCTGAAATCGCCATCACGACTATCGAATGTAAATAATTGTTTAATTTCAGCAAATTGCCCGACCCAATAGCTTGACAAGTGTTGCTTAACACATTCTTGACGCACGCCCACTCCTCTCCTTAGCTACATGTAATGCAGCATTGCAAGACTCCTTTCCGGGCCTCTAGCTCGCGCCTTTCAGCGCGCGAAAGAGACCGGTCTTGCTGGTTTGGGTCGCCCTCTGGTTTTGCCTTACAGCCCGTGACATCAGGCCAGAATCCTTGGCTGTTATAACAGAGGAGATCCGCCATGAAAAAAACTCTGAATCCTGCTGGCTTTGAGTATGTTTTCTATGCGGTTTCCACGTCGCTGCTTCTTGCAACCCCGTTGGAAACCCATGCGTTGGGCCTGGAGGATAACGACCCGTACAACACCCTGGTGCAAGCGCAGGTACAGACTTTGCCGGCGCTCTCGCTGACGCCGGTCCATGCCGGTGGCCTGGGCCTGAACACCCTCAGCGCGTTCTCCGAGCGCCTGGCCGAGCGCAATGCTTCGTCAGCCTCTGGCACCATCGCCAGCCAGTGGGCCGCATTCTTTCCGACCCCCATCAGAAACGGTGCACCGGCGCCCTCGCGCCTGGAACTCAACAACCAGAGCCTGCAGATCAGCCCGGACCTGTTTATCCGTGAAACCAGCAGCGGCAATACTCACCGTGCCGGTTTTTTCGTCGGTCACAGCAGCCTGCACAGTGGCTTCGACGGTATGCGCAAACCCCTGGTCGGCGACAGAAAATCCAACGTCAGCCTCGAAGGTGAAAGCCTGGGTATGTACTGGAGCATGACCCACGATCAGGGCTGGCACTTGGATGCGGTGGCCATGGGCACCCGTTTCGACGTCAACGGCCGCAGCGAAAACGGCCAGCGCCTGGATGGCGACGGGCATGCGCTGACCCTGTCGGTTGAAGGTGGCTACCCGATCAGCCTGGGCGCCAACTGGACGATCGAGCCGCAAGCGCAATTGATCAACCAACAGTACTTCCCCGGCAGCCAGACCCAGACCGACACCCAGCAAGCCTTCGACCAACAGCCAAACTGGACTGGCCGGGTCGGTGCCAAATTGTCTGCGCGCTACAACGTTCGCGGCATGCCCATCGAACCCTTCCTGCGTACCAACGTCTGGCACGACTTTTCCAACGCCGACACCGTCAGCCTGGACAAGGTCGACAAGATCAGCAGCGGGCGTAACTCCACCACCGTTGAACTGGGCCTGGGCCTGGTGGCGCGCGTTACCCCCAAAGTGGCCCTGTTCGTCAGCGCCGACTACAGCAGCGATGTCGATGACAATGATTTGAACGGGGTGATTGGCAACCTCGGGGTCAGGGTCAGGTGGTGAGTGGGCGACAGGCAATGGTGTGAGTGGAGTCGTTCAAGGCGGCGATAGTACGGAGTCTTTGCGTGTATGCGCCGCCAGAACCAATGCATAGCCCCCGAGAGAAGGCTGCGCAGCTGTGTAGTTTTTTACCTTGCGCTCTCCCCCGCGTCCTGGATATCGACGGATTTGAGCGACGCCATGTCGATCACGAAACGGTACTTCACATCATTGTTGTGCATGCGCGTGAAGGCCTGGTTGATGTCCTGAATCTCGATCATCTCGCAGCTCGGCAGCACCTGGTGCTCAGCGCAGAAGTCCAGCAGTTCCTGGGTCTGTTGCAGGCCACCGATCAACGAACCGGCAATCGAGCGGTTGTTGACCGCCAGCAATGCACCATGAATAGGCTCCAGCGGCTCCAGCGCACCCACCAGCACCAGCGTGCCGTTACGGGCCAGCAGCATCAGGTAGGGGTTGACGTTGTGGCGGCGCGGGATGGTATCGAGCACCAGGTCAAAACTGCTGGCCGCCGCTTTCATCGCCTGCGGCTCGCCGGACAACAGCACATGATGGGCGCCGAGTGCGCGGGCATCATCAGCCTTGCCGGGCGAGGTGGTGATCACCGTAACCTCGGCGCCGAGCGCAACGCCAAGCTTGACGGCCATGTGGCCCAGGCCGCCCAGGCCGATGACCGCCAGACGCGTACCAGCCTTGACGCCGTGCGCGCGCATTGGCGTCCACATGGTGATGCCTGCGCACAGCAGCGGGCCGGTAAAGCGCGGGTCCAGCGCCGGCGGCACACGCAGCACAAACTGCTCGCGCACGACGATGTGCTGGGCGTAGCCACCGCGGGTCACTTCGCCGCTGATGCGGTCCAGGCCGTTATAGGTCGGGGTCATGCCATGGGTGCAATGCGGTTCCTGGTGGTCCTCGCAGGCCGCACACTGCTGGCAGCTGTCGACCAGGCAACCGACCGCGACAAGATCGCCAGCACGGTAACGGCTGACGGCACTGCCCACGGCGGTGACCCGGCCGACAATCTCGTGGCCTGGTACACAGGGAAAACGTGTGGTGTTCCAGTCGTTGTGCACGTAGTGCATGTCGGAATGGCAGACGCCGCAGTAGTCGATGTCGATGGCGACATCGTCGTCACGCAGCACCCGACGCTCGAAACGCACAGGTTCAAGCGGCGCGTTGGCTTCATGGGCGCCGTAGCCGATACAAGTGGTCATGGTGGTTTCTCCAGTTATTGGCCGGTGGGAGCGGGCTTGCCCCGCGATGCGATGTGACAGGAAGATCGCTATCGCGGGGCAAGCCCGCTCCCACAACGGGGAATGTCGGTGTATTTACGAGATCGACGGGCGCAGCCAGGGTGCGGCGCTGGTTTCCGGCGCGGCGATCTGGTTGGAGATCCATTTACCCATGCGCCGCATCGGCTCGATGGAGTCCTGTGGTGCGGCAAATTTCATCGCCGCGGCATAACCCAGCGAGACGATGCGTTGCGCACCGTAGAGCGGCAATACGTCCTTGAGCTGGTCCTTGATGCTTTCCGGATAGACACCGACGGTCTGGGTGTAGGCATCGACCGCGTTCATCATTTCGCTCAAGTCATCGACCGGCACCAGGTTGGCGGTACGGTCATCGAGGCTGGCGGCAAACGACACCGGCTCGGGTAGCTGCGAACAGATGATTGCGCCCTCACCGGCCTTGCCGCCAATGACCTTGTACCACTCGTCATCCAGGCGCAGCGCATCGACATGGGCTTTCAGGCCCTGGTCATAACGCTTGGGCGTGGTACTGAGGGTGTTGGGCAAGCCGAGCATGGCCTCGTAGACATACTGGCCAAAGACGTTAAGGCGCTCCAGCCCTTGCTCATCCGTGCCGCTCTGCACGTACACCACGCGCGCGCAGACACAGCCTTTCTGATTGATCGCGCCGATATCGGCCGCCAGACGCACGGCAGCTTCGCGCATGTTCGCCTCGCTGTCGAAAGTGTCTTTGCCGATGATGCTGGCGCTGCGTTTGGGGTCCAGGGAAATCAGTTCCAGGCCGGGCTGGATGTAGCGAGTGACATGCTTCATCGAAGCAAAACCACCCCAGGCGACAATTTTCTCGAGGTTCTGCGGCTGGTACAGACGCTGCTCGAACGCCTCGTCGCCACCTTTCCAGTAGGCGACACTCAGGTGTTTGGTCAGCGGATGGTCGGGGGCCATGTCGACCATGGTGCGGGCGATGGCCAGTGCGGTGAACGGGTCATTGGACGGTGCCTTGATGATCGCATCGCTGCGCAGGACCATGTTGCGGATGATGGTCCACAGCGACAACGACACCGCGTTGCCGGCGACGATGTGCAGGGTACGCGCACCGAAGCAGCGCACTTCAAGTTGAGTACCGTCGAGCAGGGTTTGCGGCACCCAGCCTTCCAGGTAGTTGATACCGACGGTACTTTCGGCCATCTCTCTGATCAACTCACGCGACAGCAGGTGCTGCAGGCCCATGTAGGAGCCCTTGACGATGCTCGGGGTGGTCGGCGCAGTCAGGTACGACAGCTCGCAGGCTTCCTGCAGGTACCGGTTTTTGTCCAGGGCCAGGCGTTCGCCGAGCGCCACGGCGAAATCGAGAATGTCCTCGAAGCTCAAGCTGTACAGATCCGCAAGCCTGGCCGGATTGCCCAGCGGCAGCTGGTCGATGTACTTGTTGGCATCGGGGGTGAGGAAGCTCAGGTCACCGCCGCGGCCACCCACTTCAATCAGGTTGTCGGTGATCACTTGACCACGAATGATCATCGGCGCAATGGGGTGGGTCATGATTCAGCCCTCCAGAGTATTGAGGAAGTCCATCGCTTCACGATGGGATTGTTCGGACGCCGCGCAGGTGATCTTGTCGTCGCCGCCGTTCTTTTCGCTGTAACGCTGGATCGCCCCGACGACATAGCGACTGTGGCGTCCACAACTGCAGGGTTGATCCCATTCGATGGTCACTTCGTCGCCGGTGATGAAACCACCCCAATGGATGTCCGCCCCCAGATCGAAGAACGCCGCACGCCCGGTCTGGCGCCCGTGGCGCGGCAGCGGTTTGCTGGTCTCGGGGTCGAGCAGAAAGGGAATCGCGGTATGCGAGAAGTGGTAGTTGCCTTGCTCGCATTTGAGGTGCGAGCCGCTGACCACCTCCGACATGGCATAGGACTCATGCAACATCTTCACCCCGGTAAAGCGCATGACTTCCTCGCGCCAGTTCTGCGGCGGCACTACACCTTTGGCGCCACCGGTGGTGATGATGTAGGAGTCGGGATCAAAGACAGATTCCAGGCCGCGCTCCAGACCGGCCTTGGCCATGTTGTGCAACAGGTTCCAGGTGCCGCCGATGTATACGCGCTTGCCCCTGAGGCGGCTGGCGATGTCATCGAAAAACGCCGCCAGATGCTGCGGCATCTCGGCCTGCTGCTGATCGAAGGCCTTTTTCTTGGCCAGCAGCTCCGGCGCTACCACAAGACGATCGAGGGTGCCGTTGTTGTGCGCGGCACGCAGCCTGGCGCCCAGGCGCAGTACATCGCTGGACAGGGTGGACGGATAGGCCGGGTGGAAATGCGACGCATCCGGCAGCAGCACGCGCGCCAGCGAGCCCATGCCGCGCAGATGGCTGAGGTAGCCCTTGCGGTAGTACGGGTAGGCGGTATGCAGGTCCGGGTTCGGGGTGTCCGGCCCGCTCATGTTCCAGGCGTAGAGCTTGCGTACTTCGGAGGCTTTTTCAAACTCGCGGGCGCTGCAGGGCAGAAACGAAAGCGTACCGGAGGTGCCAGAGGTGTGGCTCAGGCACAACTCCGGGATTTGCGCATCCATGGTTTCGAACCAGTCGTCCAGGCCTTTACAGGCGCTGACGTCAACGGCCGCAATTTTTTCTGCCAATGCCGGTATCACCAGCTTGCCCAGCCATTTGTTGATGGCGGTGAAATTGTTCTTTTCCAGCAGCGATGGCGGGTACGACTTGAACAAGGTGTGTTCGAACAGCAGAGGCACTACGTCGTCCAGCTGTTCGATGTGTTCGATGCCTTCGGCGTCCGCCAGTTTTTTCAGCACCGCAATACGCTCGCGCATTTCGCCGAAGCGGCGTTTCAGACCTGCCAGTTGCAGTTCATCAATCTGCTCGGCAGGCATTTGCTTCCAGTCCTGCAAGCTGTGCCCGACCAGGGCTGCCGGGTCGCTGAGCAGCAGCTCGACCTGTTCTTCTGTTGTTTTTTTCAAGGGACAGTCTCCTGGAATTCACTCGATCGCGCCCTGACCGTTACGCGGCAACGGCCTGTTTGGCAGGCCCAGTTTAGGGGGCTTGAGGGCGAAATCATTTCCGGATTCAGGAACTCGAAAAATCAAAGTAACTTGCTGTTTTATATATATTTTCCTGATTACTTTCGATAACCGGAGCGGGTTATTCCGGGTCTGCCATGGTCAGACGTGCACGAGGCACAGCAGTTACGCCTGGTAGGCAAGGCTGCGGCTGGCGACTTGCCCCCCCGTCAAGGGAGGGGGGCTGTGCGTCATTGCCTCCCTACTCTGTTGGCTCCTGACCTCACGGGACGCCACCGGTCCAACGGACTATCAACGGGGAACACCACACCATGACGCGCCGCCTGCTGTTCAACACCACCCGCTCCATCATCATCGAACGCGGCGCCGCTGCCCGCCTGGCCGAACAGGTCCAGACCATGGGGCACCGCTCCGTGCTGCTGGTCACCGACTCAGGGGTATGGGCTACCGGCCTGCTGGCCCCGGTGCAAAAAAGCTTCGCAGAAAAGGGCATTGCCCTGCAGGTGTTCAGCGAGGTGCAGGCCGACCCGCCGGAATCGGTGATCCTCGACGCGGTGCAAGCGGCCTGGCAATGCAGCGCCGATTGCGTGATCGGCTTTGGCGGCGGCAGCTCGCTGGATGCGGCCAAACTGACCGCATTGCTGGCCCGCAGCGAAGAATCGCTGGCCGATATCTACGGTATCGAGCGCACCAACGGCCGCCGCTTGCCGCTGATCCTGGTGCCGACCACCGCCGGCACCGGCTCCGAAGTCACCGCCGTATCGGTGATCACCACCGGCGAGGGCCAGAAGAACGTGGTCATCTCCCCTGCCCTGCTGCCGGATATTGCCTTGCTCGACGCCGACCTGACCCTGGGACTGCCCAAGGCCGTGACCGCCGCCACCGGCATCGATTCGATGGTCCACGCCATCGAGTCCTACACCTCCAGACACCTGAAGAACCCTATTTCCGACTGCCTCGCCCGCGAGGCGTTGCGCCTGCTGGGCGACAACCTGGAGCGGGTGTGTGACCACGGCGCCGATGCGCAAGCGCGCGAGAACATGCTGCTCGGCGCCTGCCTTGCCGGCATGGCCTTCGCCAATGCCCCGGTCGCTGCCGTGCATGCCCTGGCCTATCCATTGGGTGCGCGCTTTCATGTGCCTCACGGCCTGTCCAATTCGCTGGTGCTGGCGCCGGTGATGCGCTTCAACCTGGAAGCCGCAGCGCCGCTGTACGCCGAGCTGGCAGACATTCTGCTGCCCCATGGCCGTGGTGCAATCCTTGAACGGGCGATGGCGCTGATCGCCCATCTGCAGGCCTTGCCAGCCCGGTTGGGACTGCCAACGCGCCTGCGCGACGTGGGCGTCAGCGAGGATGACCTGGAGATCCTGGCAAAGGAGGCAAGCCTGCAAACCCGCCTGCTCGGCAACAACCCGCGCGAGTTGACCGTGGACGACATTCACGCCATTTACCAGCAGGTCTTCTAAGCAACAAAGCGCTATGTACATCGTGGTCGTCGCCAAACGCGGAGCCCGCCTGCCGACGACCACTGTCCTCAAGTTATTTCCCTTGTATTCCAATGCGTTGAGCGCATCACCGAATCCGGAACATTGCCCTGGCAACACCTCCTTATACTCGCCTGAACAGCCCACCGCGGCGCCACTACAACAATAATCGGGCAACCCAGGAGCGCTTCAATGAGCGACGCCATACCCTCCTTCCCGGCGACTTCCGTCGCTGCAGCCGAGCTGAAACGCACCTACTCCAAAGTTATCTGGCGTCTGATGCCTTATCTGATGCTGGCCTTCATCATCAACGCCATCGACCGCCTGAACCTGTCGTTCGCCAAACTGCGCATGGCCGAAGATATCCTCCTTACCGATGCCGCCTATGGCATCGGTGCCGGGGTTTTCTACCTGGGCTACATCCTCTTCGAGGTGCCGAGCAACCTGTACATGCAGCGTGTCGGCGCGCGTGCCACGCTCACCCGGATCATGATCCTCTGGGGCCTGATCACCGTGGCCACCGCCTTTGTCACCAGCCCCGGCCAACTGATCGTCGCGCGCTTCTTGCTGGGTATCGCCGAGGCGGGCTTTTTCCCGGGTCTGATTCTTTACCTCACCTACTGGTTTCCCGCCGCGATACGCGGCCGCATCACCGCCTCGTTTTTCATGGCCGGCATGGTCGCCGGCATGATCTGTGGGCCCTTGTCCGGCACCATCATGGCGCACCTGCATGGCTGGCTGGGGCTGCGTGACTGGCAAGTGCTGTTTGTCCTGACCGGTCTGCCTGCTGTATTGCTCGGTGTGATCGGTCGTTTCTGGCTGACTGACCGCCCCGAACAGGCACGCTGGCTGGACGATGAACAAAAGCAGCAGATCCACACCGCCCTGGCGGGCGAATCACGCCCTAGTGCAGCGCGCAGTGGATTCGTCGGCGCATTGCGTGATCCACTGCTGTATGTGGCCGGGCTGGTGTGCTTTTGCATCTACAGCGCGTCCAATACCGTTTCTTACTGGCTGCCGACATTGGTGCAGGGGTTTGGCCTGCAGGACTTGCAGCATATCGGCCTGGCGACCAGCCTGCCGTTCATGACGGCGTTGTGCGCCATGTACATTCTCGGTCGTAGCTCAGACCGGCACATGGAGCGCCGTTGGCACCTGAGCCTGGCCTTGTTGACGGCGGCTGCGAGCTTTTGGCTGCTCGACCTGGCCGAGGGTCACGCAGTGCTGTCGATGCTGTTGGTGAGCCTGGGCGCCGCGGCGGCGCTGGCGGCGATGCCGCTGTTCTGGACCATTCCGCCCGCACTGCTGAGCAGGTCCGGTGCCGCGGGTGGGATCGCCATTATCAGCAGCCTCGGCAACATCGCCGGCGTCCTCAGCCAGACCGCGGTCGGCGCGGTGAAAACCGCTACCGGCAGCCTGTACCTGGCCTTTGACCTGATCGCGGTGCTGCTGGTGGTGGGCACGCTGTTGCTGTTGATCGCCATACCCGCTGCGCGCTTGGCACCCGAGGGCAAGGCGCTGGCTTAATGTCTGAAAGCATCGCGGGGCAAGCCCGCTCCCACCGGGATTTGAGGTAACCGGTGGGAGCGGGCTTGCCCCGCGATAGCGCCCACAAGAACACCCCCACAACCAGCATCGACAAATCGCGAGATTGTAGGTGTTTTCTGTCAGACCGTTCTGAATCATACTCCCGGCGCCGTTGCTCTGTTGTGCCAAGCCCTTCATGGACCTAGGCTGCTGCCGTCGTTGGAAAATCCAGCGATCGGATTTAGCAGTCCGGTTCAATACTCGATGTCGACGGCACAACGCTATATGGCGGTTGTACGTGGGGCACCTTCGGGTGCGCCGGGTTTCTCGAGTTACCGGTCTGCTAACCCGCGTACAGCTGCCACCCTTCGTTTAGCAGCGAGGTGTGGTTGCTTCATAACTTGAGGTCAACCATGAAAAAACTCGTCCCCGATCCCCCAGTCTCGACCTTTCCAACGCCACCACCGCCAACACCCCGTTCGGCACCAATCGCATGTTCACTGTCCGCGCCGGCATTCCCGCCGAAGAAGCACTGCTGCATGCTTGCCATCTGCTGCAATGTGCCGAGGCTACGGTCAGCGATGCGGTCGATCATCTCACGCTCAACGACCGCTCTTTGGTGTGCGGCGCGGGTCAGCACATCGAGACGGCGCGTGCATTGATCGATGCAGTGCTTGATGGTCTTGGCGTACAACGGATTTTTTCGCCCCATTAGCCGAGGCTGTGAGCTTATCCATTTTGTGTGGCGACGCTGCCGGCCCCTTCTGCCTTTACGGGCGCATCTTCGAAATCAGATACTGGCGGCGGCAGGCTGATGCTATCGCGGGGCAAGCCCGCTCCCACCGGGTTGATTGGTCGCCCGGTGGGAGCGGGCTTGCCCCGCGATATCGACCTGCCAGTTACATCGCATCGCGGGAAAACCCCGCTTCAAAGCCTTGCTCTTGCTCTTCATGCACGCAAGTTCAGGCGCCGCGGACTGCGACTTCAGGAGGCTGAGTGGAGGTGCCTGTAGGGGCCAGTGCGTAGCACCTTCGGCGTAGCCGAAGAGCGCGAGCCGTAGACTTGGCGAAGCAAGTCGTAGGCCGCGTGGCCCCGGAAGGTGCTGGAGCGAAGGGACCCGGAGCGCAGCGTAGGGCCGGATGCAGGAGCGAGCGGTTTTGCCTACTTTTTCCAAGAAAAAAGTAGGCCGCCGTAAGGGCGGAAGGGGCCGGCAGCGTCGCCACACAAAATGGATAAGCTAGCAGCCCCAACAACCCACTCCAAAAATCTTAGCCCCCGAAACCCAATCGTCCCAGGTGCATCAAAGCTGTTGTTCCAACTCCGGAACAGCCTCAAACAGATCCGCCACCAGACCATAATCAGCCACCTGAAAGATCGGCGCTTCCTCATCCTTGTTGATCGCAACGATCACTTTCGAATCCTTCATACCGGCCAGATGCTGGATTGCCCCGGAAATACCAACGGCGATATACAACTGCGGCGCAACGATCTTGCCGGTCTGCCCCACCTGCATATCGTTGGCAACAAAACCGGCGTCGACCGCAGCGCGGGATGCCCCGACACCAGCGCCAAGCTTGTCGGCCAGACTGTACAGGTGTTTGAAATTGTCACCGTTCTGCATACCACGCCCGCCCGAGACAACGATCTTGGCAGCGGTCAGTTCCGGCCGATCAGACTTGGCCAGTTGCTCCCCGACGAACAGCGAAATGCCCGCATTATGCGCGGCAGCGACAGCTTCGACCGCAGCCGAGCCACCCACAGCGGCAACGGCGTCAAAGCCGGTGGCACGCACGGTGATCACCTTGACGGCAGCGTTCGACTGCACCGTGGCAATCGCGTTACCAGCATAGATCGGACGCTTGAAGGTGTCCGCCGATTCCACCGAAATGATCTCGGAAATCTGGTCAACGTCCAGCAACGCGGCGACGCGTGGCAGGATGTTCTTGCCGTTGGCGGTGGCCGGTGCAAGGATGTGGCTGTAGATCACACTCTGATCGATGACCAGACTGGCCACCAACGGCGCGACATTCTCCGGCAATTGGTGAGCATAGGCCTCGGCGTTAGCCACCAGTACCTTGCTGATACCCTCGATGCCTTGCGCCGCAGCAACGGCGCCTTCGATATCAACACCGGCGACCAGCACATGAATCTCACCGCCAATCTGCTGCGCCGCAGCGACCGTGTTCAACGTCGCGGTGGCAAGCTGTGTGTTGGTGTGTTCGGCAATTACCAGAATAGTCATAAGATTACCTTCGCCTCGTTCTTCAGTTTCTCGACCAGTTCAGCCACCGACTTGACCTTGATACCCGCGCTGCGTGCAGCTGGTGCTTCGACGTTCAGGAGTCTGTTGGTGGAGGAAGTGGCAACGCCCAGCGCATCTGGCGTAACGGTTTCCAGCGGCTTTTTCTTGGCTTTCATGATGTTCGGCAGCGACGCATAGCGCGGCTCGTTCAGACGCAGGTCGGTGGTGACGATCGCGGGCAGGTTCAGCGCAACGGTCTGCAGGCCGCCGTCGATTTCACGGGTAACCTGGACCTTGTCGCCAGCCACTTCAACCCTGGAGGCGAAGGTGCCTTGAGCGAAGCCGCTCAAGGCCGCCAGCATCTGGCCGGTCTGGTTGTTGTCGCTGTCGATCGCTTGCTTGCCAAGGATCACCAGCTGCGGCTGTTCTTTGTCGACCACTGCCTTGAGCAGCTTGGCCACGGCCAGCGAGCTCAGCTCTTCGGCGGATTCGACCAGGATGGCACGGTCGGCACCCAGAGCCAGCGCGGTACGCAATTGCTCCTGGGCAGTGGCCGGGCCAACCGTCACCACCACCACTTCAGTGGCAATCCCTTGTTCCTTGAGGCGTACCGCCTCTTCCACGGCAATTTCGCAGAAGGGGTTGAGCGCCATTTTCACGTTAGCGAGGTCAACGCCAGTGCCGTCCGCCTTGACGCGGACTTTGACGTTGTAATCGACCACGCGCTTTACTGCAGCCATTACTTTCATGGAGCACTCCTGTTGAGTGGGTTGTTTCAACTGTCCAGGCGATGCAGGACGGCTTGCTGGTCAAATGGTTGATAACGCGATTGCCGGTCACGACTGACCTTGATCAGCGCAACACTGGGGTCGCGGGGCAGAAACAGTCGTCCACCGATAGCTACCAGGTGGTCGAGCAGGCGTTCTTTTTCATCAATCAGGCATTCCGGATTGCGGTCAAAGGCCGTGGTCAGATCAAGGGTGAGCCACTGCATGGCAGGCACCAGGTCGCCGGCGAAAATCAGCGGACCGCCGGGCATGCGGATTTCCGGCAGCAATTGCCCCGGGGTGTAGCCGTCGCTGAGATGAAAGCGCCAGCCGTCGCCCAACAGGTCGTTGGCGTGCTCGTCCAGCAGACGCAAACGTCCGCTGCTTTGCAGCTGGTTGATGATCTGCGCAACAAACAGGGTTCGATCGCGCGGGTGCGGTTGGTTGGCGCGGATCCAGTGCTGGCGGCCGACCAGGTAACGGGCGGCCGGAAACAACAGCCGCGGGCTGTCACCATCGTTGACCGCCCGGCGCACGTCCGGCGCAAGCATCGCATGCAGGTGCGTGAGCACCACAGCGTGTATCTGCCCTTCTGCCACCCCCAGCCGCGCCAGACTGTCGAGCAGGCCAGGAGCTGGCCGCTGACAGCGGCAGGATGGCGGCAACGGTGCCAACAACGCCTCGGCGCCCGCCATGACCAGGATATTCATCCCGTCCTGTTGCACCAGCAGGACACGCGAAGCCATCTCGACCTGATTGTCACTGTCAGGGCTCAACCACTCGCCCCAGGTGCGCCGCGGCGTGGTGCCGAAGAGCGCGCCGCCATCGAGCTGGCGCGGCCTGCCGGTCACTGAAAATAGCTTGCGATACACCACATTCACCTCTTCTTTGCATGCACTTCACCCCGGTTGCCTTCGGCGGCCTCGGGTATTGCTAGCTTATGCAAAGAAAAGTGATCAGTACCCTCCCGTGAAGGGTGGCCCGGGCATCCGGATTGCGCCCGCGCCCCACCCCAGGGAAACTCAGAGCACCTCGAACAAACCGGCCGCGCCCATGCCGCCGCCGACACACATGCTCACCACCACATACTTGACGCCGCGGCGTTTGCCCTCCAGCAGGGCATGACCAACCATGCGCGCACCGCTCATGCCGTAAGGATGGCCGATGGCAATCGCACCGCCGTTGACGTTGAGTTTCGCCGGATCAATGCCCAGGGTTTGCGCGCTGTACAGCACCTGACAGGCAAAGGCTTCGTTGATTTCCCACAAGCCGATGTCATCCACGCGCAAACCGTGCTGACGCAGCAACCTGGGAATTGCCAGTACCGGGCCGATGCCCATTTCTTCCGGCGCCAGGCCAGCCACAGCGATACCGCGATACAAGCCCAGCGGACTCACAGAGGAGCGCGCTGCCAGAGCGCCGCTCATCAGCACACAGGCGCTGGCGCCGTCGGACAACTGGCTGGCGTTGCCGGCGGTGATGCAACCGCCTTCGCGCACCGGGGCCAGCTTTTGCAGATCGGCCAGGGTGGTTTGCGGGCGGTTGCCTTCGTCCTGGGTCAGCCGTACGTCTTCATAAGTGATCGCGCCGCTCTGTTTGTCGACGACTTTCTTGCGCACATTGACCGGCACGATCTCGTCAGCGAACACCCCTGCCGCCTGCGCCGCCGCAGTGCGCTGCTGCGATTGCAAGCTGTAGGCGTCCTGGGCCTCACGGCTGATGTTGTAGCGCCGGGCAACGATTTCAGCGGTCTGCAGCATCGGCATATACGCGTGTTCGGCCATGCGCAGCACCGTGGCATCTTCGGCGACAGCCGCCGCCTGCATATGCGCGTTCTGCACCAGGCTGATCTGCTCCTGGCCGGCGCCGATGGTCAGCTGCATGCCATCGACCATGATCTGTTTGGCGGCGATGGCAATGGCCATCAGCCCGGACGCGCACTGACGGTCGATGGTCTGGCCGCTGACTGACAACGGCAGGCCCGCAGCCAGTGCCGACAAACGTGCGAGGTTGGTCGATGCGGTGCCGCTCTGCATGGCGGTGCCCATCACCAGGTCGTCGATTTCGCCCGGTTCGATCTTCGCGCGCTCGACTGCGGCACGAATGGCCAGCGCACTCATGGACGGCGACTTGAGGTCGTTGAACGCACCGCGAAAGGCTTTGGCGATTGGCGTGCGGGCGGTGGAAACGATAACAGCGTCTTGCATGGTCGTGTGCTCCAACGGGATCAGTCACAAAGCAGACGGCTCAATGCCGCCTGCAGGGGTTGGCTCATGGCCTGGAATGTCCGCAGCGTGAATCAGAAGGCGAAATCAGCCTCCGGCATGGCCATCAAGCAATCGGCACCGGCGAGCAAGGCCTCGCGATGGGCATTGGCCCGTGGCAGTACGCGGCGCAGGTAGAAATCCGCCGATTGCAGCTTGGCCCGGTAGAACGCCGGCTCCCCGCTGCCGGCCGCGAGTGCTTGACTGGCACGCTCTGCCGCCTGCAACCACAACGCCGCCAACAACACATAGGCCGAGTAAGCGAGAAAATCCACCGACACCGCGCCGATTTCTTGCGGGTCGCGGCGACAGGCCTGCAGCACCGAATCGGCCAGCAGCCGCCACTCTTGCAGGCGCTGCCCGACCCGTTCGGCCAGCTCCGCGTGCGACGTGGCTTGCGCCACCTGGGTGGCCAGTTCGTCGATCAGGGCATTGAGCTCGGCACCGTTGTCGCCGAGCAGCTTGCGGCGGATCAGGTCCAGCGCCTGAATGCCGTTGGTGCCTTCGTACAGCTGGGTGATGCGGCTGTCGCGCATCAGTTGCTCCATGCCCCACTCGCGGATATAGCCATGACCGCCGTACAGCTGCACGCCAAGGCTGGCGACTTCCTGACCGCAGTCGGTAAAGAACGCTTTGACCAGTGGGATCAGCAATGCGGCGCGGCGGGTCGCCGCTTCTCGCTGCGGCGCAGCGCTGGCGCTGTGTTCAAGGTCCAGTTGCCGGGCGGCGTAGGCTGCGAGCATGCGACAGCCTTCACTGAGGGTCTTCTGGGTCAGCAGCATGCGCCGCACATCCGGGTGAACGATGATCGGGTCAGCCGGTTTGTCCGGCGCCACCGGGCCACTGATGGCGCGCGACTGCAAGCGCTCGCGGGCATAAGTCAGACCGCCCTGGAACGCTGCTTCGGCGATCCCCAGCCCCTGCAATCCGACCTGAAAACGCGCATCGTTCATCATGGTGAACATGCATGCCAGGCCATGATTTGGCTGCCCCACCAGCCAGCCGCTGGCACCATCGAAATTCATCACACAGGTGGAGGCCCCCTTAATGCCCATCTTGTGCTCCAGCGCCCCGCAGCTCACGGCGTTGCGTTCGCCCAGCGAGCCATCGGCGTTGACCAGCCGCTTGGGCACCAGGAACAGGCTGATACCTTTGACACCGGGCGGCGCATCAGGCAAGCGGGCGAGCACCAGGTGGATGATGTTGTCCGTTAAATCCTGCTCGCCGCCGCTGATGAAAATCTTGCTGCCGCTGAGCCGGTAGCTGCCATCGGCCTGAGGCTGGGCGCGGGTGCGCAGCAGTGCAAGATCGGTCCCGGCCTGAGGCTCGGTGAGGCACATGGTGCCGGCCCACTCGCCGCTGACCAGCTGCGCCAGGTAACGCTGCTTGAGCTCGGCACTGCCATGCCGGTCCAGGGCGACGACGGTGCCTTCGGTCAGCCCGGAGTAAACCCGAAACGCCAGCGAAGCACTCATCAGCATCTCGTGGAAACTTGCCGAGACCATTTGCGGGAAACCCTGGCCGCCGAAGTCCACCGGCCCGGTCATGCTCGCCCAGCCCTGCTCGACGAACAGCTGGTAGGCCTGGCGAAAGCCATCAGGCGTGGTCACTTCGCCATCCTGCAAGTGACAGCCCTGCTCGTCACTGTTGCGGTTGAGCGGTGCCACCACCTCGGCGGTAAAACGCGCGGCCTCTTCGAGCACGCCGTCGATGGTCTCGCGATCCAGGCCGTTGCCCAGTTGCTGGCAATGACCGCTCACGTCAAACAGCTCGTGCAGAACAAAACGCATATCGCGCAATGGTGCCTGATACTTCATACCCGCCCCTCCCCTACATTGCCCAAGCCCCTGCCCGCTGCCACCAACCGGGTAATCAGCGCGGCCGGCTTCCAGTGTTCACCGTGTTGCTGCTGTAACGCCTGCAGACGTTGTTCGATCGTCGCCAGCCCCTGGGCGTCGGCCCAGTTCATCGGACCTCCCACTTGCGCCGGGAAGCCATAACCGTTGAGGTAGACCCGATCGATGTCTTGGCTGTTGGCGGCGATGTTTTCTTCAAGAATCTTCGCGCCCTCATTGACCAAGGCGAGCAGGCTGCGTTCGACAATTTCCTGATCGTCGATCACCCGGCGGCGATAGCCCAGGTCGCGGGCAATGCTTTCGATCAGCGCATCGACTTGTGGATCATGCTCGGCTTCGCGGCTGCCTTCGGCATACCGGTAGTAGCCGCGGCCGGTCTTCTGGCCAAAGCGCTCGCGCTCACACAGGGCGTTGTCGACCTGCACCAGCGGACTGTCCATGCCCTGCCCGGCCAGTTGCCGCGCGCGCCACTCCAGATCGATGCCGACCACGTCGTACATACGAAACGGCCCCATGGCAAAACCGAAAGCCTGCAACGCCGCGTCCACCTGCTGCGGCAAAGCGCCTTCAAGGAGCATCTTGCGCGCCTCGTCGGCATAGGTCTTGAGCATGCGGTTGCCGATAAAGCCACGGCAGTTGCCCGCCACCACTGCGACCTTGCCCAGGCGTTGCCCGAGCTGCCTGGCCTGCGCCAGCACCGCTGCTGAGGTGTGTGCGCCACGGACGATTTCCAGCAGTTTCATGATGTGCGCCGGGCTGAAGAAATGCAGGCCCAGCACCTGCGCGGGGCGCGAGGTGACGGCGGCAATGGCGTCGATATCCAGCGCCGAGGTGTTGCTGGCGAGGATCGCATCAGGCTTGAGGGTGCTGTCCAGCAGGCGAAAAATCTCCTGCTTGAGCTCAAGGTTCTCGTACACCGCCTCGATCACCAGGTCGACATCGGCCAGGGCCGCGTAACTGTCCACCGCCTGTAGCCGGGCCAGATTCTGCTCGGCCTGCGCCTGGCTGATACGTCCCTTGGTCACTTGATGGGCCCAGGTGTCAGCCGCCATTTTCAGGCCAGCGCTGAGCATCTGCGCATTGGCGTCCAGCCACAACACCGGGATACCGGCACTGGCCAGGCTGACGACAATCCCCCGGCCCATGGTGCCGGCCCCCACCACCGCAGCCTGTTGTATCTCGAATCCGTCGCTCACAGCGGCACTCCCAATCAGCAAAGAAGGATTGCCGACACCCTAAGCAGCCGCCTACTATTTGAGAAATTTCATTTTCATATGCGTGATATTTGCGAAATGAATATAACCAACTTCGATCTCAACCTGCTGCGCATCCTCGACGTTTTGCTGCGCGAGCAGAATGTCTCGCGTGCCGCCGAACGCCTGGCCCTCAGCCAGCCAACCGTCAGCAACGCCCTGGCACGCCTGCGTGAGCTGCTCGAAGACCCGCTGCTGGTGCGTATTGGCCGGCGCATGCAACCCACGCCGAAGGCCTTGGCCCTTGAGGGCCCGATTCGCTCGGCGCTGCAGCAGATCGAACAAACCCTGAATGTCGGCGAAAGTTTCGACCCGCGCTTGAGCCGACAGACTTTTCGCATCGCCATGACCGACTTTGTCGAGCAACTGTGCATGCCCGAGCTGCTGCGGCACCTGCAAGACAGTGCCCCCAACCTGCGCCTGGACATCACCCCGCTGGCCCCCAGCCTGCCGGTCGATGCGCTGGACCGCGGCCAGCTTGACCTGGTGCTGGGGCGCTTTGAAGAAATCCCGGCGCGCTTCGCCCGTCATCACTGGCGTAGCGAAACCCTGCAGGTTGCGGTACGCCAGGACCATCCACTGGTCAATGGCACACTCGACCTTGAGACCTTCCTGCGCCTGCGCCACCTCTGGGTGCACGGCGGGCAGACCCGCGGCATGGTCGATCAATGGCTGGGGGAACAAGGGCTGGCGCGGCAGATCGTCTACACCACGCCCAGCTACCTGCAGGCGGCACATCTGGTGGTGGCTTTAGACCTTTGCGTGGTGTTGCCGACGCAACTGGCGCGGTATTTCGCCACCTTGCTGCCCTTGCAACTGTATGACCTGCCGTTTGCTCTGGAGGCTTTCGAGCTGGAGCTGGTGCACCTGGCACAGCACGGACAGAATCGGGCCCTGGAGTGGTTGGTCGGGGAAATGCTGCGCGTAGGCAAAAACTGAAGGATGCAGGTGTGCAGTCCTATCAGGTGCAACTGCGCAGTAGAAAAAAACAATTACCTTCAGCACAAAGCGCTGTCGGTGCATCTCTATACTGCGCTCAATGCCAGAGGCTCGGACGCCTACAGCGAACCCTGATTCATCCTACATGGAGGTGTGATGAAAAATCGGACAGCCGCGCAACCGCAGCGATTGCTCGACAACCTGCCGTTGCTCGTAAAGAAACTGGGGTTTGACTACTACGCATTTACCTTCATCAGTCCCGATCAGCAGACTTACACAACCAACTACCCTGCTTCCTGGCTCGAACACTATAACCGCTGCGGCTATGCCGCTCGGGATCCGATACCCGCTCTTTGCCAGACCTCCAGCTTGCCCTTGTTGTGGGCGGCTGAAACCTTTGACAGCGCAGAGGATATCTGGATTGCGGCGCAGGCCTACGACCTGCACCACGGCTGGGTTCAACCCATTCATAGCCAGCAAACGCGTAGCAGCTTGAGTGTTTTGCGCCCTCACACTAGCGTCTCGCGCGAGGAGTTTTACGCGAAGGCGGAACAGGTGATGCTGCTAGGCGCACAGTTGCATCAGGCCGCAGCCTATTTTTCGCCCTTCACACACATCACCAGCCCGGAGCACCGGCTTGATTAGGGTATGGAATGCCCCGAGGTCCCGCGCAGCAATGTCAGCGTGAGTTCAAGCATCAAGGCCCGCTGAGCCGCCAGACGTGCGTCCCGGATGCGGTTCATCTGCGCTACGCGCTCACCTTCCGGAACTGTCTCGGCGTCCATCAGCACGGCGAGACGGTCATGGAACGGCGCATCGATCGTGTCGAAACGTGTCCTATGCGTACGCAACAGATGTTCCTGCCAAAACTCCCGCGCCACCAATGAGTGGGCCAGTTGTTCGGGGGTTTCAGCGGCCTCGACTCGGGCCAGGGCGCGTGCGATGCGCTGCGCATCCAGGCCAGCGACGTCGCCGAACAGCATGTCACTGGGCTGTGCCGGCAGGTCGAGGGCGTCACGCAGGGCCAGGCGATAGGCCAGTGCGACCTCGATCTGGTCTGGATCGCTGCCCGAGGCCCGGCGTGCCTGGATATCTTCCAGGGCGATGCGATCGACCTCGTCCAAACGCCACAACTGCCGCCCCAGATACAGCAATGCGGCCTGCGGGTTATCGGCCGAAGACTCGGCTCGCCACACCAGCATGCGCAGCTCCAGGTTGCTGAAACACAACGCCACACTGTCCTGACAGGTCAGATTCTGGGTGACTAGATTCAATAACGCTTCGCGCAGGCTGGCATGATCGTTCATCGCCCTGATCATGGTAAACACCCGGTTGGCCAGGGCTTGACCGCTCTGCTGGAAATCGGCGGTTTCCAGCAATCGCCTGAGCATGTCGAAAAAGTCACTCGATCCGGGTTGGTTCTCCAGGTCTTCCCAGCGTGCAGACCATTCATCGCGCGTCAGGCTGCCGGTCGCATCGAGCCAACGCTGGCGAATGGTCACAAAATCTTCGGCAGCGGCTGCATGATGCGCAACTGCTCCGGTGTCCGACAGTGATGCCTGGAATCGCAGGGCTTCCTGGGCAGTCAGCGGGTTGTCCGCAAGCAAAATGATGCGCCTGAGCCATGGCGGGGAATGATAGAAGTGCTCCGACAACTCAGTGATCTGGTTTTCGCGCAAATCGGCCAACAGCAAATCGGGGCAATCCAGAATCGCATAGGGCAGCCGGTTGATCCCGGTTTGGCGCAAGTGTAAACGACGCAACCTGATCAGCCTGCGCAGGGAAAAAGAACGTCCCAACGGGTTGTAGGACAGGTTGAGGTACTCAAGGGCTTCACAATTGGACAGGATGGTCCCCTGTGCTTCATCCAGCACAATCTGATTGTTGAACAGATCCAGTTCCCGCAAGTGTTCGAGTTGCGCCAACTGTTGTGGCACCCGGTTCAGCCGATTGCCGGGGAGTTCCAGTATCCGCAGGTGATTGAAGGCTCGCATGAAACCATCGGGTAACTCCCGCAGCCCCATGCCCAATAGCGCTAACTCAAAGACGTGCGGGAAACTAACTTGCGCAGGTAGCTCAGGCAAAACCCCGATCTGCGCGCCATACAAGGTGAAGCGATAGTTCACCAGATGCTCGCTGGTACTTGGCCCAAGGCTTGCCGTGCGCTGCCAGCAATTAACCAGGGAATCACTGAAGTAGCGACGGTCGTCCCGCTCCACGGCGCTGTTGGGCAGACTCGACCAACGTTGCAGAGAACTGTTCAGTTGTTCCAGTTCCTGGCTGAGCCTGGCCAGTTCAGTCTCGATCCGTACGCCTGCATGCTGCATATCGTTGATCCAGGCAATGACCTGCGCGTCAGTAAATGTCGGGTACAGCGCGCGCACCATAGCGAACAGCGATTGTGGTCTGCCCCTGCGCGTAATACCCGACGGGCCACGTCCGCTCAACGGATAACCGATTCGACCATCGGCCAGTCGTTGCGGCGCCTGGAACCAGCCATTGCGCCCGCTTGCGTTCAGTAGCGATGCCACTTCCTCGCGTCGCCGAACAGCTTGCCGCCCAAGCAGCACTCGCACGTTGTGCGCGAAAGGATCAGCAATGCCCATGGCCTCGCGTTGGGGTTCGTCATAAGCCATTGCCATGACCTCGAAAAGCTCACCCGCATCGCCAATGCTCGAACCATCGCCATCGAGCAGCTGAAATGTTCCATTCTGATGGATCAGACTGAATACCCGGGGGCCCTCCCCGGTCACTAACAGCTGTGGCCCGCCGGCGTGTCCTTCGATCAAGCGCCACTGCACATCTGCGCTGCCCGGCAGGTGCTCGAACATCCCCAGGGCGACACGAGCGAGGTCGGCATTTTGCGAAGTATCGATAACGAACGCCTCAAAGACCCTGGCCATACGGATCTGCTGGACACTGGCCCTGGCCGCTTCAGCCAGGCGCAACGCCACCCGCCCGGTGTCGAGCAGCCGCTGGCGATCAGCAGTGCTTGCCCTGCCCACGAGCACGTTTGCAGCGCTACTGTGCAGACTCGGAAACACGCGGCGCAATGCCGCAATACCGGGCCCGTTACTGTCCTGCATGCTGTCGTACAAGCGCTGGAACAACTGTCGGCGTTCGTTCCAGGTCAGCTCGGCCAGGTCCTGATCGGACAATCCGGCAGCGCCCGGCAAGCCCTGGGCATGGTGCAGCACGGTGATGTCCTCGACCGATTCGCCGCTACGCAAACGGCGGACCAGATCACGGATACGCTGGTCCAGCCTGATACGCATCACGCTGTCCTGCAGCTCGGCCGACGGCGCCTGCGCATACACATGCAAAGCGCGCAGGTCGTCATTACCCAGACCATGGATGCTCAGAACCAGATCGATCTGCTCAGCGTCAAGCTCACCGAAGGCTCCACCCAGGCGGCGGAACATGCGATGAGTCTCTTCCCACTCGGCCGGTTGATCACTCCACAACCGCCAGGCTCCGGCATCGTTGTGGCGTAGCAGCGGTCCGTGACCGTCCTTCGGCCGCAGTTGCCACTGGCCAGCGCTGGCCCGCTCGACCACGGCATAATACTGACCGTCCATCTCGATCCAGGACTGTTCGGCCAGACGATGGACCCCCAGGCTGTCACGCGTCGCTTGCGGCACTGGCTGTGCACTGCGAAATGGCGTCAGGTCCTGGTTCCACAGCTTTGTGCTGCCGTCCTCCAGGTGCGCCGGGACCAAAGCATCCACCACCGAGGACCGCTGCCATACCCTGCTCACGACGCTGACACCGACGGCGGTGGCAGCAATCACCGCAAGATCGATGGCCACATTCAGCAGATGGTCGAAGGCCTCACTGGTATCGCCCGCATGCCAGGCTTCGATGCCATGGTAGACCTCACCGAGCAGCTGCCAGGCGTTGACCGCCAGCAGCGCCGCGCCTATGGCTGGCACGAAGAAACCGGCCAGGCCGAGCAGCGCCCAGCCTTCGGCAGCCAGACGCTGGTCATGCGCGTGCTGGACCTCGCGATCCAGATCGGCCACCGGCACCGCAATCATCGCCGCGTCGTCCTTGATCTGGCGGATGCGTGCTTCAGCCAGTTTTTCGAACAGTGGCCGCCGATAAGCCAGCACGTGTTCTTCGAGGCTGATGTTGGCCCAGATTGCCAGGTCCGCATAGGCAGGGATGACCACGGAGAAGAAACGCTGGCTGTCACGCCGCCGTACAAAGCGGCTGAAAAAGCGTTGATACTGACTTGAGCGAAGGCGTCTGCCCAACTCATTGGCGAGGTAGCGCAGGCTTTTGCAGACAGTCCAGGCGCCGTTCGGATCGCCGGGAATATGCACCAGCACGCACTTGGTGGTAGTGCTCAACACGCCTTCATCGAAGACATTGAGCACGACAATCTGCTCCAGTGCGCAGCCGAGCAGGTTCAGTTGCATGGCCACGACAGGATCGCCGTCGAGACGGTCCAGCCTACCCACGCTGCAGAGCCCGGCCACTAGCTGGAGTTCGCTCTCGGTCAATACGCCCTTGAGCCTGGCCTCATAAGCATCGGTGAGCATGGTGTAGCGATGCGAACTGGCCAATAACTGCGCTACGCTATCGGCGGTGCCACTCCTGGTTTGCGGCTGGAAGACGCTGTCCAGATGGCGCTGATACTGTCCCCCGACGTCGGTATCACGGCACAGCCTGGCAAATTCAATGGCGCTGGGTGTCTGGAGGTTGCCCGCTCGAGCGTTGCTCAAACGATTGCCCTTAGGCTGCCCGCCAGCCACGCTTTCAGCGGCGGTAAAATTGCGCAGCGCTGCCTCGACCAGCGGAATTTCCTCATACACAACTTCGGTGAGATGAACGCCGACGGGCTGTTGATTGATCACCGGCTCCCGGTGCCCGCTGATAAATTTCCAGCGCCGTACGTTATAGTCGTCGGCGAAACGCTCTTTCATGGCCTTTTCCAAAGCGTCGATCGCGAAACTGTCGATACTCTGAATACGCGTCAAGGCCTTGCTCAGCCGCTGGCGGACAACCAGGCTGTGGCGCATCGCATCGCCAAGCGCGCTCAGTTGCTCGGCACTGGCCTTGCGCAGCCAGACTGGTAAGCGTTTGCCGATAATGCTGTCTTGATAGGTTTGTTCTGTCGCGAGCGTGTCTGCTGCCGCGGCTTCCTGACTGTGGCTGGTTTCCATGGCGCGTGCCTTCTGTATGACTGAAGACGCGAGCCTAGGCTTCGAGGGTTGTCAGGCGTGCTTAGATAGCTACTACCCGGTTGAAAACTGTGCTCGTGACAGCATACTGGCAACACATGTCACATCAGCCCAGCGGTCAACGCTACTGATATTTCTGCCAGTAGGAAAAGCCATCTCCATCCGTTAGGTTGAAACACCGTCGCCAGCCATTGTTCAGCATTGACTGGTGCACCCATACCGACCATTGACACTGTGGGTATCGCGTATGGAAGCGCTTATCCGGAAAACCTCAAAGCAGAAAAATATTGCTTTAGCTGCACATAAGGCTGCAAAAGCACGTTGCTGCGCTGGGTAGTTGACAATAAGGCAGCGCTGAATCGACACGTACTTTATGCAACCAGTACAACAGGCCATTTAATCGAAGACGCCACAGACATCCCTGTCAACAAAATGCTGAGCGGCACCATGGGAGGAGATCAACAGATTGGCGCCCGCATAGCAGCGAGTGAAATAGATACCTTGATATTTTTTGGGGACCCTTTGGGCACCCTGCCGCACAGCGCTGATGTAAAAGCCCTGCTGCGCCTTGCAACGGCATGGAATATTCCCATTGCAAGCAATGAAACCACAGCCAATTTTTTACTTCAGTCCCCTTTGTTTGATCAGGAAATCACAATATCCATTCCCTGTAAGGTGATTTCCCTATGGGTATAAGCACCGGACCGTGGGCGTCCTTTCTTGCTTGCGACATCGCGACAATCAATGATCCCGGTTACAACGCAGAATATCGGCGTTTCGACGTTCGTGTGTCGGGCAGCAGAGCCCGGCAGCTGGTTCGCCGTGTCCGTGGCGACTGGGGCGACATCCGTGTCGAGGACCAGAAAATCAACGATGACGCGCTGAAAGTGCATTGCCGTCTGTTCTCGGCCTATGAAGCCCACCACACTACCGTGAGGGTCTTCACCGAGGCTGATCGAGGGTCCCCTTAAGTTGCTATCTGAAGATTATTGAAAGCCGGTATGTTGCAATCAAAAACATCAACACACCGGCTTTTTATCTTCAGGCCAGACTAGCGCTAACACTGGACCAACGCCACCCCACTACAGTGGTGTATAGCTGATATTGTCAACATACGAGCCGCCTGCACCTGTTTCTAACCTGAACGACGCGATTGCAGCATTAGGTGATGTATAGGTTACACGCGTTGAATACTCGGTATAACCCGCAGGAGTGTGACTAAAATCTGGCGTCGTGATGGACCCAATTTCAGTACCGGAAGCTGTATAGAAACGCACGACACTTTGAATTTTGTGATGATCAGATATATCGAAGCTTACACTTTTTGCCAACCCACGCAAATCGAACCTGACCCAGGCAGACGGATAAACACCTAGCACTTTACCGACAGTGGGATACCACCTTGGATCAGTGGAGTTGAGAATCACAGCGTTGTCATTTTCCACCGTTGCACGGCTGCCTAAAAGGTCAAACACAGTTCCCTTCGGCAGAAGCCGCAAAGTCTCGCCTTCGAAGTCTTCGAAAGTCCACGCACCTTCCAATTGCAAGTCAAAGACATCCGAGTATATTTTCTGCGTCGTTCCATTACGAATGACCTGATAGGATACAGGAATAGTTCTTCCGGTGGGGCTGATTGAAGTTTGTAGATTTGCCTGGAGCACCGTTGACAGCGGCAGCGACACATCCTGGAGTCCGAGCACGGTTATAAACTGCATTTGACTCGAATACTTCCCGACGATGATTATTAATTCATCACCTATTTCTTGAACCGAATAACGCGGAACTCGCACCAACATCTTATTGTCACTTCTGTCAACCAGCTTCAGTGTGCCTGCATTGGATTGCGGTAGCAACGGCGCGGGCAAGGTGCTTTTCAACATGGCGGCGGTTGCCATTGTAAAGATGTAATCATACGACGCCAAAATTGGCTTGCCCGGCCACTCGATGGTGTAATAAACCGTCACTTCGACAGGTGCGTTCGCGTTGAGTTTCAACTCACTTTCAGGGACGGTGAAATAACTGGCCTGATCACCCGCCTGCAGAACCTGCGTGTCTTCATAATAACCGCCGTCGTCTGTTTCCCAGTACAGAGTGATCGTGCACGGAGAAGGCTGTTCGACGCCTGCCGGAATCGTGATGTCCAGGCCGTATTGGTAAAGGCTATCGGTTGGATCTAAGCGGTCATTGACCAATAGCGGATCTGCAATGGGCGCTGCCAACACCTCGGTGACATAACCTATGTAGTAAATGCCCACTTGTGAGGTAAAGGTTCGCTTTCCACGCTTGACCTCATAAGAGATTTCGACGTGCCCCCCGTCGAAGGGCTTGAGATAGGTTGCACCACTGAGTCTGATGTTGACGTCCTTATTCACCCACTGGCTACTGATACGGAACATCCGCGCCTGCAAGAGGTGACTCGAACCGTCCGCCTTGGTCGCTTTACACAGTACCGTGACTTCGTCCCCATCCCGCAGATTGGTACTGCGCGGGATCTTTACATGCGCGAACTTCTCATCCGCATCCACCCAGTCATGACTCGCTTCCTGCACGCCTACCAGCGGCATCAACGCCGGCATACCTTTGACATTGATATACCCTTTCTGCGACGTTTGGGTGGTGTTGTTCGACGTCAATGTGTAACTGAACTGTGCCCCACCACCGCCAAGCTTGGCCCACTCGTCGAAAGGCACTTCGAACTGCAAAGGCTTGCTGGGGTCCGTGACCACCAACGGCCCAAAATTCAGGCTGATGGCCTGCCCCTGTTGGGAGGTACCCACCCAGTGTAACAGTACACTGTCAGTTGCCTGGAAATTCGTAATTACTTGAACAATCGCATGATCACCTCTGATGTTTCCGAGGTCAATTTCTCCTGTACTGATGATCGCGCCGTTGTAATCCAATACGCTTGGCGCAGACAGCGTATTGATTGTTAGCATGACTTCGACAATGGCATCTTTGGACCATTCAGACTCGTTGCCTACTAAATCCACCACGTAGTAATAAACAGGTAATGTCTTGCTGTCGCCTTCCGCCTTGATCGTATTTTCGTCGACTTCGATGATGATGGGCTGGTTGAGTTCCGCGTTGGTAACAACATGCACGATTTCCTGATCACCCCAATAGAGGATGAGTTCATCATGCTCGTTCATGCTCAACCAAGGCTGGATAGTGACCTTGACCTTTGCCTTGGCTTCTTTGGGCCCGATCACACCAGATACAGGTAAGTCGATGTCTGGAGCCGGGAGTTCCAAGCCTACACCCTGGTTGCCTTGCACACCTGGCTGGCCCTTGCGGAATAGCGTTTTGACCGAGGCCGAGGTGTTTCCAGTATAGTAAAGCATATAAGAGAGTCTCGCTTCGCCCTCCGGAATATCCTTGCCTTGAAAATCGATGGTGGTATAAGACCCTGCCTGAACCGCACTCCAGGCCGTCTTCTTGCCCCATTTCACCCCCACCCCCCCCTAGTTTAAGCGATGGGTGAGCGGGTATGAGAATGGTGACCTTATCAGATTGATTGGCGACCAGTTCATCACTTATACCAAAATCAATACTGGCTGCAGGATGTACGGCATCATACACATATGGACGCGGAAGGTCGGTTGGTTTGGGTTTTCCATACTTACCCTCAACGTATTTCTCATAGTCCTTCAGCTCATCATCGATGCTCTGGGTACCGTTTGAGGATGAAGCGATCACATTGGCGGGGCCAGCCCCAGGGATACTTGTAGCAGCCATGGGTGAATCCTCCTTGATAAGTGAGGTATGAGAATAAGCCCCTCAGCTCAGTGCCTCTACTGGCAAAAATACTAGGTTCCGAGCGAAACCCCGAGAAACCCGGTCGCCACCTCTCGAATGCTGGGTTTTTGTAGAATTTCCAGCCACTTACGGAAAGGAATTCTGTGATGGCAAAGCGTTGCGAACTCTCGGATGAGGACTGGAGTGTGGTCGCCGATCTCTTCACTGCTATCCATGGCAGAGGGCGCCCAAGCCTGAGCGACCGTTTGATGCTTGATAGCGTGCTCTGGGTGCTTTGCTCGGGTGCCGCGTGGCGAAATATGCCCGAACGCTTCGACCCCTGGTCAACGGGGTATCAACGGTTTCGGGTCTGGTGAAGGTAGTGTCGGCCAAGGCCATATGTACATCTCCCGGTCTCGTAGGGTCGAGGAGATGTATATCGATAGCGGAGCCCAAGCTCTGCCAACAATCCGCTACGCCAATCACCCGGAATCGCTGTACTTGAAAATGTACTTGAAATTCGTGGTTGGCAGTGGATTCAGACAGACTGCACTGGAACGAAAAAAAGACGCCTAAGCGTCTTTTTTCTAGGACTTACAGACTTCTATAGAACCCTGTAGATCTGTATTTGGAGCGGGAAACGGGACTAGAATCTAGCCTTTAACCTTTTGATTTAAAAAGGTTTTCCTTGATTCCCACCTCAGGAATGGACGCTATTCTGGACTTGTTCTGGCCCATTGGCAAGTCCTATACCAAGTTTTTTTCCATTGATGGCCACAGACAGCCAACAACAACCATGACTCACCCTTCGCACGCCCCTGAGGCGAGTCGTTCGTAGAGGGGCAATAAGACCTCGTTGCCCCAACGAGACGGTCGCTCGGCAGTGCATGTGAGGGCGCCATGACAGGCCAGCCCTCATCCTCAGACCAGCTCAGCTCGTAACGCAACGTCTCGGCGATTGCCAGCAGCGATCTGCGCTCTGCAAAGCACCAACGCGCACGGCTGCGGGCCGCCCCATCGATCGAGAACCTGTCGCAACTGCAGGTTCACGCAGCGACGCCGGTAGGATCAACACTTCAGGAAGCAGTCACACGATTGCGGCGTGTCAACTTCGGCGGCGTCAAAACTTGTGGACTGCATCACACAGCGGCTCACCGAAACCACTACCAGTGCGCGAATAACAGAGCACTGCTCGCGGTCAAAGAGCATGTCAACAACCAACAAGGAAGATGCACCATGAGGATACGTCACCTGCGCTATTTCCTTATCGTCGCTGAAGAACAAAGCTTTGCTCGTGCGGCGGCCAGAGTTCACATCGAACCTTCCCCGTTGTCGAGAGCCATAAGAGATCTTGAGTCCTATCTCGGTGTCCGACTGCTCCATCGCACCAAGGGGCGTATACAGCTGACTTGGCCAGGGGAGATTTTCCGTGAAGAGGCTCGCCGCGTACTTGCCTTCATGGATAACGCCTTGACACGAGTGCAATCGGCGTCTCAGGGCTATCGCGGCCGGGTACGCACCGGCATCGCCGATAGCCTGGCTCAGCCTCGGCTGACACAGCTGCTGGCTCGATGCCGAGAAGAGGAGCCTGCCACCGAGATTCGGATCGTTGAAATGACCGTCAACGAGATGCACAAAGCGCTCTTACACGACGAGATGGATGCGGGTTTCACTGTCGACAGCACAGTAGCCACCAATGGCCTCACAAAGTTTAAGGTTTGGGCCGAACGCCCTGCCATTGCTATTCCCACTCACCATCCGCTGCTTTCCCTGGATAAAGTGCCTCTTGGGGAAGCACTCCGGTACCCCCTGATTCTTTGCCATCCTGAACGTTGCGCCGGCGGACGCAATGTCATTAATCATTGGTTTGAGGACGACTCGCTGCCCTCTCCCAACATTGCTGAACATGTTTCTGGTCATGAGCCCATGATGATGCTGGTGGCCGCTGGCTATGGCATTGGTATCGGGTTGGAATCGCAGCTTTCCATTTACAACCACCCTGACGTCATTGTTCGGCAGGTTATCGACGATATCCCCGACACCGCAACATTCATCGTTGTACCGGACAGGCCAATTTCAGCAGAACTGGAGCGCTTCATTAAAAGAGCGCAACAAATCGGGGAAGCATGACCGATGCGTGAGCAAGAATGATCACCCCATCCTCAGTTCTGGACGCTCACATTAAGTTCCATACATTTTTGTCTGGAGCACGACCCAAATATCCCCTTCATCGTCGCGAGATAAAGGGGATAGCCTTTGAATTCAGTTGGTGTGCACCGGCTCATGCACAAGCGCTAGCTTGTAGCGCTTGTCAATCGCAACCTACCGTTACTGACGGACATTTTTTGTCGCCCGCATGACAGAAAATGCCGCGTTCACTCGCGCATAGATTAAACAGCGAGCGCCCGCCAGACGGACTATTTATCAAGACGCCGAACCTTTTAACAGTGTCAGTTCCACGGATAGAGTTGGCCGTAATGCTTTGCCTCGCAGCCGGATGACGGAACATCAATACGGTGGTCAGTACCGTCCTATTGTTTGATGTGCTTCAGGGGTGGCAGCGATTCAATACGGGTCAACCCGAGAAGTGCCACTGAGCATTAAGGAGTGACCGCTATGTCTGAACAGAACCCTGCTCCAGCCCCGGAGCGACGCATCCTTCGCCGCCCGGAAGTTGAGGCCAAGACAGGCTTCAAGCGCGCCTATCTTTACAGCCTCATGAAGGCGGGCCAATTCCCCAAAGCCATAAAACTTGGCGTCCGCGCCGTTGGTTGGGACTCCGAAGAGATCGACCAGTGGATCACTGACCGTCTTAAAGAACGCGTCTGACTTAGCTCCCCATTCCTTGCCGAAGAGGAGCAAGCCATGCAGGTGATTTCTGTTATCTCGACCAAAGGCGGCGTAGGAAAAACCACGGTCGCCGCCAACCTCGGCGGTTTCATTGCTGATGCCGGCCTGAGGGTCCTGCTGCTCGACCTGGATATGCAGCCCACATTGTCCTCGTACTACGAGCTTACCCGTCGCGCGCCGTGCGGGATCTATGAGCTGCTGGCATGCAACGAACGCGACATTGCGCGACTGGTATCGCGCACCGTCATAGACCGTCTGGACGTCATTCTGTCCAATGACGAGCATCGGCAGTTGAACACCCTCTTGCTGCATGCACCGGATGGGCGGCTTCGACTGCGGCACCTGCTCCCGGTGTTTCAGCCCCACTACGACCTGGTGCTACTCGATACTCAAGGCGCTCGCAGCGTACTGCTGGAGATGGCCGTACTTGCCTCCGAGCAGGCGATCTCGCCCGTCACGCCCGAAATTCTCGCCGCGCGTGAAATGCGCCGAGGCACTCTGCAGCTGATCGAAGACATCGCTCCCTATCGGCATCTGGGCATTAACCCGCCATACCTTCATCTCCTGCTCAACCGCGTACCTGCAGTGTCAGCCAATGCCAAGCTGATCCAGCAGACACTGCGTTTGATCTTCAGAGATCTGGAAGGGGTTCACGTCCTGCGTACCGAGATCCCCGCGATAGAGGCTTTTCCTCGAGCGGCAACGCGTGGTTTACCGGTCCATCGGGTTGAGTACCGACGACCCACTGGCCGAGTCGCTGCAGCCGCACTGAACATTGTGCGCGGGTTGGCCAGCGAGTTGTGCCCGCAATGGCAGGAACAGTTCGCCCTGATCACCGGGAAGTTTGAGGGGAGACACTTTCATGTCAAACGCCCATGAACTGGCCCGTGGCCACAAGCGACTACTTCCGCTGATTGAACATGCCCTGAGCGAGGGTTGGACTGTCTGCCGGACACCTGGCGGGCACCTCAAATTCGTCAAGCCGGGCTTACCGCCGATTTATACCAGCGCGACAGCCAGCGATCACCGGGCAGAACGCAATGCACGCGCCATGCTGCATCGCGCACAACGCCACGCCACCGTGGTCGAGCACCCCGATCAAGAGGGAGCCGACCATGACTGATGTCTCTCCGCAAGAGATGGCCAACAAGCTGATGAGCGACGGTTTCAGTCGTACCGGCCCTGTTGCAGAAACCTTGACAGACCCGATCACCGATACCGCGATGGTGGTGACGTTGGACCAGTTGCGCCCCTACGAGCTGGATCCGAGGCTGACGCGTAATCCGCTGTACGAGGAAATCAAGGCCTCCATCCGCCAGCGTGGACTGGATGCTCCGCCACCGATCACCCGTCGTCCCGGTGCCGACCACTACATCATTCGTAACGGCGGGAACACGCGCCTGGCGATACTGCGCGATCTGTGGAGCGTGACCAAGGACGAGCGGTTCTTCCGTATCGGCTGCCTGTTCCGCCCCTGGCCTGAGCGTGGCGAGATCGTTGCCCTGACAGGGCATTTGGCCGAGAACGAACTTCACGGTGGCCTATCGTTTATCGAACGAGCTCTGGGTGTCGAAAAAGTCCGTGAGCTCTATGAACAGGAGGATGGTAAATCGCTCTCGCAATCGGAGCTTGCCCGACGCCTCAAGGCTGATGGCTACCCCGTACCCCAGCCCCACATCAGCCGCATGCAGGAGGCCATCCAGTTCCTGCTGCCAGCGATACCGAGCGTGCTCTATGCCGGCTTGGGACGCCCCCAAGTCGAGCAACTGACCTACCTGCGTAGAGCCGGTTCCAGGATCTGGGATGCGCGCGTCACCAAGAACAGTCTAAACATTGATTTTGCAACGCTGTTCCAGGATGTCCTGATGGTATTTGACTCCCCAGGGAGCTTTACGGCGCAGCGGGTGCAAGATGAGCTGATCGGCCAGATGTCCGAGTTGCTCGGGGTGGACTATGACACGCTGGTGTTCGAAATCACCGATTCCGAAAAGCGCTGGCAGTTGCTTACTAGTGAACCGAACACACCGCCAGGTACGGAGACTACAGGGTCGGTCTCCACGACCAAGCCAACATCTCCATCCGTAGTCGCACCGCCCACGTCATCATCCACACCGCGGGTAACAGAGGCACCCAGGATACCGGCAAGCCATACCCTTTCGATTCAAGAGGGGCCTGCGACACATCCTCCGGCCGACGTGAATGACGATCAATATGCTAAGGACGATCACTCGGCCTTACTTCAGGAGCATATCGTCTCACCTGCCGAGACCACCGAGCGCCTACAGTCGATCCAACGATTGGTGACCGACCATGTCGGCGAGACGCCACCTGATTTCGAAACCAGCGTGCTGCAGGCCATCCCTGTTCAGGCAGGCGGTCTCCACCCCATCTCGGATGTCTGGTACATCGATCCCGGCCTCGATACGCCGGATCGGCTGCGCGTCCACATCGCTCAGTTCGCGCGTGAGATCGCCAACGAAGCGGGTCTGGAAGAGGCCATTGTCGCCTGCGACGAGGGCATCGGCTTCAAATGCGCGGGAATATCTACCGATGAGAACACGCACTCAAATCTCCGTGGTGCATTACTGCTGCTGCATAGCCTGAGCGTTCCCTACCAGCCGGACCGGACTCCGCCTTTACGGATGCCCGGGGATTTAGGCGCTCTTCTGCTGGGGCTGGAACACAGCCCTTCATCACAACCTACCGCTAGATTGAGCGATACGAGCCTGGTGAAGCTTTTCCGCTTGGTGCGACTCGCCCGGCGACTGCTGGACATCGAGGCGGACATCACTGATGGCGATGCCACCCTGAACGGATCATGAGGGCGCCGACCATGCCCGAACCGCATCCGCTCAATCAGGCCGTCATCGCGCAAGCGCTCCACGATTTGCGCAATGGCCAGTTGCGCCGGGCCAAGTCCATGGGATTTGACGATGCTGCTCTGGATGCACTCAAGCATCCGGCCATGGCCAGCCTCCTGGCCAACGCCACCGTCTCATGGTGTTCCGTGAGCGTGAATTCGGAAGTGCTGCGACGCCTTCTGAGCCAGGTAGACAATCTCTTACGGGAAATCGAGGAGATCGATCGGTTCCTGCGACTGGGTGCGAGCACAGAACTCATCAGCAGATTTTATGGCCTGAACCATCAGGAAATCGCCCTCAGGCGCGACGTTATCGGGCTACCGAAACGCAAGGGCCGGCATCCGGTTCTGACAGAAGAGCAGGACTCCGATCTCTGGCATCGCTGGTCTGGAACCGTAAAAGAGCGTGGCACTGCGCTGACCGACGACATGGCCATGCTTGCCATTACAGCCGATCTTGCGGAGTCTACGGGCCTGCCCATCTCAGTCATTTGGAGCGCTATCCGAGGGTGGATTGATGAAGGACTGATCTGATGGGCAGTCCACGCCATTCACCCAGTCCCGTATCGCTGGGGGAGTTGTTCGACCAGGCGCTGCAGCACATGCCGCCTCCCCCTACCATGGCAGCGGCACCACCAGTTCCGTCTGATGGATTTATCTTCAGTGGCAATCGTCATGACAGCGTGCCACGTGCGTTGTTGCTGGACAATCGACTGACCCCGCTTGAACGGAACGCCTGGCAAGTCTTCCGTCTGCTGCTCAATGATGACGGGGTCACGGCCTTTCCCACTTATGACCAGCTCGCTCCCTGGCTGGCCTCAATACCGTGTACGGCGCGCGCATCCCATGAAACTGTCGCCCGCGCGCTGACCCTGCTAAGGCTGACGCGCTGGATCAGCCTGGTGCGTCGCAGGCGTGACCCGAAGACCGGACGGATATTGGGTAACCTCTATGTGTTGCACGATGAACCCCTGACGCCCTATGAAGCCATCCAGCTCGACGCCGATTATCTGAGGCTGCTCAGCCGGTCCTTGGCCCACGCCAGCAAGTCCATCCAGCGCGTCGGTGTGCATGTGCTGAAAGAAATGGCTGAAGATCCGTTGCTCAGCGGCCAACTGCTTCCCACCCGGTTACAGGTACTGTCGCAGCGCCTGGCCGCGCAGGGTTGGGTTCAGACGGCGACTTATCCACAGCCTGGGGATGCCCACAATTCCGAAGAAGGGCCAGAAAGCCTTCTTCGGAATCAGCCGCGCCCGACTTCGGAATCCGAAGCAGGCGAAAAGCCCAGTAAATCCGGCTCACTTCGGAATCCGAGGACCGATAGTACTGTACGTAAAGAAAAAGAAATAAAAGAAGTACGTACTGTACCGCGCACGCACAAGTTGGGAATGCTTCGGCTCCCCGAGCGCTTCCTGTCACTCAAAGCAGAGCAGCAATCAGGCGCACTCGCCGCCCTACAGCCCGTGGATACGCAGTTGCATCAGGCTGTCCTCGACGAATGGGATGCCCGCTGCCAAGCCAGCACGGTACACAATCCCGCCGGGTACTTGTTCGGCATCATCCAGAAAGCCATGCGTGGCGAGTTCCGCGCCTGGGCTGGACAGAAGACAGCCAGCGTCACGACAGCACCAGAGTCGCAACCCCCGAAATCACCGCCACCTGCGGACCCCGCCGTGGCACAGGAGCATATCGCCCGTCTGCGGGCACTGATGCGCCTGCCCTGAACGCAGCCGCCCCGGATCTTCTGGATGTCCAGGATGCCATGGCTCGATCTGCCCAAGCGCTGCGGCGGCCTGCGCGTGCGTCCACCGAAGGCCATGGTCGCCTATACCACTGGTATAGCTGAACAGACTGCCTTCCCTGCAACGCATCACCTGCAGCCCCTGGATCCACTGCAGGAAAAGTCCACCGAAAGCCATGGTCGCCTATACCCCGGGTATAGTTGATCACGCAGCCTTCCAGAAACTGCGAAGGGCAATGGTCACGATATACATCTCGCAGCCGATCAGCCCCGGCGAAGCGCAAGACTTCACGGCAGCCGTGTGAACGCCTAAACAGGTATTCATGCGGTGCGGTTTGATGACTGACACCCTTCCGGTCAATGCCGATGCTGGCGACCCGTTTCCTTACCGAGAGTCGTCACGATGGCCACCGAACCCGAATCTTCGCTGCAGTTGAACATTGGTTCATTGCGCAGCGCGATGTCGCTGACGCTGCACACTCATCATGCATCCCGCATCTGGCACGGACGCGCGCCCTCCGAGGGCAAACCCGGTATTGTCGGGCTCAACGGCTTTGTCGCCATCATGACCAAGCTCAAACGCGGCGCCGAGCAGGATGATCCCTACTCCGACTGGTGGATGCTGCGCATTGAGGACAAGCTCAGCACCACCAAAGAACAGCTTCAGGCCTTACGCGAACAGGTTGATCAGGCGCTGGCCGATGTGCCGGCTGCACTCAGCCTGGGCGAGAACCTCAACGTCCAGCCGGTAAAGCTGCCGCTGTTCGTGGCCTCACAGCTCGGCTTCATGGCGGTCTATCTGCTCGCCGACTACGACGACCTAGCCCGGCGTCTGATCCTGGCGCACCACACCGCCCTGATCGACCGCAGCACCCTAGAACGCTGGCTCAATGAAGGCGCGCACGCGTTGCGCAGCCTTTTCAGCCTGGCGCAGCAGTACCGCTACTCCGGTACCCAGCGCGACGACTTCGCTGCCAACAATGCCGCGGCGCGTGCCGCCTTGGAGAAATACGGTGAACTACCGCAGGACGTGCTCGATGGCACACGCCGTTCACGCTTTGCGCCACCGCTCATCCGTCGCGCCCCTTTGGCATCGGCGCCAGGCACGTCGACGGTTTCAGAGGTTACGCCAGCCAACGACACTGGCACCGTTGATCCAGCCGCATCAAACGAGGAGAACCAGGACGACGACACGCCTGCGCCTGTCGACAGTGAGGATGAACCAGCATGACCGCAGCCAACCGCTTCTTGGCACTGGAACAGGCGGACTTCCAGCGGCTGGAACACGCAGGCTACCTTAAAGGCCTTTTAAAGCCTTTTAAAGGTAATGGGGAGCTCGCGACCTGGGCCAGCCAGTGCCAAGCGCTGCGGGACGATCTGATCGGACTGGCGCAGCGCAAAGTGCTGTCGCAGGCCCGCAGCCACCCCTTCAACCTCCTTCCCGTGCAACTGGCCCAGCAAACCACTGGCGCAGGCACGTCCTTTCTGCGCTGGCGCAACCTCGATCGCTCGCGCATGGGCACAACGCTGTGGGAGGAACAGCTTGCCAGCCCCGGCACACCGGCATCGCTGATCGACGATCTCTTCGCCATCGAGGTGCAGCGCATCGTGCTGAACCTGCAAATCAGCCTCACCCACAGCATCGCCCGGCAAACCTCGGAGTGCGCCAGCAAACTGGTCCACATCGAGGGGGCTTACCAACGGCGTATCCACGCCATCCCCCCCAAGGAGTCACACTCATGAGCACGCATTTCTACGGCGAGGGCAATATCGGCTCTGCGCCAGATTTTCGCGAGTTTTCGAACGGCAACAACGAGCCGCGACGGCTGTTGCGCCTGAATGTCTATTTCGACAACCCCGTGCCTACCAAGGAGGGCTTTGAAGATCGCGGCGGGTTCTGGGCACCGGTCGAGATTTGGCATCGCGATGCCGAACGCTGGGCAACGCTGTATCAGAAGGGTATGCGCGTATTGGTCGAAGGTCGGGCGGTGAAAGACGATTGGGAGGATGCGGATGAAAACGAGCGTGTGACCTTCAAGATCGAAGCGCGCCGCGCTGGCATCCTGCCTTATCGCATTGAGTCTGTCGTGCTCGGGGCCAAGCCTCCTGCAGCGGAGCCAGCCGAGAACGAGTGATCATTCCCGCCCTGCGTGCACCTTTCCCGTTGAGCGATTGCGCCAACCACCAGTCGCTCACCGGGCAACAGCCAGCGTCCATGGAGTTCCACTGAGATCCGCAGTTCGCGGCACATGGAGAAGCTCCCGGAGAACCAACCTACGGCCTCCATTCGCTGCCCCATGGCTTCCAGCTACTCTTGCAGACTCTCCTCGATTGCCACATCAGTCCAGATTCTCCGCGATATGGAATACAAGCTTGAGCGGTTCCTTGCTGTCGACTATCTGGTACATCACATCCCGCTTGCTTCTGGGCAACGTTTTCGCACAACGCTTCGCCGTATCACGCACGGCTGCATCGGTGCCGTGAATAGTCGCCGCCAACAGCAGCACCAGGTATGCATCGGTAAGCGTCTTCGCCATCACCTCAGTCTCATTGCAGGTCATTTTTGAACTGACGCTCATCCGGTTGCATAGCGCCCTAACTATCTCGGAATCATGTCAAGTTGTTCCACTGACGTCCACTGCGGTCGCTGAAGCGATGCGTGACGATACGGTCGCGGCTCTGACGTACGACCTGCTCGACGCGTCTGAAAACACCCTTTCATAGCGCAAACGTCGACCGATCACGCCCACTCCCGCTGAATACGGCGCAACAGGGGTTCGGTTTGGTTTTCGACACATACGCTGATCGCAGGCATCAATGATCCCGTGTCCCTCCTCTCCCAGGGACGGTGCAGTTATCCCAGTGTTGACCTGAAGTCATGAGGAGGTCCCATGCGTCTGCCCTTCGAGCTCGATCCGCAGATCATCCACCACATCATTTACAGCCAGGCGGGCTCCATCGGCAAAGCCCTCATCGAGTTGCTGATGAATTCGGTCGATGCCAGCGCCAGTGCCGTGCATCTGTCGCTGTCGCGCACCGGCTTCAGCTGCAGCGACGACGGCCAGGGCTTTGCCAGCCGCGAAGATGTCGTTTGCTACTTCGGCCGGTTCGGCACGCCACATGATGAAGGCGATGCGACCTATGGCCGTTTCCGCCTCGGGCGCGGCCAGATCATGGCCCATGCCGCGACAGTCTGGCGCTCCAATGCCTGGATGATGACCGTCGATACCCGTGCGATGGGTTATCACTACGACCTAGACGACCTCCAGGACGCGTCGCCGGGCTGCTCGATCTCCGGCAACTGGTACGAAGTCCTGAGTGATGCAGAACTGATGTCGGCGATCCAGGAGGTTCGGGATTTGGTGCGTTACACTCCCGTCAGCGTGGTTTTGAATGGCCAGCGCATCACCCGCGATCCCCTTATAGAGCGCTGGGACGCCGAGGATGAGTGCGCCTGGTATCGCGTGAAAGCGGACGGCGCGGTCTCCATCTACAACCAGGGCGTACTGGTGCGTCACGACCCCGCGCATATGTGGGGTGCCGGGGGCCTCATCGTATCCAAGCAGGCCGTAGGCCTGAACGTCTCTCGCACCGAGATTCTGCGCAAGACCTGTCCGGTGTGGAAAGCCATTGCCAAACAGTTCGGCCAGATGGCTGACCAGATCGCATCCCGCCTTGGCGATCATCGCAAGACCGAAGCGCGTCGTGAAAAGTCCGCGCGGGCGCTGCTTTCGGGCGATGCCAATATCGTCCAGATATACTCACGGGAAGAGGTCATCACGCTTCTGCCCGGCAAGCGGCACGTGTCGCTTGAGGGCTTTCTGCGCAAATGCCGCTACAGCCATAACCAGCGGCAAGGCGGCAGGTTCGCGGTGGTCGATAACGCCTTCGAGGTCCCGAAGGGTGAAGCCATCGCCCGCGAAGGTATCGCCGTGATCATTCACCCCGCCACACTCGACCGCTTCGGCTGCTACAGCGCACAGGACTTCGTCGACTGTATCGTGCGAATCCATGCGAACCTGAAACAGGACGTGGAACTGAACGGCACACAGTACTGGCTCAACGGCCTCTTCGTTCCGGACTTGCTGGCTTTCTCCACACTGCGCGACACGTTCATTGAGCGGACCCGTATCTTGACGGAAAAGGATGCGCTTGATCGCGAGACACGCCGCGCCTGGACGGCGTTGCGCTGGTGCCTGCATCACTACGCCGCCTTGTGCACGAGTGGTCGGCCTGCATACGGGGGACAGGTCCGTGAGGGTAAATCGCTTCACATTCTGCTCGGACAGTCCAACATCGCCGAGGCGTGGACCGACGGCAGCAGTTACATCGCCATCGACGTCACCCTTGTGAAGCGGCTCAAATCGAGTCCGCTCAGGGCCGCTGCCTACATCTTTACCCTCATCGAGCACGAGGTCGCCCACGAAGGCGACAGTCTTGATTGCGGCCATGATGAAGCGTTCTATCAGCGTTTCCATGACCTGGCGCTGCAGCATAGCGAGCAACGCCAGCGCTACATGCACCTGTGGCTGATGAAGTACACCACGAGCATGGAGGGCGATGGAAAGCGAGCGCGCGGCGAGGCCTGGCGTGAACGCTATCTGGTCGGCCGTGCCGGCAGCGGTCGCGAGAAACGCGGCCTTCCACCTACCATCGAAGATGTCAGCAACGACCCTGTCGTCGTCGACCCGGTTCCTGGCGAAAACATGGCCTTCATCGACTACCAGAACACGCTTCTTACTGTGGCTGACACCGACTCCCCGGCACCCGACTGGGTCGGAGGTACTGACACGTGCCGAGGCTGACCAGAAGCTCATCGAGGCGCAGCACCGGGTTGACACAGCACAACGTGTCGCAGCGCAGATCAAGTACGACGAGGAGGAGGCCACGTATTGGGCCGAGATCGAAGCCTATGAGAAAGCCCAGACCGACGAAGAGGCTGCACGACGTCGATTCGCCACGCTATTCAATGTACAGATTGAAGAGGTCCATCCTGACGCACTGTGCTACTTGCTGCGCGAGGATCTGAGCGATGAAGAGCTTCATGTCCTGTGGACCGCAAAACCCTGGGAGGCTGACGACCAGGAGGGCTCTGCCTATTACGAATTTGAAGACGGTGACCTCGATGAAGCCGACGGGCACACCGGTCGTCACCGGGCCTTCCCTGGCGATGACTATCTGAAGTGGCGTGAAGAACCCGATGCTTGATCCGAGGGCGGCTGTAGCAGTCTATGGTCGCCTTCAATGCGCCAGAGCCTGTCGGCCAGAAAAGCACCGGCCGCTATCAAACACCTCTATACCCAGGGTATAGCGCCATAGACGTCCACTGAACTCCCCGCGCGCGACCAAAACGAAGCGCCTTCTCTGACGATCTCCTAAACGACCCTGGACTCAACTGTCGCAACCTTAATCCCCCGCTCAAAAAACCGGTCATTATCGAGTCCACCTTGTTTGCTGTCTCTCGCGCTCTCCCCGGACATGCTGGTACTCATTCGATGAACACCACGCCAACTCCGGGGAGGCTACATGCGCGTGTATCTGTGCGAGAAGCCTTCGCAAGGCAAAGACATTGCCCGCGTGCTGGGTGCGAAACAGCGCGGAACTGGCTGCTACAACGGACCAGGAGTTGTCGTGACATGGTGCATTGGTCACCTGATCGAAGCCGCACCACCGGAAGCCTATGGCGAACAGTACAAACGCTGGTCGATCGAACAGCTCCCCATTCTTCCCGAGCGCTGGCGCAGCGAGGTCAAGGCCTCCACTGCCGCGCAATTCAAGGTCGTCAAACAGTTGCTCGGCCAGGCCACCGAACTGGTGATTGCCACCGATGCCGATCGCGAGGGCGAGATGATCGCTCGCGAGATTATCGATCTGTGCGGCTACCGTGGTTCCATTCAACGGCTGTGGCTGTCGGCACTGAATGATGCCTCCATTCGCAAGGCATTGGATGCGCTCAAACCTTCGAACGAGACACTGTCGCTGTATTACTCGGCGCTCGCCCGCTCTCGCGCCGATTGGTTGATCGGCATGAACCTCAGCCGGTTGTTCACGTTGCTTGGCCGCCAGGCCGGTTACCAAGGCGTGCTGTCGGTCGGTCGTGTGCAGACGCCCACGCTGCGTCTTGTGGTTGATCGCGACCGCGAGATCGCCCGATTCGTGTCTGTTCCGTTTTGGTCCATCGAAGTGCAGCTATCGCACGCCGGCAATGCTTTCACCGCGAACTGGACGCCGCCCGATTCCACCACCGATGCTGCAGGTCGGTGCCTGGACCAACGAACTGCCCAGCAGGCAGCAGGCCGGATCGGCAGCACTCGCGAGGCGCAGGTATTGTCCGTTGAAACCGAGCGAGTTCGTGAAGCCGCGCCTCTCCCGTTCGACCTCGGCACGCTGCAGGAGGTCTGCTCGCGCCAGTTTGGTCTTGACGTTCAGGAGACACTGGACATCGCGCAATCGCTGTACGAGACGTACAAGGCGACCACCTACCCCCGTTCGGATTCAGGCTACCTGCCGGAGAGCATGTTGGCCGAAGTGCCGACAGTACTCAACGCCATGCTTGCCACCGATCCCGGCCTGCGCCCCTTGATCGACCAACTCGACCGCACCCAACGCTCACGCGCCTGGAACGATGCGAAAGTCACTGCTCACCACGGCATCATTCCCACGCTGGAGCCGACCAACCTTTCTGCCATGTCGGAGAAGGAGCTGGCCGTTTATCGGCTCATCCGTTCGCATTACCTGGCCCAGTTTCTACCTCACCATGAGTTCGACAGAACAGTCGCCACGTTGTCAGCCAGCGGCCAGACACTGCAGGCGATGGGTAAGCAGGTTGCCGTCCTGGGATGGCGCCTGGCGATAATCAACAGCGGGCCGGACATACCCGACGGTGCGGACGACGAGCCCGCCCAACGCAGCCAGATCCTGCCGCCGCTATCCGAGGGCACACATTGCCAGGTCGGCCCGGTCGATTTGAAAGCGCTGAAAACACTGCCGCCCAAGCCGTTCACGCAGGGCGAGTTGATCAAAGCCATGAAGGGTGTCGCCAAACTGGTGACCGACCCACGCCTGAAGCAGAAGTTGAAGGAAACCACGGGCATCGGCACAGAGGCCACCCGTGCAAACATCATCAACGGCCTGCTGGGCCGAAGCTACCTGGTCAAAAAAGGTCGATCCGTCCGCGCCTCCGAGGCGGCTTTCACCCTGATCGACGCTGTTCCCGCGGCCATCGCCGACCCGGGCACGACCGCTATCTGGGAACAGGCACTGGACATGATCGAATCCGGGCAGTTGACCCTGGACACCTTCATTGCGAAACAGTCGGCCTGGATCACGCAACTGATCCAGCAGTACAGCGGCACCACCCTGGCTATCCAGATCCCGAAAGGCCCTGCCTGCCCTCTGTGCGGCGGCGCTACACGCCAGCGAACCGGCAAAACCGGTCCCTTTTGGTCGTGCAACCGTTATCCCGACTGTAAAGGCACCGTAGCGATCGAATCGTCCGGTGGCAAGCGAGCCGCTCCGCGCAAGCGGCGGACCGCTCCCAGGGCTTCCTGACGCCTGCCAGACACGTCCTGCCCCAGCCGCGTTTTCCAGCGGTTGTCAGGCATGGCCCCGCTACCCGCGGGGCGTCCCAAGCATGTCCCCGCCTTCTGCAATGGCATGTACCTCTCCTGCGGCTCGTGTCGCCGGGAGGATTGAAGGTGCTTTCCTGCCCGGCCAGATACACGGCCTGCTGATCGGCACTCTCTACGTCCGGCCCGAAGGATCTCCTGGCGCCTTGCGCGCAAGATGCCAGGAGACCCTTCGGGGACGACGGTGTTCGCCTCCGGTGCCCGCCGGTGAAACAACGGGCTCCTTTTGTGCGCGGATGTGCGCCGAAAGATATCGACCCCAACCACGAAACGGGTCGGGTGCGATCTGCTCCAGCGACAGGCGTTGACGACGGCCACGTCCCTGCGACAGCCACAGGTGGTTTCTCTATCCCCCCGCTGGAGGCGTACTGCCTCCAGCGCCTTGTTCCTCTCCGCATCTTGAACGCCGTCTGCCTGCGGGCTGTCCAGAACCCGGTGACTTCGCCACAACTAGAACAGAAGATGGACACATGCACCTTCAACACCTTCGGTACGGCAGCGTGTGCCGCCGCACCCAAGTCATGAACTTGGCCGCCGAACAGGGAGAGTGGCATGTCGCCATACATTAGGCGTCAGCACCGGTAATGATGACAAAAGCCCCATACCGGTGCCGAACTACGAAACCCTATTTCTGCTACTACGGGAATACCCCGGCACAGCGGACAGATACCCATGACGGGGGCGCCGGGTGATGCCCAAGGAGTGCCCCCGCCTTTAAGGCATACCGGACGACTACACCCTGGTGCCGTATCGCGTGCACTTCGCTGCAAAGCCATTGGCAACTCAATGGCCGTGCCTTGGGCCTAGCTCGGACGACACCTGCAACAGGTCTTGCAATAACAGGGGCGCGCAAAAAGCCCATTGTCGGCAGACGCCATGAAGCCGCTTTGCCATTCTGTCACCATCTGTTGCTAACTCCGGTCAGCACCATGCCAGCAGCCACGGTCCCCAGGCTGCGACGTGGAGGTTCCACGTAGACCGATCCAGTCCGCTACGCATCGTTTTACGCGGACGTGCGCCACACCTAGCGCCGATGCTCTTCATTCCCGCGCAACCCCGCGTTTCTTCATTCGCGCATGGCACTGCCCCGTTCAGAACTGCCGTCGTATCGGCTTACGCGAAGTCAATCCACCGCGCCTATGGCGCATCGTCTTCTGGAGGCTCCCATGGCACTGTGCAGCAAATCACGACTGTTCGAGTTCGGCGGCCATGGCTGCGTCATCAGCAACGAGGTGATATTCCACCCACGACTCAACACAGGCACTGAATCTCGGCGAACAACTGCGCGAGGCCGTGCTGCAGAACCAGATCGATGAAACATCGTGCCTACTCAAGCGCGAGACGGTGAGCCTGCTTGTCGGCATCTCCGACCTGCATATTCGAGCGAACCTGCGAGCGCGCGTTGCGCAGCTGCTGCTTGATACCTCCGACGCTGAGTGCTTCGACTGAAGCACCTGCATTTATTCACCCACTGGGACCCGCCCCCCTGTTGGGGATGGGCTCCGCCTAACCTCTGCTGGAGAAATACCATGTCTCAGACTCCCAATCCTTTTATCCGCGGCTACCAAAACCTGCATGTCGTTCGTACTCTCTGCATCACCTATGAGGACGACAGCCCGCCCGTATGGCGGCAACTTCATCCCAGCCAAGCACACCTTCTGGACGATCAAATCGCGCAGTTTCCCTGCATCCTGTGCAACGACTTCGCGCTGATCACGGAAGGCCAAGAGGTCGGCGACGACCTTGAGGCACAGTGCCAAACCGAAGGCATCGTCCGCTCTGTGGTCTACGCCGTCCTCGGCGGCGATGCCCGGCAGCCCATCCACATCGGCGATACCTACACCGCTGAGGACGCGCGGGAAGTTGTACGGCACCTGACTTTTGAGACCGGCTTCTACAGCCGATGCTGGGAAATCAGCACGGCACACATCACCGAAGAAGCTGGTTGCTACCTGACAGAGCTTGCAGACATCGCCACGCCGATCGGCCTTCTGTTCGTCGCTTTCCGGATCCCATACAGCCCGGCGATCGGCATCAAAGTGATTACCACACCCTGGACCGACGCCAACCTGCAGTACGTCGAAGACATCACCGCCGAGCAGTTGCGGCGGGAGCATCAGGACAAAGGTATGCCAGAGTCCCTGCTTGAGGTCTTGCATCTGGCAGCGTTAGCTGACGTTCGCTTCCTGATCTTCGATGCCGATGCACCGGTACTCGACGGCCTGCCGTTGTACGAAGAATGACCCTTGCCACGACATACCTTCTCGCCCCTCATCCGAGGGGCTTTTTTCTGCCCGGATGAAACGACAAATGCGGGGCACGCCGGTTGCCGATTGACGCGGGCCTACTACCATGTGGCGATGTCATTCTGAGCGCCTGTTCGCTGGCCTAGCCGGCAACATCCCAGGTAGTCGAGACCTTCAAGACTTCGGTGCGGCATTGCGCATTGGTCACTGTGCTCCCTGATGCACACAGCCTCTATTTACCCAACCCACAAGGGATACCCTCCCTGGCGGGCAGGAGTCTCTTGTTTTCCTCAAAGGAGTCTCCCATGGATCATTCAACCATTCGCACGCAGATGCCGACGTTGGTGTCGGACCATATTCCGCGCAATGTTCGCAGCTTCAAGTTCCGCATCTACGAAGACCTTCCGCAGGAATCCTCACTCGGCGTCCGTATGGACCCGCAGCCCTTCGAGGGCAAAGTTGTCGCCAAGACCGATCAGGTCATTGTGGTCAAGATCGGTCGTGCCGAATTCGCCGTACTGGATCGCCACCAGGTGAGCCAGGAACCCGACGAAGGCACCAAGGTACAAGTCCAACCCTATGTTCGTCGCCGCTTCGACGGTCTTCGCGCGGATACGCCCGAAGAGCGCACAGAAGTGGCCTCGGACGGCACTCCATACACGGTGAAGACACACATTCTCGGATCAGCACCGGCCAAGTTGCCGGTTCCTAAACTGCGTTGCCCGGAGTTGCCGGAGCTCGTTCATCAACTGGAGCAACTGCCCGCTCCCGATGGTTTCCGGCGCATCACCCACCTCCTGGTGGATGCCGAGGCCAGGGATTTCCACCTGGGTCGACCCGTTACCTCGCTTCACGATCTCCACGGTGAAATTCCCGGGCCGCGTCACGGTGCTCTATGACCGTGCTGGCGACCATTACGCCGTGGAGTTGCGCCACGCTGATGAACTCATCCAGCGCGTGGACGAGGTGTACTTCGACATGCTCGGCGAAACGCTGGCACACCTGATCGACGACGGGCATTGGCGGCAGATCCAGGTGGAAATCCTGTCGGACGGGCGCAAGCCGATTCGGCACTGATCAGTCGGCCAACGCCACTCCTTACCTGTCCAGCTTCCTGCCTTCTTGGCGGGAAGCATTTTCCTCAAGCAATGGAGATCACCATGTTGCGATTCAAAGGTAAAAATTTGCGGCCTGTGCTGGCCGAGGCTATCGCTCACAAGGGCCGCCTCATCCTCGCCAAGGATCATGGGGTGTATTTCCTGGCCGAGTTCGGCGAGCGTACACCCGATGGGCAGCAAAAGATGCTGGCCTACGCCGTCGGCTGCGATCCTGACACCGATCCGTTCGATAACTGGTGGGAACTCGCCCGCACCGAGCTTGGCGGGGATGACTTCGGGGAGTATCTTGATCCCCACGATGCTGTCTTCACCCGCATCCTCAACAGTGAAGACGATCTTGAATTGTCGGCCACGCCGATACAGCTTTCGCTGCGAGCCGTTGCGTCCAAGCCAGGTAAAGGCTAGCTCACCATCTGATCACAAAGCCTCCATCCGGGGGCTTTTTCTGAGCAGCGGCCATGTGACCGCATGCCTGTCTCTCGTTCCTTTCACAAGGAGCTCCCTCTACCGTCGGTGCCCGCCGGTACGCGAGCCTGGAGACAGCTCACATGCGCACCCCGTTCAAGATCGACCAACCCACCTGTATCAGTTTCAGCGACGGTCGCACCAGCGCCTACATGCTGTGGCAAGTGCTGCAAGCCAATGCGGGCCTGCCTGCGGATACCATGGTCTGCTTCGCCAACACCGGCAAGGATGTGGAGGCCACACTGCGTTTCGTGGCGCGAGTGCAGCGTACGGTGGCAGGTGTCAATCCAATGGCTCGAATACCGCGATGCGCTGCCCGGCTTCGCGGTGGTCGATCTCGCAAGCGTCAGCCGGCAAGGCGAACCCTTTGAGGCGCTAATCCGCAAGCGCCAGTACCTGCCCAACCCGGTAGCTCGGGGCTGCACCACCTCCCTGAAGATCCGCGCGATGCACAAGTTCGTACGCAGCCTGGGCTGGACCGATTGGGACCAGTTCATCGGCATCCGGACTGACGAGCAGCGCCGCGTGACGAAGATCAGCGCGCGCGGCCATTCCACCGAGTCCAGCAGAAAGACAATGTGCATGCCGTTGGCCGAGGCTGGCGTGAGCGTGCGCGAGGTGACTGCCTTCTGGCAGGCTCAGCCCTTCGACCTGGAATTGCTGACCGTGAACGGCCGCACGCTCGAAGGCAACTGCGACCTGTGCTTTCTCAAGCCACAGGGACAGCGGCTGGCACTGATCAAGGCCAAACCAGAGTCCGCCGTCTGTTGGATGCGCATGGAGTCTTTGAATCTTGCCAGCAAACCCAGCGGCGCGCGCTTTCGCAACGATGGCCCGACCTACGCCGACCTGGCCCGATTCTCCGCCCACCAGCGCGACATGTTCGACTCCGACGAAGAGTCCATCGCCTGTTTTTGCGGCGACTGATCAATGGGAATACGCGCCAGTACCGATTTCCGGTAGCGGGGACATCGCACGGGTGCCACGCTACAGCCATGTTCTGCTGACGTTGTCAGCGACATGCCCAGATAGCCATGATCTTCAAGGCTATGGCGCGGTTCCGTCCGCGTTGATCGATCCAGTTCGCACCCGGCATCCCAGATGCGAATGCCCATCGAGCCATCGATGGTGATGCCAATCTAGTTGTACAGGATCTCAGGATCCATCGACCCACGCGGGGGTTACACACCTCCCGTCCGGGTCGGTGTGTCTCCGCACTCTTGTCCTTCAAGTCTGGAGATTCACCATGACCACTTCATCCGAAAAAACCTTTTTCGATCTTCACATCACCGGCCTCGGTTATCTCAATCGCGTTCGCGAAGTGAAGCCAAAGAAAGGTGATCCGTTCCTGGCCTGCGATATCGCAGCGCTCAATGGTCCAAGCGACGACGTCTCGTACGTGCGTTTTGATACGCGCGTTTCGGGCTCGGAAGCACAAAATCTGGTTCGTCGCTGCATCGAGGCTGTCGAGGCTGAGAAGAAAGTGATGATCGGGTTCCGACTCAGCGACCTGTGGGCCGACACGTTCACCTATTCCAAAGGTAAGCGTGCTGGCGAACAGGGCGTGAGCTTCAAGGCCCGCCTGTTGTTCATCAGTTGGATCAAAATCGACGGCGCTTTGGTTTACAAGGCCGAGCCGAAGTCGACCAAGGCCGATGAAAGCGAATCGCAAGCCCCAGCGGCTTCCGAAGCGCCTGTCAGCCAGGAAGCACCCGCTTCGGAAAGCTCCGAGCCTGTTGCAGAACCTGTCGACGAAGCCACCGATGCACAAACACCGGCACTGGCCGAGTCGTTCTGATCCGTAACGCCGGGGTGGTCCTTCGATTCAACCCTCGTGGGGTTGACTTCGGGCCGAAATAAGCCCCGGCCTTCCTTCGTTGCCTAAATGGCGTATCCATCCACATCGGTACGACCGACGTGCAGATGGGCTTCTTCCTGCCAATTTTCGTCCAGCCCCTGCATCGCGGGGCTTTTTGTCCTATGCACTCGTGCTCGTCTGGCTCCTAGCCAGTCGTTGTCGGCTGCTCAATTTTCAAGGAGTTTGTCATGCAACTTGCCTCTCGTTTTGCATCACGTTCCCCAGTGCTACGTGCTGATCATCCGCTGTCGGATGACCAGATCCACGAAGTCGCCCCGTCCATATTCGCGGAAAACCCGCATAAAAGCCGTTCCGAACGGTACAGCTACATACCGACCTGCGCTGTACTGGCGAAACTACGCGATGAAGGGTTCGAGCCCTTCATGGTATGCCAGACCCGCGTGCGTCACGAAGACCGTCGTGAATTCACCAAGCACATGCTCCGGCTTCGTCATGCGAGCCAGATCAATGGCAAAGAGGCCAATGAAATTATCTTGCTCAATAGTCACGACGGCACGAGCAGCTATCAGATGCTGGCTGGCATGTTCCGCTTCGTCTGCCAAAACGGTCTGGTGTGCGGCAACATCGTCGGCGACGTCCGTGTGCCTCACAAGGGCAACGTGACGGAACATGTCATCGAGGGCGCCTATGAAGTCCTGCGTGGCTTCGACCAGGTACAGGACTCCCACGAAGCCATGCGAGCTATCACGCTCGACGATGGCGAAGCAGAGGTCTTTGCGCGCTCGGCACTGATGCTCAAGTACGACAGCCCGGACAAGGTGCTGCCGATCACTGAAAGCCAGGTGTTGGCGACACGCCGGTTCGATGACCAACGCACGGATCTGTGGTCGGTGTTTAACCGAGTACAGGAAAATCTGGTCAAAGGAGGTCTGTCTAGTCGGACCACCAACGGTCGCCATCAACGCACACGCCCTGTGCAAGGCATCGACCAGAACGTGCGCCTCAATCGGGCGTTGTGGTTGCTGGCCGAAGGTCTGCGGCAACTCAAAGCTTGACCGTACGCCGACTGCGCCCACTCCGGGCAGAGTCTGCGGTTCTCACACATCGTTCCTGCCAGAGCGTTCTTCAATCCCCAAGGGGCTGTACTGGCCTCGCGGGCTGGTGCCGTCCCTGCTTCTTCGAAAGGACATCAGCATGCCTCATGCATCCGTCATCCAACCGCTACTGCGCATCGACGAATACCCAGACCTGATGGCCGACGGCTGTGCTAGTGATGTTTGTCTGCCGGCAGCCCTCGTGCCGCCTCAATCCACAATCGGAAGCAACCGCCTGTTCAAGGGTAAGCGATCGATTTCTTCATCCCAAAGGAGCTTTACCATGAGCCTTCGATACCTTCCACGTCTGCGCTCCGCGCGGCCCTCCTCCGCCCCCAGGTTTCAAGCGGCCCCCTGAAGCTCAGCGACAGAATGCAGTCGCTGGACAGCAAGGGACTGATTGCCCCCCAACGCTTTCTGCATCGCCATTTGCACGGTGACTGGAGCGAACTTGATGAGGCTGAGTGCCTTGCCACCAGTGCTGTTCTTGAGTCCGGGGGCATTGGCCTCACGCTATCAAGTGACGCCACGATTGGCGTGGGTGGTTATCACTGACGAGCAACGCCGTCTCATGATCATTCAATTACTCGTCGAGGCAGTTGCACCCTGAAAGCCGACATTGTCGGTTTATCCACCTGTCGGGGCCCATCATCCCCAAGGGTGCTGCGGTCCTCAACAAGGAGACTTCCATGGCACATTCATCCAGATACCACCGCCGCCACTCCAAGCTGCTGTTTCCGGTTGGCGCGTTGATCTTCAGCAAGGGCGTCGATCGCCTGATGCGTGAAGGTCGCCTTGATCCAATGCCGTTCTTTCAACGTCATGCGCATGGCGACTGGGGCCAGGTTTCCGACGAGACCTGGTACGCCAACAGCGCCGCGCTGAAGATCGACGGGCAGCTCAATTCATTCTACGTGGTCACCCGCGAAATCAGCCTTAGCATCATGTCCGAGGCCGACCGCAGTGCCACCATGATCCGGCTACTGTCAGAACGCTGAGGCCGCTCTTGCGATTATCTACCGACTTCCGGTCGCCAGTACCGGTCAGTCACTTTTTTCACCGCCCGGGGGCCTAACTCGGCCCCTGTCCCCCTTGGCCTAAGGCAGAGTTTCCGAGCGAGGCCAAAGGCATGATCAATCTGGTGACTCGGCGAATCCTATTGTTTGCTGATACACCGACCTTGTGAGGCGATGGTGTCGGTTCCACGCTCCAGAGAACCGACCGATGCCAGCATTCAGCCAAAATCACCCCAGCAGGGTCTTACTCTGCCTACTGATGACAGCCGCTCTGGCCAGTTGCACGACGGCATCCGCTCCGACTCCACCCACTCCGGTTGAACCCGCAGAGAAAGGTCCCAGCGCGTCCGCGCGCGGGGTGCCGGAGTTCATCTCAGTGGTGCGTTATGGCCGGTACACCCTGGTCGAGTTGGCTCCGGTATCAGCGCAACAGGACCTGCTGCTTCAGGTCGTCGACGTGACCGTTCCCGGCACACGCACAGCCACCGTTGGGGACGCCCTGCGTCATGTCCTGCTCCGTTCTGGCTACCAGTTGTGTTCCAGCAGTGATATCGCAGCGCTGAATGCGCTCCCGCTACCGGCTTCGCACTACCGACTGGGCCCGCTGTTGTTGCGTGATGCCCTGCTCACACTGGCCGGTCCTGCCTGGGATCTGGAGGTCGACGACGGCGCACGCCGGATCTGCTTCACACGCGCAGTGCAGCCCACCACCGGTAGTGCACTTCCCCAATCCGGGCCGGTATCCCCTGTCGACATAGCGCGGCCTCCATTGAAAACGGAGGCCAGGCCATGAGGGGATTTCAATCCACCCCAGGCGACTCCCACAGCATGCTGTTGCGTGCGGCCAGCATCGCATGGCTGATCCTGATTAGCGCAGCCACGATCGTCAACCACGTCTCGCTGTCGAGTCTGGCCACCCAGACCAGCGCCAGCGCTCAGGGCAGCCAGGTTGTTACCTTGGAAGCCCGGCTGACTGATCTGAGCCAGCGCCTCGATGCCCTGCTAAAACTGCCTGTTGCCTTGACACAAGCCCGTTATGAGACTGATAGCAAAACACTTGAGCAACGAATGACCGCCATCGAAATCGGACTCGAGCAGCGTCTGACAGCAGCCAGCCTGTCTTCCCTGGAAACACGCATCGACCAGTTGACCACCCGTCTGGACAAACCCAACCAGACGACTCCAGTACCGGTGCGCAGCCGTGTGACACACCCGACAAAGCCGACCCAAGCAGCGGACCTACCTTTTACGGTTATGGGGATCGAGCTTCGCGGCGACGAACGATTTCTGTCGATCCTGCCAACCGGCAATGCCGCCTTTTCCGAAATGCGCGTCCTGCGTCCCGGTGAGACCGACAGCGGCTGGCGTCTGCAAGCCATCGATGGCCAGACCGCCGTGTTCCAGCGCGAGAACGACGGTCAGACGCATCGATTGACGCTGCCATAGGGGCTCCGGATGAACAGCAATCTTGTTTTCCGCGCTTTAACGCTGAGCCTGATCGCCTTCTTTAACTCTCCGGTGATCGCACAGAACGCTCTCACGATTGCCTCCACCGTCGCGCCCAGCGAGGAACAAACAGCGACCTCACGCGTCAGCGATGAACAACAGGCTCGTGACTGGGGGTTGCGCACGGAGGAATGGGCTCGCTATCGCCAATTAATGCAGGGACCGCTGGGCATCTTTTCGCCCAACCTCGACCCATTGACCGCACTCGGCATCGAAGCGCGCTCCGAGGAAGAACGCGACCGCTATGCCGAGTTGCAGGTCCAGGTTGAAGCCCGCCGCGTCGAAAAGACGCTGGCATACCAGCGGGCCTACGACACCGCCTGGCAACGTCTACACCCGGGCATGCAACGTATCACCCTGCCCGGCCATACTTCAGGCAATTCCTCCACCACCGCCAACAGCACCGACCGCATCGCCGTGTTCATCAAGGACGGCTGCGCGCCCTGTGGCCTGGCGGTTCAGCAGTTGCTGGTATCCGATGTCGGCTTCGACCTCTACATGGTTGGCAGCCGCGCCAACGACGCGCTCATTCGCGACTGGGCAAAACGCGCTAGTATCAATCCAGATCGCGTACGCAACGGTTCAATCACGCTCAACCACGATGCCGGTCGCTGGCTGTCTTTGGGCCTGCCGGGGGACCTGCCTGCCGTTGTGCGACAGGTCAGTGGCCAATGGCAACGGCAGTGACCCGCTGGCGTCATCGGCTCGTGGTACTGGGGTGGATGGCCATCATCGTCCCCGTCAGCGCGCAGGACGTACCGCCTCCGGCGTATCAGATCGCCGCGCAGCAGGCTGGCATTCCCTCAACGGTGCTGTATGCAGTGGCGCTGCAGGAGAGCGGGCTGCAACGCGATGGCCGGCTGGTGCCGTGGCCCTGGACCCTGAATGTGGCGGGCGCGCCGCACCGTTTCAGTTCCCGCGCCAAAGCCTGTGCGGGTCTGCAAAAGGCGCTGCGGGAGGTTCCCCCCACACGGGTCGACGCCGGCCTCGGCCAGGTCAATCTGGGTTATCAGAAGCACCGCTACCCGCAGCCCTGCGATCTGCTCGACCCGTATCGCAACCTCGCTATCGCAGCGGAAATTCTGCGCGAACAGCACACCGACGGCGAGGACTGGCTGCTCGCCATTGGACGCTATCACCGTCCGGCAGGAGGGGTAGCGGCCGCCCGCTACCGCTCGAGTGTGCACAAGCACCTGCAGCGCGTGCTCGGCGGCGCCCTCGCTGAAAACTCCCTCAGGAGAACACCACTATGAAGCTCCATTCTCCTCTACGAATCGCCGCCCCATCGCTGTTCGGCCTGCTATGCCTGGCCACCGGGGGAGCGCTCGCAGACGCCACCTCGTTGATCGTGGTCGAAGACCGTGGCGGTGTTTCGGCATGGCCCTACTACCAATCACTGAATCTACGACCACGCCAGGACCAGCCGTTAGCCCCTTCCCTCGCCGCACCTCATCCGTCACAGCAACGTTTCAGCGAAACAGACATGCTGCCGGTTCGTTCCGGACGCCTGTCGCCGGGGGAGGAGCCGCGCAGGGTCATCCAGGCCCCCGGGCTGCGGCCAATGTTTCTGATCGGCGATGACGACCGCTCGCGCCAATGGTTACGCGAGCGTGCAGTAATCCTGGGCGAATTGAATGCGGTCGGCCTGGTCGTCAACGTGGCATCTGCCGACGCCCTTGCCACCTTGCGCGGGCTGGTCCCGGGCCTGACACTGTCGCCGGTATCGGGCGACGATCTTGCTGAACGCCTGGGGTTGCGCCATTACCCCGTACTGGTCACTGCCACCGGCATTGAGCAGTGAGCCACTCGCCATGGCCCAGCCTCATGCGGTGGAAGTCCTGCTACGGCCAGCGGTGGAGCTGTACACCGTGGCCGTCTGCGCCGCTGCCGCGCTTCTGTGCCTGGTGGCGCCATGGTCGCTCGCGTTAAATCCACTGCTGGGCCTGGGATCAACCCTGGCGTTCCTGGTGTTTGGCATTATTCGGCTCCATGAGGCACGGTTTATCCTGCGCTATCGGCGCAACATCCGCCGTCTGCCGAAGTACGTGATGACCAGCCGCGCTGTGCCGGTCAGTCAGCAGCGCCTGTTCATCGGTCGGGGGTTTCGCTGGGATCAACGGCACACGCATCGGCTGATGCAAACGTACCGCCCTGAGTTTCGTCGCTATGTGGAACCCACGGCTGCCTACCGCATCGCCCGCTACCTGGAAGAGCGGCTGGAATTCGCACCCTTTCCACTCTCAAAACTTGCCCGACTGACGGCCTGGGACAGCCCATTTAATCCGGCGCGGCCGCTACCTCCAGTCGGTGGCATGCCGCGCCTGCATGGCATTGAACCGCATGAGGTGGACGTCACGCTGCCGCTGGGGGAACGGGTTGGGCATTCACTCGTCCTGGGCACCACGCGGGTGGGCAAAACAAGACTCGCCGAGCTGTTCATCACCCAGGACATCCGGCGGCGTAACGCAGTTGGCGAGCACGAAGTGGTCATCGTCTTCGACCCCAAAGGCGATGCGGACCTGCTCAAGCGCATGTATGTCGAGGCCCAACGCGCCGGGCGCGAGGGCGAGTTCTATGTTTTTCATCTTGGCTGGCCGGATATCAGTGCGCGCTACAACGCCGTGGGCCGGTTTGGCCGCATCAGCGAGGTGGCCACGCGCATTGCCGGCCAACTCTCCGGCGAGGGCAACTCTGCGGCGTTTCGCGAGTTCGCCTGGCGTTTCGTCAACATCATCGCCCGTGCACTCGTCGAGCTGGGGCAGCGGCCCGACTACCTGCTGATCCAGCGGCATGTGGTGAACATCGATGCCTTGTTCATCGAGTACGCCCAGCACTACTTCGCGAGCAACGAACCGAAGGCCTGGGAAGTCATCGTGCAGATCGAGGCCAGGCTCAACGACAAGAACACTCCCCGCAACATGATCGGCCGCGAGAAGCGCGTCATTGCGCTCGAACAATACCTGTCACAGGTCAGGGTCTACGATCCGGTGCTGGACGGGCTCAGATCTGCGGTACGCTATGACCGCACCTACTTCGACAAGATCGTCGCTTCGTTGCTGCCCCTGCTGGAAAAACTCACGACCGGCAAGATTTCTCAGTTGCTGGCCCCGGACTATGCCGATCTGGCCGACCCCCGTCCCATTTTCGACTGGATGCAGATTATCCGGAAGAAGGCCGTGGTGTATGTGGGCCTTGATGCGCTCTCGGATGCCGAGGTTTCAGCCGCCGTGGGCAACAGCATGTTCAGCGACTTGGTGTCGGTCGCTGGACACATATACAAGTTCGGTATTGACGATGGTCTACCCGGCACGGCGTCTGGGGTCAAAGTACCGATCAACGTGCACGCCGACGAGTTCAACGAACTGATGGGTGATGAGTTCATCCCTATGGTCAACAAAGGCGGCGGTGCCGGTCTCCAGGTCACCGCCTACACGCAAACGCTCAGTGACATTGAAGCGCGTATTGGCAACCGCGCCAAAGCCGGTCAGGTGGTCGGCAACTTCAACAATCTGTTTATGTTGAGGGTGCGGGAAACTGCGACCGCCGAGTTACTCACGAAACAATTGCCCAAGGTCGAGGTGTACACCACCTCGCTGATGAGCGGCGCCACCGACAGCTCAGACATTCACGGCAAGACCGATTTTACCAGCAACACCCAGGACCGCATCACTACGACGAGTGTGCCCCTGATCGAACCCGCCCATGTTGTTGGCCTGCCCAAGGGGCAGTGCTTTGCACTGATCGAAGGCGGCAACCTCTGGAAGATTCGCATGCCGCTGCCGGCATCCGCCCCTGACGAAGTGATGCCCAGGGACCTGCAGCAGCTTGCTGGGTACATGCGCCAACACTATGTCGAGGCGGGTGACTGGTGGGACAGCAAAGCACTACCGGGCCTGCAGGATGCCCCCCTACCTGATGACCTGCTTGACGGGTTCCGGCATATGGCGACCGCCGAAACGACTGCTGAGAGGCGCAACCGTGAGTGACCCGGCCAACACAGCGCAGCGCCAGCAGACCCAACAGCAGGGTTTGATCACCGGCATCATCACGCTGCCATTCCGGTTTGTGGCCGTGCTGTTGGGGTCTTTGTTTCTGTCCATCGTGATCGAATGTGTGGGTATGCACCTGTTCTGGGCCGATCAAGGCTGGCGGCACGCGCAAGGCATGCTGGACTACGAACTGACGCAGCTCTCACAACACTTCATGCGCAGCGCCGTGGTGCAGGAGCCGGGACGAACGGCGTCCTGGTTGGTGGAAACGGCTTACCAATGGGTGTTCGTCAAAAGCGGGCTCATCGACTGGATGCGCAATGCATCCATCAAGGCCAGTTCACCCAGCCATGGAACGGGTCGAGATTTTCGTTTTTATCTGAGTCAGGTTTATGTGTATCTGGAGAGTTATCTGATCGCCAGTGCGTACACGCTACTGGTGTTCCTCGTCCGGCTGCTGGTGCTGGTACTGACCATCCCACTATTCCTGATGGCAGCTTTCGTCGGACTGGTCGATGGCCTGGTGCGGCGGGACATCAGGCGCTTTGGTGCGGGCCGTGAGTCAGGCTTTGTCTACCACCGGGCAAAGGCCAGTCTGATGCCTCTCGCCGTCATGCCTTGGGTCCTTTACCTGACCCTACCCGTCAGCGCACACCCGCTTCTTATCTTGCTTCCCTGCGCAATTCTGTTAGGTGCCGCAACAGACCTCGCAGCAGGCAGCTTCAAAAAATACCTATAAGTGCTGACCGGTATTTCAGGCCAGTAATGCCTGCGCCGCCTCCATTTGCTCGTGCTCAAACGCTGGAGCAAAATCGTCCAACTCGCTCGCTTGCAACCCCACCACTGCACTGAGCGCAATCTGCCGCCAGTCCAGCACGGCGTCATACACTTCTGCCAGCACGGCCAACGCATCCTCCCGACTCAACGAAAAATAGGTGCTCCGCGCCAGCAGCATCTCAAGATCGGTGATCGGTCCATCCTCCTCCGACAGCCAGGTTTTCGACTCTCGCTCTTTGTCCGGGAAGGGATTGACGTCGAATGCCGGTGCCAGCCGCCAGAGCCCCTTTTCCACATGAAGAAAGCCATGGTTCTGCAGGTGGTCATCCACATTGGTGATCAGTAGGTTAAAAACCAGTCGCCGCCACAGCTGCTGCACATCTGCGGTCGGTGCATGCCCCACGGAACGGATAGCATCGGCAATTTCGGTATAGCTTCGATCCTCTTCGCGCGACGCCTGCAGCAAAGACGCGGCGGACTGGTATGGAATACGCCCATCAGCACCATCGCGATCGAAACGGCGGATGATAGCGACCGGTACGCCATCCAGCTCTATGATACGGGCCGGCGCGGCATTGATACCTGCTTGTTTAGCCAAGCATAAGGCCAGCACTTCGCCGCGCGTCACGCTACGGGTGTCGCCCACGCTTGGGAATTTTCCAATGGCGAGTGCACCATCCTCATCGACCACCGTGCTCTTGGGGCGCATCCCGCCGAGCGATGTGCCTTTGCCCTGAAGGTAACGCAAATCTTCAGTGCTTTCCTGACCTTTCTCAACTGCCCGGCTGGCCTGGTAGATGCGCTGCAATTCCAGCAGTGGCGGTGTAGCGCGCCGTCCATCTTCAATCGTCCGGCAATAATGTCCGTTCTGATCGCGCAGTCTCAGCGCGCCGATCCGGCTGAAATCGTCAACCGCCAGCAGGTAGTCCATCTCTGTCAGCGACGCGAGCGATGGATTACCCTTACGACGCTTGGCATGGTCACGTGCGATGACCCGGCGTCCCCAAGCGTCCGGTGTCGTATCGGCAATGGCGAAATGAAAGACCGAATCGTGAGCGGAGGGAGCTCTACGTGGCTGATAACCCGAGATCAGGCTGAGATCGGCAGAAACATTGAACCCCTCTTGATTCCCCAACCATCCCTGCTCGTAGGCAAAGGTGGTGTTCTCGCGGCGCCCCTGCTTGACGTAAATAAGAGTGCCAACAGCTATTCCCGCCTTACCAAGACAGACCTGGACTTGCTGGCGAACTGAAGTAACCGATTTCATAATGCCCCCGATGCCGGCGGTTTACTGCGTACACGTTTAGGCAATTGTTCATCCATCAGCGTCAGCCCGATGTCGTCGTGCGCCGTATCCAGCAGGTTGGCCAGCGCCTGTACCTCACCGAACACGTGCAAGGCGCGGGCGAAGAAATGAATAGGCACCCGCATATCCCCTTTCTCCATGCGCCGAACAGTGGATACAGAAGCCCCCATTCGCTCTGCAAGCGAGGCCTGTGAAATCCGTCGACGCCTGCGTGCAAGCTCAATGTCGCTGCCGAGCTTGCGGAGCGCCCGCTCGACGGGTAACGGCAGTGGTGTACTCATTTATCATCCTCATAGGAACGCTTAAGGCTATTTTCAGTTCCCATGAGAACAATTACCTCACGCCTCGTTACTGTTGTCAATAAACATCCCATGGGAGCGCTAGTAAGCGATTAGCACTCCAATCAGAATGCTAAAGTGAAATCTGACAATATATCAGCCCTTAGCGTCCACGATTTCGATACGCAGAGACACAGATGAAGAGATAGCTGTTCTGCGATGAAACAGTCGCCCCTGCCACTCTCTTCAGAATGCACAACGCAACACCACCGAAAAAATGTATGTAAGGAAAGTGGTGAGGAGTAACTCCCCATTGTTTGCGGCTTTCCACCAGCCATCCCCGCAGCATCGAGCCATTCGAGTCCATCGGAAATGGCGTAATGGCAAGGTTTCACAATTCGGCTTACGCATGGCGACGTCCTGTCGTAGCGTTGCTGCTCACCAGTATCTTCATCACTCAGCTCGTCGCCGCAGCTGACGATGGGTATGAGCGTGAACACCTGGCGGCCGTCGCCCGCCAGCTCGACCTGCTTGACCGTCTGGCCAAACAATCCGCCAGCACCGCCCCCGAGTCACGATCCCGCTATCACTTCGACTATCGGCGTCTGGACGCTGACCTGCAGCGCATGCAGTCGGGCATCAACGACTACCTGACGCCCCAGCGTGCACAGCCACGCGATCCCTCTGCACTGCTTGGCGATTACCGCCAGGACGCCGAACAGGAGGATGACCGATGAACGCCAACCAGTTTGCTGCCTTTCAGGCCAATGGAGGCTTCACCCCCTCTGCTGTCGCCGGCGTACTGCTCGGCACCGTGTTCGCAACTCTGCTGCTGTGGGGCGTATGGGCCCTGCGCACAGCCTATGTCGGCTGGTCGGAACAGCGGATTTCCCAGCGTCAGTTCGTCGGCGTTGCGGTGAGGTTTATCGCGATGTACGTGGTGCTGACTTTTTTCCTGCTCTCCTAACGCAAAGGCTCACATCATGAACCTGCTTTCGTATCGCTTGCATTCGGCACGTATGGCCGTCCTGGCCTCGGCATCCACACTCGCCATGCTGCCGACGTTTGCCCGGGCCGACCTCCCAACCCTGGAAGATCCGTCGAGGGGCACCGGCTCCGGCATCATGGAGACGCTGCGCAATTACGGTTACGACATCGTGATGCTCGTTGCCTTGCTGGTGGTCGCCTCGATGTTTGTCGGTGTCTGCTACCACGCCTACGGTACCTATGCGGAAATCCACACGGGCCGCAAAACCTGGGGGCAATTCGGCCTGACGGTGGCCGTGGGCGCCGTCCTGCTGGTCGTTGGTGTCTGGCTGCTCACTGAAGCCACCGGCGTGCTCTAGGAGTCATGCCATGAGCACGCATCAGGACATTCGGCCTGACGGGACGGTGGTGTTTCTTCCGCACCGTCTCAACCGTCACCCCGTGGTCGTCCGCGGCCTTACCGCGGATGAGCTGTGGATCTGCGCCGGGCTGTCGGCGGCAGGCAGCCTGGTGGTTGGCGTGCCGCTGGCCTTTGTATTTTCGACGATCGCCATCGTGCCCACGGCCATCATGCTGGGCATCGCTGCCGGGGTATTTGCAGGTGGAGGCATGCTGCGTCGCCAGAAACGTGGCAGACCCGATACCTGGCTGTATCGCCAACTGCAGTGGCGTATTGCACAGCGTCATCCAGCCTTAGCGTCTTTTGTGGGCGCGCACGCGTTAGTGATCCGATCGGGTTACTGGAGCACGCGCAGGAGCAAGGCAGCGTGAGCCGGTTCAAGAACGAAATCACTCACCTCCAGTCGCACATCAAGACCTTGCGGCTGGGGCTTGGCGCACTACTTGTTATCGCCTTGGTGATGGGCGGCGGCTGGTGGAGCGCACCGCGTGACCTGACCGTGCACGTCCCGCCCGACCTGCGCTCCGGCAGTACCCGGAAATGGTGGGAAGTGCCACCCGAAAGCGTCTACGCCTTCTCGTTCTACATCTGGCAGCAACTCCAGCGCTGGCCCACCAACGGTGACGAAGACTATGCGCGCAACATTCATGTACTGGCGCCCTACTTCACCCCCGCCTGCCAGACCTTTCTACGCAATGACTATGAATACCGCCGTACGGCAGGTGAGTTGCGTCAGCGAGTACGAGGCCTCTATGAGATCCCGGGGCGCGGCTACGGCGAGAACCCGACCCAGCGGGTGAAAGTCGTCTCCGACCGCGACTGGATCGTCACGCTTGATGTGACGGCGGATGAGTACTACAGCGCCGAACAGGTCAAGCGAGCGCTGGTTCGTTACCCGCTCAAGGTCGTAAGGGTGGACGTCGACCCCGAGCGCAACCCTTTCGGCCTGGCCCTGGACTGCTACAGCGGCGCGCCGCAACGCATCATCAGCCCCGATCCCGTCACACCTGCCAGCACAACGCCGGGCGGGCTGGGTGGCGCTATGGGAGAGACGCCATGAAACACCTGCTCTGTGCCTTAAGTTTGCTGCTCACCGTTGTGTTGTCGCCAGCAGCCCGCGCCGTGGAGATCCTGCACTGGGAACGCCTGCCCCTGGCGGTCTCCCTGGTCGTGGATCAGGAGCGGATCGTGTTCATCGACCGCAACGTCCGCGTGGGGGTGCCTACCTCGCTCGCCGGACGCCTGCGGGTACAAAGTGCCGGTGGTGCACTCTATCTGCGCGCCAGTGAGCCCATCGAACCAACACGCCTGCAACTGCAGGATGCTGACAACGGGACACTGATCCTGCTGGACATCGCGGCCGAGCCCGCTCAGGCAGGCCAGGCGGCGATGGAGCCCGTACGTATTGTTGAGGCTGAGGGCCCTGCTCAACGCTACGGCCAGACGGATACACCCCAGGGCAGTCATGGCAGTGTCGACACAACCGCCCCGCCTCGCGCCGCCCATGAAACGCCTGTGCCCGTGGTGCTGACCCGCTACGCCGCGCAGAACCTGTACGCTCCACTGCGCACGGTCGAGTCCGTTCCCGACGTGACGCGCGTGAACCTGCGCCGCCATCTGCCCCTGGACACGCTGCTGCCCACCCTGCCCGTTCAGGCCCGAGCCATCGCCGCCTGGCGGCTGGATGATCTGTGGGTAACCGCCATCAGGCTGGCCAACAAGTCGACCCGCTGGCTCGCCCTGGATCCGCGCGAACTGCAGGGTGATTTCATGACCGCAGCGTTTCAGCATTCAACGCTGGGACCTGCCGGTACCCCGGAAGACACCTCGGTGGTTTACCTGGTGACCCGAGGGCATGGCGTGGCCGAATCTCTGCTGCCGAGAGTGAGCCCGATCAATGCGGCGTTGAACCTGTCGCCCCCCTCAACGCCGCCCCCGAAGGACAGAGGTCGTCATGAAAGGTAACGGTCTGCTGAAGTGGCTGATGGTGCCCATGGCGCTCTTGCTGGTGTTCGTCGGGATCAAGCTGTTTTCCGGCGGTAACGGCCAACCGGTCAATGACGGCACTCCCCGACTGACGTCACAAGAGGCAAAAGCATTGGGTATCGAAGGCGATACGCCTCGCGACACCGTGGCGACGCTGGTAGGTCAGGTCAAACAACTGCGTACCGAATTGCAGGGTGCGATGGCGGACAACAAAACGCAGAAGTCTGAAAACGAGCGGTTACGTCAGCGTGAAGGCTCAATTGACCGGCGCATCCAAAGTGCGCTGGAGACTGAACGCAACCAGTTGCGCAACGACCGTGAACAGGTCTCCAGTGAGCGGCAGCAAGCTCAGGGCTTGCTGCAAGACCTGCAGCGCCAAATCGAAGGGCTGTCCAGTCAGCGTGGCGATGCCGACCTTCCCATCGGTCTGGGCCTGAAGCCCGGGGACGGCGATGGACTCGGCAGTGACGGTATTCACTGGATTGAACCGGACGATGCCAGGCGCGATGGCAAAAGTAGCGCCTCCGGCAAACGCGACAGCTTCAGCTTCCCCACCCGTTTCGGGCCCGCGCAGAAGACGCTGGAAGCGACCCGGGAGACCGTCGTGGAAGCTGGCAGCAAGGCGGCGGGTGTATCCACCGCAACGCCAGTTTACACCGTACCAACCAACGCGACGCTGATGGGCTCGATTGCGATGACTGCGTTGATCGGGCGCGTGCCAGTGGACGGTACGGTGAATGACCCCTACCCGTTCAAGGTCCTCATTGGTCCCGACAACCTCACCGCCAACGGCATCGACCTCCCCGAGGTGTCCGGTGCGGTGGTCAGCGGTACCGCATCAGGCGACTGGACGCTGTCCTGCGTGCGCGGCCAGGTCCGCAGTGTGACGTTCGTGTTCCATGACGGCACCATCCGCACCGTGCCCGAAGAGGGCGAGCGCGGTGGCAACCAGCAGCAAGACAACAGGGGCAGCAACGCTACCCAGGAGGGCCTGGGCTGGATCAGCGATCCCTATGGCATCCCGTGCGTTTCAGGTGAACGCCGCAGCAACGCCCAGCAGTACCTCAGCAGTCAGGCGCTGATTACGGCGGCGGGTGCCGGCATCGCATCGCTGATCAAATCGGACAACGACAGCGTCGCTGTGGTGGCTAACAACAACGGTTCAATGGGCACCGTCGGTATTACCGGCAACGAAGCGGTGGGCCGCATCCTCGCGGGCGGTGTGCAGGACATGTCGCAGTGGGTGAACAAGCTCTACGGGCAGGCCTTCGCAGCCGTCTACGTCAAGCCCGGTGCCCAGGTCGCCGTCCATCTCGAACACCCCCTCAGCATCGACTATGACCCCAAAGGTCGTCGCGTCGATCACCGTTTAGGAGGAGCTCCCCATGCGCAGGATCTGGATTAACGGCCTGACGGTCCTCATGGTGGCCGTGGCCTTGGCCGGCTGCTCGACCAGCAAGGAAAAGGTGCTGCCGCATGACGGCAACACCATGCTCGATATCTGGAACGAGGAGACCGGCGGTGCCGCGCGTGGCGGGCAGAGTGCCCAGCAGTTGCTGGACGCCCGGCAGTCGCTGCGCCAGTCACTCACGCAAGACGATGTGAACGCGGCGCCGAATATCAACGCAAGCTATACCCGTACCGCACAGAACGAGATCTACCGGCAGTTCCACCGCCTACCCAATCCGGACCTTGTGATGTACGTCTTCCCCCATCTGGCAGGCACTGATCCCACTCCCGTTCCCGGGTACACGACCGTCTTTCCCCTGTACCAGCGAGTCCAGTACGCCATGCCCGGTGAGCGGGTTGAGGATTACTGATGCGCTGGCCATTCTCCCGCGTACCTGAGGCGGCTCAGGCAGACAGGCCAACCCCGGATGCCTGGGAGCGCCATATTGCCGAACTGCAGGCTCACGGCATTCCGGCGCCGGGCAAGCCCTGTACCGCGCGGCGGCGTCCTGCAACACAGGCCGACGAGCAGGCGCTTTATGACGTCGTACCCTCATTCGCTGATCTGTTGCCCTGGGTCGAATACCTGCCCGATTCAAAATGCATGCTGCTCGAAGACGGCGTCTCCGTCGCGGCATTTTTTGAATTGATGCCCGTGGGTACGGAGGGCCGTGAGGCGGCCTGGCTTGCGCAGGCGCGCGACGCCCTGGAAAACGCACTACAGGACAGTTTCGATGAACTGGATGAATCGCCCTGGGTGATGCAGCTCTACGCTCAGGACGAGACCGACTGGAACCCGTACCTTGCCTCCCTGCGCAGTTATCTCCAGCCACGGGCACAGGGCAGCGCCTTCAGCAAGTTCTACTTGCGCTTTTTCGGTCACCATCTGCGGGCCGTTGCCAAACAGGGTGGCCTGTTCGAGGACCGCACAGTCACCAAGCTACCCTGGCGCGGCCAAACGCGCCGCGTCCGCCTGGTGGTGTATCGGCGTGCTGGGAGTGCGCCCGCCCGACGCGGGCAATCCCCCGAGCAGGCATTGAATGTCATTTGCGACCGGCTGCTCGGCGGCCTGTCCAATGCGGGCATACGCGCCCGTCGCCTGCAGGCGGCAGATATTCATGCCTGGCTGGTGCTTTGGTTCAACCCGCGGCCAACGATGCTCGGCCCCACGTTAGAAGACCGCGAGCGCTTCTACCGCCTCACGGCCTATCCGACGGAGTCCGAACCCGGCGGGCTGGAACTGGCCAGTGGTACGGATTTCGCGCAGCGTCTGTTTTTCGGCCAGCCCCGCTCTGACGTCGAAAACGGCCTGTGGTACTTCGACGACCTGCCCCACCGAACCGTTGTTGTCGACCGGTTGCGCACGCCGCCCAACACCGGGCACATCACCGGGGAAACCCGCAAGGGTGGTGATGCGATCAATACCCTGATGGATCAGATGCCCGAAGACACCGTGATGTGCCTGACGATGGTCGTCACGCCGCAGGACATTCTTGAGGCGCACCTGAATCATCTGGCGAAAAAGGCGGTCGGTGAAACCCTGGCCTCGGAACAGGCCTTGAAGGACATCCAGCAGGCGCGCGGCCTGATTGGCAGTGCACACAAGCTGTATCGCGCCTCACTGGCATTCTACCTGCGGGGTCAGGACGTGGCAGACCTCGATACCCGTGGCCTGCAATTGGGCAACGTCCTGCTCAACACCGGCCTGCAACCGGTACGTGAAGAGGATGAAGTCGCGCCGCTCAACAGCTACCTGCGCTGGCTACCCTGTGTCTATGACCCGGGCAAAGACAAACGTCAGTGGTACACCCAACTGATGTTCGCGCAGCATGTAGCGAATCTGGCACCGACCTGGGGCCGCAGTGCCGGCACTGGCCGCCCCGGGATCACCTTCTTCAACCGTGGCGGCGGCACCATTACCTTTGATCCGTTGAACCGACTCGACCGCCAGATGAATGCGCACCTGTTCCTGTTCGGCCCCACAGGCTCAGGCAAATCGGCCACGCTCAACAACATCCTCAACCAGGTCACCGCCATCTACCGGCCACGCCTGTTCATCGTGGAAGCCGGTAACAGCTTTGGTCTCTATGGTGAGTTCGCCGCGCGCCTGGGGCTGTCGGTGCATCGCGTCAGGCTTTCGCCCGGTGCAGGCGTGAGCCTCGCGCCCTTCGCCGACGCCTGGCGTCTGGTCGACACACCCAGCCAGGTCCAGACACTTGACGCCGACGCGCTCGATGAAGAATCCGCCGAGGGCGATGCCAGTGCTGACGAGCAACGCGACGTGCTGGGTGAACTGGAAATCACCGCGCGGTTGATGATCACCGGCGGGGAGGACAAAGAAGAAGCCAGGATGACCCGCGCCGATCGCAGCTTGATCCGCCAGTGCATCCTCGAGGCCGCCCATCGCTGTGTGATAGAAACACGCACCGTACTGACCCGTGATGTACGCAATGCACTGCGCGAACGCGGTCGTGATTCGACGTTGCCCGAGACACGTCGTACCCGTCTGCTGGAAATGGCCGATGCGATGGACATGTTCTGCCAAGGCGTCGATGGCGAGATGTTCGATAGGCCGGGTACACCCTGGCCGGAGGCCGATATCACGGTTGTCGACCTGGCGACGTTCGCGCGCGAGGGCTACAACGCGCAGCTGTCGATTGCCTACATCTCGCTGATCAACACTGTCAACAACATCGCCGAGCGCGACCAGTTCCTCGGCCGCCCGATCATCAATGTCACCGATGAGGGCCACATCATCACCAAGAACCCGCTGCTCGCGCCCTACGTGGTCAAGATCACCAAGATGTGGCGCAAACTGGGCGCCTGGTACTGGCTGGCCACGCAGAACCTGGACGACCTGCCGAAAGCCGCCGAACCCATGCTCAACATGATCGAGTGGTGGATTTGCCTGAGCATGCCCCCGGACGAGGTGGAGAAGATTGCCCGGTTTCGCGAACTGAACGCCTCGCAAAAGGCCCTGATGCTGTCCGCGCGCAAGGAAGCCGGAAAATTCACCGAAGGGGTGATTTTGTCAAAATCAATGGAGTTGCTGTTCCGTGCGGTACCGCCCAGCCTGTACCTGGCGCTAGCAATGACGGAACCCGAAGAGAAAGCCGAACGTTTTCAGTTGATGCAGCAGCACGGCATCAGTGAACTGGAAGCCGCGTTACGGGTTGCCGAGCAGATCGACCGGGCGCGGGGCATCGAGCCGCTGCGCTACGACCTGTTTGATTGACGTCGAGGATTCCGCCATGCCTTCGCCCACTCTTCTCCTCTACCGTCGGTGGCCGTGCGGGGTCTGGCTGCTGGGGTGGGTGATTGCTGGCCTGCTCGTGCTCTGGCCTTGGTCGTGGGCCGACGAGTCGCATGAGACAACCCACACGTCGGATGCCACCGCTGCGCAGCACCCGGCCGGCCCACCTTGGCGCTATGGACGCACGAATGCGCGCTTCACCATTGTCGAATACGCCGACCTCGAATGCCCCTACTGCAAGGCCTATGATCCCATCCTGCGGCATTGGATCGACCAGCACCCGGAGGTGAATCTGCAATGGCACCACCTGCCGCTAGCCATGCACGAGCCGGCAGCAACCCGACAGGCGCGTCTGGCCGAATGCATCGGCGAGTCCCACGGCCATGACGCGTTCTGGCAAGCCATCACTTGGATCTACCAGCACACCCGCAGCGACGGCCAGGGCCTGCCGCCCGACACCGAGTACCACGGCCAGGACCCAACCGTGCAAGCCTGCCTCGCCAGTGAGCGGCCCGACACCATCATCCAGGGGCAGGCCAACGAAGCACGCCATGGCGGCGTGAGCGCCACCCCGACCCTGCGTCTGATCGACCACCACAGCGGCCAGTCACTGACCCTGGCCGGCCCGGCCGAAGGCGACGCGTTGCTGTCGGCATTGGACCTACTGGTGTCCAACGGTACAGCGCCAAACGCAGCACAACTTCATCACCAAATGCCTGCCGACGTTGTCGGCGACATGCCCAGATAGCCCGCGGTCTTCAAGGCTATGGCGCGGTTTCGACCGCGTTGACTGCACGCCAGTTCGCCACGCATCCCCCGAGCGAACGGTCATCCGCGCAAGCGGTGGCGGATGCCTATCGTCACTGTCTCCGGAGGGTCCGCCCTCCAGGGACGGCTGCCTCCAATTCCTAAAGGAGGTTCCCATGTCCACATCCCTCGCCATGATCAGTGGTAATGCTGCACTCAATCCCGTCGGCACACCGGACGACGACCAAATCATCGAACAGGCGTTGGTCATCCTTGAGCAGCGAGTGTTCACTCGTGGCCCCTCGCTGCAAAGCCCGGAGGATGTGCGCAATTACCTGCAGCTGAAAATCGCAGCACAGCCGCATGAAGTCTTTGGCGCCGTGTTCCTCGATTCGAAGCATCAGGTGCTGGCCTACGAGCCTTTGTTCAGCGGTCTAGCGTTTTCTAATAATTTTGATCAAGGCCGCCAAAGGTGCGGGGACTTGTACCCGTGGCTTTGGGGGCCGGATGCGAGAAAGAAGGTTTCAGGCCCTCAATTTTTCTGGTTAAGTATCAATCGTCGGATTTTTTTCATCTAATTTGTTGGCTCGCAGGGGAATAAGGAATGTTCGATTTAATTAAGTCGTTTTTTTCAAAAAAGAATGATCGGGTTTCAGGCGGGGAGGAATGTCAAACGTTTGTTGTTGAGGATGCCGATGAACCTGTGGAGACGGGAGACGGGGACTATTTTTTAAAGGAGCTAGAAGCGTGCCCGTACATTAAAGTCGAAGCTCGCAATAAGGTTTTAGACCATTTGCGTCAAAAAGTTAGCCTCCTGAAAACAGATAACAAGTTAACAGCAGGTGAGAAAAAAGAATTGGGAATTAACCCAAGACTATCAATTACTAAGGAGTTTATAGAAGTTTTAACGGATGAAGGTATGGCTCTTGGAAATCCAAAGCAAATGCTTGAAGATCTTTATTACAAGGCTACTATTGAGAAGATGCGGGATGATGGTTTTGCTAAGGCTTTGAAGGTTGGTGTTAAGAAATATAAACTAGAAGGGGCTTCTAGTGATAGCTGTGAATGGTGCAAGAAAAGTAATGGTAAAGAATTCGATATGAATATAATGGAAAAAATTAAGACGAATTGTAAGTGTAAGCCGTATTCGCGGTGCTTTATTAGTCCGGTTGTTGACTTTGATTAGTTTTGGAGGGGTGGGGCTAGTATTTGTGTTGAAGAATGGAGCCCCGCTGTGGGGCTTTAATATAAGAGAAAAATAATAAACGTGAAGGTGTCGAGGGTGGGTGATAGCTAATGGTTCGGAGATATATCCTTGAACCTATGGCTGCTAAGTTTTAACGGCAGGAGGGTGGATATCCGCAAAGCAAAAATTAGCTTCGAGGATATAAGTATTTAATTGTCTGGTGATGCATGTTTTGAATTTATCGAGGTCGCATTTCTTCGGTTATGCGTTTTTTGTATTCATCTGCGTCTACATCAATCTTAATTTTTGCTGCTCCCCAAAGATGTCTATACGTTTCCCTATGTCGCTCGGTCAATATAAGCACGGTTTCGTTGAGGTTTTGCTTTTTTGTCTTGTTTCCCGGTGTTCCGAATTCCCTTACTAAAACATCGTTTGATATTGATTTGTAGCCTGAAAATTCAGCTATAAGCTTTTTTGCAAGGCATGAAGTCAATTTTAAATTTGGATATTCTTCCATCTCCAAGATTTTTAAGAAACTAACCAAGAACGCTTGACGCTCTCTTCTTTTGAAACCGCCTACTAGACCACCTATTTTTCCTGCATATTCCGCCTTGTTCATAATAGAAACCCCTATGTTGTTACAATACAATTAACATAAGTTTTTGATAAGTCAATGCTTCAGGGTTATATCTCCGAACCTATAACATTGCTTCGAGGATATAAGATGTAGGAAATTGGATGTTCTCATTATTTTCAATTTTGAACGTGACCAATACCATACATTTTTTTGTGAAATTCATTTGAGAGCGATTTTTGAGTTTTTCTGTCGTCGTTTTTTCTTCTGCTTTGTGGCAAATATCAACTAAGTGTTTTTCTTAGAGTTGAACCCTATTTAACGATTAAGGTTGAATCTTATATTTATTTTCATTTTGCTATTGACATGGTGTTTTGCTGTTTGTAAGCCATAATTCGATGGTCGAAAAATGCGATATATCACAAACATGGTATAAATTTGTAAAATTCTTTGAGCGTATTTTTAAAGAAATTGTATTTTCAACAAGACGCGTTTTTTCTTACTGGTCCTCGAGGCTTTCGGGATATATGGGCTCATTCGCTCAGTGGATATCATTCACCGAATTTGATGAATGATAACAGCGTGAAGTTTTCATCAGGAAAGAAAGTGGATATGTATGTATACATACATATAGCTTGGGGGATATATCTCCGAAGCATAGTAAGCTGAGGTATAGGGTTGGGCACGCAATTACGTGTTTTAAGTTGGTCGTTTAACTTTGTGGTGTCTTCGTATCAATCGAGTAAATTCAAGCCGCTTTGGACTATTTCCGTGCGTTCTATGGCTATCGGTATATAGGTCTTAGGTGTAGGTATGTGGTTCGGATGGGAAGGAAGGGGGGAGGGGATGAGGAATAAGAAACACCCTCACCGGGTGCTATTATCTGATATAGGCTTTTGAGACAGATTATAATGTTATATCTGCTTTGACCATCTGTATGCGGTTGCTCGTCCGACAGCCATCTGCCTCATAACTTCTTGTACTGCTGCTCCTGATTTTAGTAATAGGATGCCTTGTTCTCTTTTTGTCTTTCCGTTGGCTTTGCCGCCTTTCTTGCCTCTTATTGCCTGTATTCTGCTTGTGTGGGTTCTGGCGACATAATCGTCAAAGGTTCCACGGTTAAAGTTCCTATGCGTCCACTTGGCTACGCTCTTGGCCGTGTGCTTTACTTCGGAAATGTCCAACGGCGTAGTAAAATTAATGTTGTAGCCTCTGGCACGGTCTAGGCAAGCGTTTAACCATTGTTCATAGGTCGGCCAACCCTGACGTATCGCCTTGTATGCCCAAGCTCTTAGTTGGTCAAAAAGTATACAGTTGCGACCCAAACCATAGTCCTCTACGGGCTTCTCTCTGGCTTTTTCCGGGGTTAGGTCGATGTAGTCGGCTAGGTCGTCCAGCGTGTATGGATCGGCCTGCCACTGGTGGGTTATCCAGTGGGAATTGATCGGGTTCTTACAAATCAACCCGGAATAGCCTCTGTCTGCTCCTAGGCGATTCCGCAAGCCCGCCTCAACGGCTGCTGCGTAGCGTAAAGGGGCGGTTTTACCGTCGATAGCGGTTCGTACAGGTGTCCGTAGCAGGTAGAGTAAATGAGCGTGCCCGTTCGCTGGATTTCGAGCTATTAGGTTTGGAGCTGGTGCCCCTACGTTATCCCAGTGCATACCGGCATCGGTTCGGTCTAAGTCAAAAACCATCCAATATCTATGCGTTGGGCCGTTCGGCTGTATAAGTCGTGCAAGTTTTGCTTTTTCTTTTTTGTTGATTTTTAAGCCGCTGATTAAATCATCGGTGTGGTAAGGTCTTCTTGGTAAGTAGTCCTCAAATAGTTTTACGCATCCCATTGTTATCCTCTTCTAAGTTGTTTAGAAAAAGAAAACCTTGGGAGATGACTTGACAATAATTTTTATAATGATTAAATGGGTGTGTTGATTGAAGTTTTTTTAAAATTTTATTGTAGTATCTGGCCACCTTCCCCAAGGTGGTTTTCTTTTTCTGCTCCTTTCAAATTGCCATACTTTCGAGGTTTGTCAAACTTGGATGCTAAAAAGCCCGCCCGCTTGCTTGCGGGCTTTTCTATTTTATTCTTTGGGAAATTTTCTTTTGCACATGTCGTAGGCTATTTGTGCATAAAATTTGCTGCCCCCATTTTTTGCGTTATATAAAACACAATCTTCAAAATTTCTAGGACTTACGAATAAGTTGTAAGAGATTGCCAAAATAAAAATCGTTAAAGTGAATATGATGGCATTTCTTAAGCTTGTGTTTGAGAACTCAAAACGCATTTTCTGGTAGCCTCTCGAAGTCCATATTTCCGTTGAGCATTGTGTAGATTGTCAGGGATATATCGCTATATTGAATGCCTTGAGCTGTTTGGATTTGCTCAACGTCAAAAGGGTCTGACTTTGAGTTGCACCCATTCTTAATGTCTTTGTATTTAATTACATAGTTGCCCGGTTCAATTTTATTCATCTTGAATGTGCTACCTGCTGGAATGTACGCCTCTCGGATTCCAGAAGATTTTCCATCAGAAGGGCGAGCAAGCTTAATGTAAATGTTTGAGTTGCCTTTAGTATTGTCAATCGTAATAGTCGAATAACCATTGGCTCTAGTGATCGGCCCTACATAGGCAGCACGAGCGGGCCAAGCCTGTCCATTAGGGGCTTTTGTCATTTCTGGAGAGCACATGGTAGGAGCTGTTGGCTTTGTAGGAGCTTTAACAGTCGGTGCTTGAGTGCCTGTTGGTTTGATATTAGTTTGTGTTAAAAGCTTTTTACTTTCTTCCGGTGTTAAATTATATGCTTGCTGAAATGGCGATGTTTTCGTGGTTTCACTATTTTCTGTTGTTGATTTAGAATTGTTATAATCTAAAAAGTGATCCCAGTATCCGGCAATCTTATTTTTCATATCTGTTGGAGTAAGCGTGTACCCCCAACCTAGAAGTATCAATAAAGGTAGTATTGTCCTTGACCATTGAAACGGTTGTTTTTTTGAACTGGTGGGTTCTACCGGCTTTTTTTCCCGCCACTTATCTGAAGAGGCCGATGCTTGTGGCTGTGGCTGTGGCTGTGGCTGTGGCTGTGGCTGTGGCTGTGGCTGTGGCTGTGGCTGTTCTTTTTTGGATCAACTCTATGAGCAGCTTTCCATTCTTCAAATCTTATCCATTTATCATGGTTATCTCGTTTTTCTGGATCAGAGAGAACCTCATATGCTTCATTGAGATGTAGCATAATTTTAGCTGCTTGCGGATCGGGGTTACGATCAGGGTGGTATTTCTGTGTTAACGACTTGTAAGCTGCACGTATAACCTCTGGAGGGGCGTCCCGTGAAACTTTTAAGTTATCGTAATGGGTGCGGATTTTCATTGGCATATCCGTTGCGTTCAATGCTGGCATTCTACCATTGAGATGCCATCAATCCAAGAATGGCGTTGAAGGGGATAGAGGCTATAAAGCCGCTACATTGCGGCTATTGATAGGGGTCGTAAGGGTCTCGGAATGGGCTTGGGGGCTTAGGTTTTAAAAATCTTCTCCTTCTGGCTTGTTTGGCTTGCTCGGCTTCTTCTTTGTCAAATTCTATTATTTGCGTGTTGGTGAACTTGTCGGATACGAATAGCTGAGCTTTCTCTTTAAATCCAAATGCAACCTTGTTGGGGTCTAGTCCTTTCTCTTCAAGCTGTTGTTTTACAGACCATAGATAGTCGTGTCGCTTTTCTTTTCCCATGTATTTAGCGGTTTGTAAGATGTTTTCTTTCATTTCTTGATACAGGGTGTCGGTGTCCTCGTGCATTCGTTTGGCGAGTAGTACCTTATCCACCTTTACATCAAACTTATGGATTAGTGGTTCTAGTTTTTCGTCAAGTATCGTTATAGCTTGCTTAATTCTTTTGTGCTTTGCGGATTCGGCGGTCACTTTTTCTTTTAAGTTATTTAGATTTTTTGTAATTTATCTTTTTCTTCTTTGAAGTTTTTGCCTAACTCAACTTTTTTATTTTGTAGCTGTGTAATGTCTTGCTGAATATCTATTCGTTTTTGCGTTAGGGTGCTAAGGGTTGTCGTGTTTTCTTTGATTTTGCTGTCAAACTGGGCGAGCCTTTTGCTCCAATGTGTTTCGGCCTTTTCAATCTTCATTTGTAAATTAAGGCTGATTTGTTTCCCTTGGCGTATTTCTTGGTCAATCGTGCCTTTTGTTTGTTGCTTGTTCTCGATTTCTATTGAGACTTCCTCAAGTTTATTTTGTTTATCATCAAGTTGCTCTTGTCGCATTGTATAAAGGTTAAATACCCTATCTTCTTTGGCTTTCTTACTTTCAAGCCTGATTTTCTTTCTAAGTTCAAGGTTTTCTTGGGTTTTTTCCACTCTATTAGCTACAAGTGGAATACTTTCAGTTTTGAATTTTTTATTTATGTGCTTGTAAAATAGCTCCTGTAACGCTTCGCCTATTATTTGGCTCTCCTGATAGGTCTGTTGCTTGGTGTTTACAGGCGTGTAATCCTTGAAAAATTCAACATGTTTAATGACTTTATTGGCAAGCACCGCTTGCTGTTCTGTCAGGTCATATTCCCCGGTTCTTTTGTTTTTACAGTCGATAAAAATATGAGGGTGGTCGCCAACCTTCTTTTTACCTCCCTCTAATTCATCGCCGTGGTAAACTGTCAATAGGACGTTATAGTCGGGAAAATATTTGGCGTAGAAGTCCTGAATTGCAGAAACGTAAAACTTAGCCGGTAGGTCTACTTGGTTGTGCATGGGGAATTTAAAGAAAGCCTCTTGGATAACTGTTTTACGGCCATCCAGCGGTTTTTCTGCTTGGGTGATAGTGTTGTGTAGGTCTATGTAGTTTTGGACGCTTTTGAGCTTCTGGGCCTTCCTGCTGACCTCGAAGGCTTCAAAATCTTCTTTGACCTGTTCGCCGTCGATGTAATCGCCACGCTCGATCAGATCATCAAGGTAGGCAGCTATGGGTTGGCCTGCCTCATCTTTAATGATTTTCTTTATTTTGTATTTATATTTGCCTTTAGTTTCTACGTCTTCTTTTCTCTGCTCTTTGCTTCTATTGACCAGATGAAAGGGTGTTAGCGTGTCTTTAATGAATGACAAGGCGGACGCCTCATTCATCGAGACGCGATTTCCGTTAATTATGAATATGTTGTTATGGGATAGGTCTTCGTCCCATTGTATTTTCTTTTCTTCTTTGCTGTGAACACGCAAGGAATGCTTTAAGGATTTCCTTAGTTTCCTGACGGTGGAGACTGAAAAGTTAAGTCTCTTATATAGCATGGTTGTGTTTTTGATTTCATTGCTCATTTAACCCTCAGTAGTTATTGTTTTTTTACTCCTAAATTTCAGCGAGATGCTTTTGCTTTGCTCTTGGGTATCCAAAGGGGCACCCTTTGGCCCGACGTTACCACTTCTCATCTTTTGCGAAGCAAAAGTGTGAAGTTGTAACCAAAGGGTTGATAAATGCTTCATATCGCTTTGCTCATTGCCCTTATTTATAATTTACCATAGATTAAATTTTGATCAAATGTGTGGGCTGTTTGTGCTTGCGTATGCGTGCGTGCGGTGTAGTAATCTTTATTATTGTTATCTAATATATTTGATATCTATATATTGATAACTAAAGACGCAGGCGTGTGCGTGCGTAGACATGAGGCGTGTGCAGGGGCGTGCATTATGCGAGGCGATTTGTGGAAAAAGGGTGGCGTTTTTAAGAAAGTCAAAAGCTGTTCTGGTGGTTTTGGAGCTTTTCTTTTAATGTGTAACCCCCCCTCCAACAACGAAAGTTTTAGAGGGGTCAAGAGCTACTTGATGACGTGCGACAAGTCTGGTAGGCCAAATTTATTTAAAGGGTCTTTGGTTGAATAAAAAAACTCATGCGTATAGAGGTTGCCTTTTTCATTTTTTATTTTTACATCTAACCCGACTGCTATTGGCTCTTTGTAGTATTTGACTTCAAAAATAATACCTCTGTTGATGAAGAATGTATTAAGTTTTAATCGCCCTTCTTCTGTCTCGTAGAGAGAAAGGATATCTTGATAGGTGGTTATTTCTAGATTTTCCGATTCGATATTTAACTGACCCTCGATACTTTGGATTTCGCGTTCGAGGTCCGTAATTTTAGCTTCACTATCTGCTATGCGTTTGATAAAGGTTTTAGGAATTACGCCATCGAACTGAGCAAGGGAAGCGTCTAACATTTCCAATGTGTGTTTTTCGGTGTTTAATTTTGCTTTTTTTGCTCTTATTTCTTCTTTTGGTGCGGAAGTGTCACGAACAGAAAAGAAGCGACTGAATGCGTCGTTTACTGTGTCCATTTGTTTGTATTGCTCTTGGTTAAACCAAGTGAATACCTTTCGTTTCTCGTGTGTTCGTTCGTCAATGTAACGGTTTTCTGATATTTTTTTGATAAAAGCAAGGAATGCTCCGAATACAAGTTCAAAGCGGATTCGGTTATCGCATTCACATACACGCTCGGCTCTGTTGGAGCAAACAAGGTAGGCGTAACGTTTTTTTTCTGCTCCTAGTCCTTGAAGGTTGAACAACATCCCAACCTTGTGTTCTTCGCACTGTATGCAGTGCCTGAAAATGTTGTAGTTGTTTGGTGACCTTCTGCCGTTTTTTCTCTCATTAAAGCGGTTTCTAATGGCCGTAACGGCTGCATCGAACTCGCTTTCTTCTATTAGTTTTGGAAAGTAGCCGGGAACATAACGGTCAAATGTCTTTGTTCCATCTTCGTTACGCCTTCTGAGGCACAAAACGCCGATGGGGCTTTTACTTTTGATAAGTTCGTCAATGTGCTTTCTAGTCCATCGTCGTTTTGAATACTGGTTGACCCGCTTGATGCTTTCCAATATTCCCATGTGTTTGAGCTGGTCAAAAATTCTGCGAATTTCTTGGGCTTCGTCTTCTACGATTGCGAAGGCTTGGGTTTTTTCGTCGTAACGAAAGCCGTAGGGGCATTGTTTACGGATGATGGTCGTTTCGGCGGCGTCTCGTTTTTTAAGCCATGAGGATTTGAGGCGTTTGCTCTTCGTGTCGCTCTCTTCGTGTGCTCGTTTGGCGATGACACCCACAAGGATCAGCGTTTCGAGATCGCGGCTAGGATCGTCATAGGAATAGGTCTTGTCATCGAAGACTGTGTGGAGCCTGACGCCTTTTTTAGGATCGACTGTATAAGATCAACGGAATCGGTGAGTTTCTGCCGGGTTAGTCGGTCGATGGATTCAACAATGATGTAATCGCCTTGCCCAATCTCTCCGTTGGCTACTCTGTCCAGCAGGCCTTTAAGCTGGCCTGTGCGAGCGTTGGCACCTCGGAACGCACTTACACCCTTGTCTATGACTGTTTCGACTACCGGGACGCCTGTGGTCTCTGTGAATGCTTGCAGCGGTGTGATCTGACGGCTGTGGCTGTCTCGGCCTTCTTCGCCTTGTTCGGCGGTTGACCAACGGACGTAGGCGTATGCCTTGGACATGATGACGGCTCCGGGTAGGTTCTCGATGTAGTTTATTAGAAAATACCCGTCCGTTGTTCCAAGGCACTATCGACAGCGCCAGCGTCTATCCACGGGTGGTGCTCAAGCGCTGCCTGGACCATAACGCCGCCGCTCTGGTGCTTTGTCATTTTGTGGCGCGCCACAAAATGGACCTTATGTGCCCCGTTTTCTTATGTGTCCGAAGGCGGCGACACCGGCGTAGATCAAGGATTTCGGCCCAGTCGCAGGAGACATAACGGGCGAGCCGCCAAGATGGCGAATCCCCGCCCGATCGGCAGATGGATGGTTGTTGTGAGGCTGGACGATCACGCGAAGCGAAAGCAGGTCGTCCAGCCCAGCCGCGGGTCGTGACTACAAGGACGACAGCCAGGCCAGCATTGCGGCATCGTCCTGCCACGCGGGTTTGCGCGAGCGTCCCCGGCTTGCAGCGACGGGCTCGCACAGCTCCAGAGCATCGGTCTTCATGCGGATGGTGATCTCGGCATACCGGTTGGTCGTCTCCAGCCTGACGTGCCCCAGCCAGCCCCGAATGACATTCACCTCGACGCCAGCTTCGAGCAGATGAACCGCGGTGGTATGCCGAAACACATGCGGCGTGACCCGGACCTGCGAAAAGGGCTTGGCCGAGGCCTCCCAGGCCTGCGCAAGGTGACGGATGCGCTTGTAGATACCGAAGCGGGTCATCGGCGCTCCGCCGATCCCGACGAACACCGGCTCGGCGGGCCCCAAGGAGGCGGCGCGTTCGTCCAGCAAGGCTTGCAAGGCCTTCGCTGTCTGGCTCCACAAGGGGCAGGTCCGCCACTTCAAGCCTTTGCCCAGCAATCGAACCTGGGCGGGCGACTGCAAATCGAGCTGGCCGACCGTCAACTGGGCTACTTCGGAGACCCGTGCCCCCGTGTTGTACAGCAGCATCAAGAGCGCGCGATCGCGTATCGAAAGCCTGTCCTGAGCGGGAATGCTGGCGAACAAGGCTTCGACTTCATCGCGTGCCAGGAACTTCATCTCCGGCAGAGGGCAGCGCTTCATCGGAATGGCCGCGACCTTTGCGCAGGACGGTAGCATCTCGGGGACTGTGCGGCCGATGTACTCGTAGAGCGCGTGCAGCGCCGCCAGGCGCTGGTTGCGCGTGCTGATGGCGTTGCCACGTTCGACCTCCATGTTGCGCAGGAAAGCTAGCACCGCGTGGTAGTCCAGATGTTCCAGCTCCAGTTCGCTTACGCCCCGGTGATGCACTCCGGCGACGAAGACCAGAAACAGGCGCAGGCTGTCGCGGTAACTGCGGATAGTGCTGGGCTGCAAGCCCTTGTGCCGGGGAAGGTAGTCTAGGATGTAGCCATGGATGACCGATGAAAAACTCTGGAGTTTCATGGTGCCACCTCTTCGCCAAGCAAGGGTGCAAAGGCCTCGAAGCGCTGGTTGGCAGCACTGAGCAGGTCACTGGTGATGGTCAGGTACACGGCCGTGCTGGCTGGGTTGAGGTGCCCGAGGAAGGTCGCAGGTGATGCAGGCGATCGGCAGGCGCAATTCCCTGGCGATACCACCTCAGCAGCGTTCGGACTGCAAACGAATGACGCAGTCCGTGGACATGCGGTCCGAAGACGCCGGCCGGGACATCCAGAGCCAATTGCGGCAGGAGGTCATCGCGGAACGTATTGCGGATGCTGTTCGTGCTGATGGGATCTCGTCCATTCCAGGAGAACAGGAAGCAGGCACCCGCGCAGGCATAACCTCGGGCCTCGCGTAGGACCAAATAGCCGCGCAGCCTGGCGGCCAGCTTGGGGCCGAATGGCACCAGCCTGTCCTTGCCAAACTTGGTGTTTCGGATCTCCAGGACTTCGCGCTCCGGGTCCACATCGCCCCATTGCAGGCGGGCTACCTCGCTAACCCGAAGGCCGAGACCGGCCAGCAAGGCGAAGATCATCTCGTAGGTGGCGCCCCGCAGCGGCGCGCGCGAGTTGTCCTGCAATGCCTTGGCATGGGCCAGCAGTTGCCGGATGGCCTCGGGCGGGAACAGGAAAGGCAACCGCCGGGCCGTCTGCGGCTGCGCTTTGGCTTGTACAGGGGACGCCGCGAGCAGCTGCTGGCTGACGATCCAGTCGAACAGTCGTCGCACATGGCTCAGCAAGTTGTTGTAGCTGCGTGGGTTGGTGCGATGGCGGGAGACTAGGAAGGCCTGCAGGCATCCGGCATCGATCGCCTCAATGCTGTCGATGCCTTGTTCATCCAGGAACCGGTCGAGCAGACGCAGTTGGCGGTCTTCGTTGGCGAACTTGCATCCCATGGCCCGCTTGGCGCGCAAGTACTGTTCGATGTGAGATGCGAGGGGGCTGTGAAAGCCATTCCAGTGAGCAGTCATAACACGTCCTCCGCGGTTGCGATGACCAGTTCGCGCAGCTTGTGCAGCGCCACCTTGCCGTAGACCAATGTGGAAGCCGGGTTGTGGTGGCCAACATAGTCGCCGATGACCTTGAAGGGGACATTGGCTTCGACGAGATGCTGTACACAGGCGTGGCGCAGGGTGTGCGATCCCGCTCGGGATACCTGGATGCCGGCGGCTCGCAGCCGAATGCCGACCATCGATGAAACCGTGGCGTGCTGCATGGGCGTGTAGGGCGACTTGACCGTGAGAAAAGCTTGGCGATGTACCACGTCGGTGCGTCGAACCTGCAGATACTCAATGACCGCTTCGCCGGCTGTCGCCGAGAGTGGATAGCGAGTCGAGTTCCCGCCTTTGCGCATGGGAATACTGACCTGGGCGTGCTTCCAGTCGAGGTCGTCCAGGCAGAGGGCCGCGATCTCCCTGGCACGCAGCCCATAGCTGGCCAGCAGCACCAGAATGGCATAGTCGCGCTTGCCCAGATCCGAGCGCCGATCGATGCTGGCAAGCAGTCGCTTGACATCCTCCCAGCGAATGGCGCGAGGAATGGAGGCCTACCTGTAGCTGCGCCCGCGCGGCACACTGCGCACGAGATCCGTGACCACGATGCCCTCTCGGTGCAGATAGCGGAGAAAGACGCGCAAGGCCCCTGCGCTGTTGAGCATGCCGGATTTGTGTAGGTTTTTTGCGCGCTCGCTGAGGAAATCGGTGATGCAAGCAGGCGTCAGCCCGGCCAAGGCGATACCGGCTTGCGCTAGGTACGACTCGAATGGACGCAGCGTGTAGATGTAGTTGTGCAGCGTGGTACGGAGCAACCCCCTCTCCTCCACCAGAAAGGTGAAGAAGCCTGGGGCGGAGACGGAAAACGGCATGGCGGGCTTATTGCTCGGTCGCGTGTAACCGGACAAGGCCACGCACAACATCCGCTCCACAGGAATACGGCTATGCGCGACAACTGCCGCCCTGTCTTGGGCGTTCTTGCACCAGCCGCCATGTTCGGCCTTCCATCGCTCGACGAAAGGATCGACATGATCAGGAAGTTCCTGCAACTGCGTAGCGCCTCTTGCGATGGCGAAATTGTTGAAGTGCGCGAGCGCCCGGACATGCTGCCGAACCGTGGCATTGGACGTGTGCTGCTCGTCGAGCGACTGGACGTAACGCTCGATCTGCGGGCCCAGCCACAGGGCCTTGATGCGGTCAATCGCCTTGAACGACCGAAAGTGATGTTCCAACATGACAACCACCTTCTATCAAACAATAGATAACCCACTATTTTTCCTGACGAAAAAACAGGTGCGCGGGTCAATGGCGGCGAAGTGTTCACTCTTCTATACGTGGTCACAGCAAGCTGTGCCGACAGGGATTAACGCCGATGCCATTTGGGCCACTCTCTCATTCGGGAGCAAAGCTGCACACCAGTGCGGTCTACGGCCTCTTTCCCGCGCATTGGGAACCATAGCAAAGCATTCGGCGGCTGACCTACCCGGATCAGTCGGCGAATGCTTTTCTAGATCTCGATGTCAGTGGAGATCTGACGTCATGCGCATTCTGTTTGCTGCGCGATAGCGCAGCCCGGAAGGGCTGGGTGATCTCTCTAGAAAAGCGAAGGAGATGTCATGCTGCGCTTGGACTGCGGTTATGTGCCCTGATGCTGGGCCGAAATCCTTGATCTACGCCGGTGTGGCTACCTTCGGGCACATAAGAAAACGGGGCACATAACTGCCACAATCACCCTTCCGGCTGTACAGAACCCAGTACGGCGGACGAAACGTTGACCCAGCGATTGAAGGAGATATTGGGACAGGTCGATATCCGTCTGCTGGATCACTTCATCATCGGGAAAGGCGATCCTTATTCGTTCGCCGAACACGGATTGATCTGATCCTCTTCGCGCCAGCTTGCTGACGCTCCAACCCCCCATCGGAAGCGATGCTTTCGATGGGGTATCTGCTGTCCACGAAATACCCCGATTCATAGGCGCATGGAAACCGGGCACCTCCCATTTCCGATTGTTTGTTGTCGCGTTAAGCGCGATGCGTTGCACTACCGAGGTCATGAACCACCGGATGCTGCGCCATGTTGTGTTCTCTTTCGCCCGGCCCGATCAGGTGCCTGGCCTTGGCCATTGCGCTGTGTGCCTCTGCGGCTAGTGCAATGGATATCTGGGTCATCACCGACCGCCAACATCCCGTGCAAGGTACACCTGACCGACTGATCGAGCTGGATGCACCCGCGCGTATTGAAGCCGAACTGTCGACCGATCTTCCAAGTGATGTCCAGCAAGCGTCACTGTTGGTACAGCAGCGCCTCAAGCACGGCGGCCCCGCGCTGGAGCAGCGTCTGGCCAGGACCTACCAGGACGTGACCGATGCCTGGAGCCTGGGCATTACCTCTCTCCCCGCCATCGTCGTGGATCAACGCTACGTAGTTTATGGCGAGCCGGGCGTCGCCAAGGCGATCGCACGCATCGAGGCCTACCGGAGGACTCAACCATGAAGTGTGCCCGCCTTCGGCGTACCGGCATCGCCACCATTTTATTGGCGACCGCATCGTCATCGTTCGCGCTCAACACCGCGACCATCGTGTCTTCCACTTTGTCCCCATCGTGCCTGGAATACCGAGTGGTAGGGATCTGCTATTGGCTGTTCTGTACGCCGTTCGGCTGCTCGGTGCGGACGTCCACCAAGGTGCGCCACTACATTCCGGATGCCGTGGTTTCGAATTACTCCAACACCGGTGAGAACCCGTGGATCGAAGTGCGGGCCATGAGCGCCCCCAACGTGACGGCCCAGGCAGGCGGCGACGGCACGACGAACCATGACAATGAAAGCAACATGGCGAAGTTCAAGAACGCCGACGTGATCGGCCATCCCGGCGGCCATGTGTTCGGCCAATTCGCCAGCACCACAGGTTACGCCTGCAAAGGTGCCGGCACCGCGTTTATGCCATACCTGCTGAGCACGCTCGACACTATCGCGTGGCGCTACAACATCCCCGAAATGGTGTACCCCGAAGCACTGACGCCCGGCGAGCGCGAGATCGGCACACGCAGCACGTTCAACCTGTGGGGCGCCGTCTATCCGCGCGGCGGATTTCTGCATCAGGTCGACGATTACAAGGCCGGCGCCGTGGTCGCCCAACGCGCCGGGGACATCGTCACCCGGCGGGGGCAATTGCATGTCTATCAGCCATTGCTCGCGAACTCGCAGCCCGGTTACTGGCCGGCCGGAGCGCTGGAGGAAAGCAATGCCTCGACCGGCAAGTGGCAGGAGCTGACGCCGCGACTTTCCAACCGCTGCGTGGTGTTCCCCCACAGCGAACCGCTGGCCCAGGCCCAGCAAGGTGATTATGCCTGGGCGCTTTGGCGCCCATACAGCTGTTGCGAACGCCGCGGGCAGACGTTCCTCGGCAGTACAGACTTCAACTGAGAGGAAAACAATGAAGCGTCCTGTCACCCTCTTCCACCCATTGCCGTTGCGGTGGCAGGTAACCCTTCTGGCCAGCGCGCTGGTGCTGGTCAGCAACCTGGTATCGGCCCAACCCGACGGTTTCCAGAACAACGGCAGCGTGATTGGCGACGACCTCATGTATTCGATTGGTGGCGGCAGCGCGGTGTCCATGAGCCGCGCGGCCGGCATGCATTCTCTCGGTGTGGGCGCGGGCTGGAACAGCAACCTGATGTGCGGTGACATGAACATCAGCACCACAATCCAGAACCAGCTCAACGGCCTCACCAATGGTTTTCAGAACATCATGAGCAGCGTGATCCAGAACGCGACGAGCGCGGTCGCATCGTTGCCGGCGCTGATCATTCAGCGGGCAGACCCCGGCCTCTACAACCTGTTGACCAACGGTATTCTTCAGGCCAGGCTCGATTTCGATCGTTCCAAACTGACCTGCCGCGCGATGGCCGAGAAGATGGCCGACACAGCAGGCGGCCAGATGGGCTGGAATCAACTCGCCGAGGGCATGGCGTTGCGCCAGGCGGTGGCGAGCACTGACGCGGTGTTGGCCATCGAACAGGCGGAGACCAGCCGGGGCAAGGATGGCGTGCCTTGGGTGGGCGGCGGCAATGCTGGCGGAGCCGGCCAGCCGTCGATCAAAGTGATCAACGACGTAACGCGTGCCGGCTACAACCTGGTCAATGGCCGCAGTGCAACCGACCCAACATCCATCGACCCGGCGAGCTGCAATAGCCTGGCCTGCCAGACCTGGTCGTCGCCGCAAGCGGCCACCGACTGGGCCACACGCGTGCTCGGCGAACAAGAGCAGCGCACCTGCGAGACCTGTACCAAGACCCAAACCGTGCCAGGCGTCGGGTTGACGCCGCTGATTCAGGAAGAGTACGAGACCAAGCTGGAAACGCTGCAGGAATTGATCAGCGGCGCCCGCCATACCACCGCTGAGAACTTGCGTGCAGCCGGCAGTACATCCTTGCCGGTTACCCGCGGCGTTATCGAAGCCCTACGTGACGAGCCCGACCAAGATGTCCTCGCCCACCGCCTAGCGTCCGAGGTAGCGCTGGCGTCGGTACTGGAAAAGGCTCTGCTGCTTCAGCGCACACTATTGACCGGCAAGAAAGAACCCAACGTCGCAGCCAACCAGTTGGCCGTCGAAGCGGTCAATCACGAAAGCGACACACTCGACCGCGAGATCCTTAACCTCAAAACCGAATTGGAGATCAGGCGCGAGCTGGTAAACAACTCGCCGATGACGATCATTCAGCGCCATGGCACGCGCGCGTCAGGCTCGCGTGGTATCTACGAGGGCGACCCGGTGCCGGATCGCCTCGACCAGTTACAGCGCTCCCATCCAGGAGGCACGCCATGAACGCAGCATGGCTACGACCGCGCTGGCTCCTCAACAGCCACGTCGCCAGGGCATTGCTATGGACGCTGCTGCTCGTTGCGCTGGCAGTGGCGGCCAACATCTCTGGGCTCTATCTGGTCGGCAGCATTGCCGGCTGGGAACGCTGGCTGGCGAACGCGGCTGGCTACTTCCTGCTGTGGCGGCTCTGCCTCTACGGGGCAACTGTCTATGGCTGGGTGTGGATGCGCCGTCGGTTGCTGGCTCGCGAGTCGGATGCCTCGACACAGCGCCGGCTGCTACGTACCGAGATCGCCGGCGTCATCGCGATCATCGCACTGGAGGCCAGCCTGCTGATGCAGGCGGTCTAGCGGGAGACCTGGAGCATGACGCTTTTCACTACCGACTACTTGGAGTATTACCTGACGCTGGTTGCCTGGATCGTCCACAACGGCATCTGGTCGGTGCTGGTCTCCAGCGGCGTGTTCGCCATTCCCTTTATAGCCATTATTATCCAGGAATGGCTCAAAGCACGTACTGAAGGGGCCGACGAAGGCAACAAAGGCGTATTGTCCTCGATGCGCATCGAGAACCGCATCTGGGTGGCCATCGTCGTGCTGATGTTCGCCGGCATCCCGTTTATCGATATTGACCTCGGCACGATCAAGTACGACCAGGCGCGATCGACACAGTGCCAGGTTAATGTTCCGCAACCTACTGATACCGGCTGGTCGCAGTCATTCAGCACGCTCAACAACCAGAGCGCCAAGGTGCCGGTGTGGTGGGCCTTCATGCATGCACTCTCGCGTGCGGTGACGGGGGCCTCGGTGGCAGCGATCCCGTGCGGAACAGATCTGCGGCAAATGAGGATGGAGATCAACGCCACGCGCATTGACGACCCTGTCCTTGCGCAGGACGTGGCGGACTTTACCCACGACTGCTATGGACCCGCCAGGGCGAAATTGTTCATGAACCGCCCCCCACTCGACGACGCGCAGATGCATGACGTGACCTGGATCGGCTCGACCTACTTCGTCAACACTGGCGGCTACTATGACACCTACCACTCACGCACGCCGCGCGATGCCTGGCCCTATGACACTGACCGCGACGCGGGCCTTGCGCAGGTGTCCGGCGGGGGCGGCTACCCGACCTGCCAGCAATGGTGGAGCGACAATGGCAATGGTCTGCGGGCACGTCTGCTGGGCCAGGTCGATCCCAGCTTGCTTACACGCCTGGCCGGCTGGGCAGGCTTTCTGAGCCGCAGCGAGGTCGACGACTCGGTCATCCGCGCAATCGCCTCCCCGCGCCAACAGAAGCTCAACCAGGGAACGGTTTACACCGATTATGGTGGCCAGATCGACAAGACCTTGCCGAACATCGTTACCCGCACGGCGGGCGACGTGGGACTTGCGGTGGGAGCCATTCCTGCATTTCCGGCGATGGACGTGGTGCGCCAGGCCCTGCCAATGGTGTTGTCGCTGCTGAAAATGGCCTTGGTGATCTGCATCCCGCTGGTGCTGTTGATGGGCACCTACGAGCTGAAGACCGTGGTCACCATCAGCGTGGTCCAGTTCGCGCTGTTCTTCGTCGACTTCTGGTTCCAGCTCGCTCGCTGGATCGACAGCACCATCCTCGACGCGCTCTACGGCTCGGGATGGGGTTGGAACCGACCCGTCACTAATTTCGATCCAGTGATGGGGTTGAACAACGCCTTTGGCGATCTGTTGCTGAACTTCGTCATGGGGACGATGTTCATTGTGCTGCCAACCTTCTGGGTGATGACGCTATCTTGGGCGGGTATCCAAGCAGGGAACATTCTTCAGGGGCTTGTTGGCGCTACAGGAGATGCAAAAGCCGCCGGTGGAAAGGGACCCGATGCATTGATGAAGGCCGTTTCAAAGAAATGAGCGGGTAGTCAATTGTCATCATGAACGTGCGGATCGATGCGATAGCCATCATACGTGTAAAGTCCGAAGCCGGCTGGTCCGTTTTTCCACCCAGGCTCAGACGTTTCATCTACTTCTGCGTTATTTGCCACCCGGGAGATGACCACGCCGAATATCAGCAGCAGGGCCAGCCAGAACGCGGTATAGAGCAGCACAGCCAGTACCGCGAGCTTGACGCCCCAGATCAACACAGCCGCCGCTGGCGTAGGCACGCCTTGCCCAATCAGCCATCCCGATACCCGCCGCTCTCTGCACACATAAGCACGCCATCTGCGGCCGAGCCAGCGGCCAAAGCGTTCTGCATTGCTGATGCGAGTTCTTGTGCTCATAGTCATCACCTGCTAAGCGCGTTGAACAATTACTCCAGTTTGCTCCAATTCTGCCGGCTGGCTGTCACCAACGCGTTCCAGTCGTCTGGCGGATTTCCACGACCCAGCATCTTCTCAAACACCGCATACGGATCGGACTTGCTTCCCGAGGAACGCAACGTTTGCTCATCGTTGACCCAAGCATAGACAATCACTTTGGCCCTCGAGTCGTAACGGAAGAACAGCCGAAATCGTCTCCCGATCTTGGCCCGTCGCCAGTGGCGGTATTCCGGCCCCAGTGTGTTGCCTTGACGGTACTCATCGCGCGCCGGCTCACCGGGAACGACTTCAAGCATCAGTTGGCTCAGGGCTCGGAACAGCTTGACGTTGGCATTGGATGCAAATCCTATTGGGTCATTCTGCTCCGCGCGCTGCGCGGCGGCATACAGTTTCTGCATCTGCTCGATCACACAGTCGTGGAAGAGTAGCGTCCATCCATGCCGCTGCATCAGAGCGCCACTTCGCCGTCAATCTCGTCGGCCAGATTCACGTCATGCCCAGCCTGCATCAGCATGGCGTGAGCCAGTTCGTCCGGCAACCCGCGAACATGCCGGCCAGCCTCGATATCGCGGGCCAGCAGACTCAGAAACGCGCCGATGGCCGGATCTTCGTGCTCGGCATTCGCGCGGGTGACGACAATCTGCCCATCCTCGCCCAAGTCGAACGCTACCTTGCCGCCCGTATCGACGCCCAACGCCTGCCGGATCGGCTTGGGCAGCGTGATCTGGCCCTTCGATGTGAGCGTGGCTAGTTCATGAATGGCTGGCATGGCGTGGCGTGCTCCTTGGATGACAGTTTCTCCGATGGTAAGGAATATTCCTTTCATCGTCAAGACAGATTGGCGAGATCTTCAGACGCCGGTAGGCGGATCGCGCTGACCTCAAAAAAAGGACTGACCCCGTGTCGGATAGCTTGTAGAGCGACTCCCCGAACCGAGCTACATATAAAGGCTTCGATAAAGATCAAAGGGCTGGGAAGGGTCAATGGAATGGGGGCAAGGGGAAAGGCTCTACCCGGAAAAGGAAAAGGCTCTCCCGTCCACCGCAACTTCAGGTGGCATCATGTTCGCGCTGTTCCAACGAAAACGCTCGTCGTCGGCACCGATGGCGCCCACGGAAGCGGCTGTAAAAGGTAAGGGGCTGACGCGGCCGGAGTCGGCCGCATCCTTGCTGGCGACGCCCCGCCGGCAGAAGCTGCTGGAACACATCTGGCAACGTACTTCGCTCTCACGCAAGCAGTTCAGGTCCCTGTATCTCGCACCACTGGAACGCTACGCCGAGCTGGTCCAGCAATTCCCCGCGTCGGAAAGCCATCACCATGCCTATACAGGCGGCATGCTCGACCACGGGCTGGAAATCGTCGCTTATGCACTGAAGCTGCGGCAGTCACATTTACTTCCTGCCGGGACGACGCCCGAGGACCAAGTGGCACAAGCCGAAGCCTGGACAGCCGCCATTGCCTACGCAGCGCTCCTGCACGATATTGGCAAGATCGCAGTCGACCTTCATGTGGAATATGCCGACGGCAACACCTGGCACCCCTGGCACGGACCGTTGTTGCATCCGTACCGCTTCCGCTATCGCAAGGAACGTGAGTACCGGCTGCACAGTGCCGCAACCGGGCTACTCTACAACCGCCTGCTTGATGGTCACATCCTGGACTGGCTCAGCGACTATCCCGCTCTGTGGTCGTCGTTACTGTATGTGCTGGCAGGCCAGTACGAACATGCCGGTGTGCTCGGTGAGCTCGTCACCCAGGCCGACCGTGCGTCTGTCGCTCAGGAGCTGGGGGGCGATCCGACCAGGGCGATGGCTGCGCCGAAACATGCACTGCAACGCAAACTGCTGGAAGGCCTGCGGTTCCTGCTCAAGGAAGAGCTGAGGTTGAACCAGCCACAGGCCTCGGACGGCTGGCTGACACAGGACGCTTTATGGCTCGTCAGCAAGACCGTCTCAGACAAGCTGCGCGCGCACCTGCTTTCGCAAGGCATCGAAGGGATCCCGTCGAGTAACACCGCAGTATTCAACGTTCTGCAAGATCACGGCATGCTTCAGCCAACAGCCGATGACAAGGCCATCTGGAAGGCAGTCATCACGAGCGAGGGTGGATGGTCGCATACGTTCACCTTGCTGCGATTGGCTCCAGCCTTGTTCTGGGAAACCGGGGAGCGGCCCCCGCCGTTTAGCGGCACAGTGAAGGTCGTACAGGAAGAAACTGCTTCAGCAACGTCCGGCCGCAGCACATCGCCCAGTGGTGAAGCCGCTGCGATGACGGTGAACGGAAGGCCTTCATCCGCACCAGTGATACCAGCCGCAACCGCGACTGCTGCGCATGGCCTAGACGATCTACTGGAATTGTTCACCACACCGAATACCGCACCAATTTTGTCGCCACCACCGGACGCCGCCTCTGAACAAGAGCCAACTCAACAAAAAACTGATGTGCCTGCTACGTCATCGGCACCTGCCTCACAGGAACGAGGCTCACGACCGCCGCCGTCAGGCGAGCATTTCATGGTCTGGCTGCGCCAGCACATTGAGAACCGAAAGCTGATTATCAATGACGCGAAGGCACTTGTGCATACCGTGGCCAATACCGTCTATCTGGTGAGTCCTGGGCTGTTTCAACGTTACGCACAGGAACACCCACAGTCAGCCGTCTTCGCCAAAGAAGATAAGGTGGCAGACTGGCAGTGGGTGCAAAAGCGCTTCGAGAAGCTGGACTTGCACCGAAAGCAGGAGAACGGCCTAAACATCTGGACCTGTGAAGTCATTGGCCCGCGTAAAACACGCAGACTGCATGGTTACCTGCTGAATGATCCTCGTCGACTGTTCAATGACGTCCCTATGAACAACCCCTATCTCACGGTGTTGTCAACGATAAACTCTGCAGCGCAGCACACGGGCTCAATATGAATGGTTGGTTCTCGCAGGCTGTTCGGCCGGTGCGTAATTGCATATTATTGACCACCTGATTGCACCTGAACTGACCAGCCAATTGCATGGATTTGACCAGCACTCATTAAGCTGGATCACCCAGGTGGGATAAAGCCCGTAGCGCTGAAGTTGGATCACTGACTGAACAGCAAAGGGCAGTCCGAAAAAGAACCGCTATCAAACCATGTTCCTAGGGCCTGTTGACGTTTGCGGCAGGGACTTGAGAAAGAATCTCAATATCCAACGAACTGATCCACTCACCCCCAGATTTGATAACGTCCTTGGCACGGTCAGTTATGCGCATGAAACCTTGACTATCGATGGTCGCGATATCTCCGGTTTCCAGATAACCCTCGTCGTTGAGAAGCTGGCGCTCATCTTTGAAATCAGAAGAAGTAATGGCAGGCCCTTTCACAAACAAGCGGCCGGGAGTGACGCCGTCATGGGATACGACATGCCCATCATCACTAAGCAGCTTCAAGCCGACCCCGCAAGGCGTGCGTCCCTGGCGCAGTCGCCAAGGAATCTGCTCTTCAAAAGGTAGGGCTGCCACTTCAGGAGTAAGTGTGCACACGCCACCAATGGGCGACATCTCCGTCATCCCCCAAGCATGCAATGGCTCGATCCCCAAGGCATGGAAGTCACGGATGACGCGTTCAGGGCAAGCGCCCCCTCCGATAATGACCTTGCGCAGCTTGGAGGTGCGCAGACCCTTTTCGGACATGTATTGCAGTAGACCGAGCTAGACTGCGGATTCCACGGTCATCTGGCCACCCATTCCATGAGCATCTGACCACCGATTCCACGCTGATCCGGCCACCCATTCCACGCGCATCCGGCCACTGATTCCACGGCCATCCGGCCACTCAACCGGGCAGGCAGCTACGCAGGATTTCTTCACTACCATCGACCTCTTTTTCGAAGCAGAGAGGTCGTCGTGGAGCGTTTATCCATGCGTAAGATTCGCGAAGTACTACGTCTCAAGTTCGAGGTCGGACTATCAGCTCGCCAGATTGCGGTCAGCGTGCAGGTCGGTCGTGTCACCGTCGGCGACTACCTCAATCGTTTTGCCGCCAGTGGTCTCAGTTGGCCCTGTTCGTTGTCCGATGCCGAGTTGGAGCAGCAACTGTTCCCGCCGGCCCCGGCGGTTGCCAGCGAGAAGCGGCCTTTACCCGATTGGGCATGGGTGCATGCCGAACTGCGCCGCCCCGGGGTGACCCTGGCGCTGCTCTGGCAGGAGTACCGCCTGAGCCAGCCGCAGGGCTTTCAGTACAGCTGGTTCTGTGAGCACTACCGGGCCTGGCAGGGCAAGCTGGACGTGGTGATGCGTCAGGAGCACCGCGTCGGCGAGAAGCTGTTCGTCGACTATGCCGGCCAGACGGTGCCGGTTATCGACCGCCACAGCGGCGAGATCCGCCAGGCGCAGGTGTTCGTCGCGGTGCTCGGCGCGTCCAGCTACACCTTCGCCGAAGCCACCTGGTCGCAGCAGCTGCCGGACTGGCTAGGCTCGCATACCCGTTGCTTCGCCTTCCTCGGCGGCGTGCCGGAGATCGTGGTGCCGGACAACCTGCGCAGCGCGGTGAGCAAGGCCCATCGTTACGAGCCGGACATCAACCCCAGCTACCGCGACCTTGCCGAGCACTACGGAGTGGCGGTGGTGCCGGCGCGGGCACGCAAACCGCGCGACAAGGCCAAGGCCGAAGTCGGCGTGCAGGTGGTCGAGCGTTGGATCCTCGCGGCCCTGCGCAACCGTCAGTTCTTCTCCTTGGACGAACTCAACAGCGCCATCTCCGTGTTGCTGGAGCGGCTCAACCAACGCCCGTTCAAGAAGCTGCCGGGCTCGCGCCAGACGGCCTTCGACAGCCTGGATCGTCCGGCGCTGCGCCCCCTGCCGGAGCAACCCTACGTCTACGCCGAGTGGAAGAAAGCGCGGGTGCACATCGACTACCACGTCGAGGTCGATGGGCATTACTACTCGGTGCCGTATCAACTGGTGAAGAAGCAGCTGGAGGTGCGCCTGACGGCGCGCACCGTCGAGTGTTTCCACGCCAACCAGCGAGTGGCCAGCCACCTGCGCTCAATGCACAAGGGCCGGCACAGCACGCAGGCCGAGCACATGCCCAAGAGCCATCGCGAGCATGCCGAGTGGACGCCACAACGGCTGATCCGCTGGGCCGAGCAGACCGGGCCGAACACCGCCGGCGTGATCCGGCACATCCTCGAACGGCGCATCCATCCGCAGCAGGGCTACCGGGCCTGCCTGGGCATCCTGCGCCTGGGCAAAACCCACGGCGAAGTGCGCCTGGAGTTGGCCTGCCGTCGCGCCATCAGCCTCGGCACGTGCAGCTACAAGAGCCTCGAATCGATCCTGCGCCAGGGGCTGGAGAACCTGCCGCTGGCCCAGCAGCACCTGCCCCTGCTGCCGGACGACCACGCCAACCTGCGCGGCCCCGGCTACTACCACTGAACACAAGGAATCCCACCATGCTGCCCCATCCGACCCTGGACAAGCTGCAAACCCTGCGCCTGCACGGCATGCTCAAGGCGCTGAACGAACAACTGAAAACCCCGGACATCGACAGCCTGAGCTTCGAGGAACGCCTCGGCCTGCTGGTCGACCGCGAGCTGACTGAACGCGACGACAAGCGCCTGAGCAGCCGCCTGCGCCAGGCCCGGCTCAAGCACAACGCCTGCCTCGAAGACATCGACTACCGCAGCCCGCGCGGGCTGGATAAGGCGCTGATCCTGCAACTGAGCGGCGGCCAGTGGCTACGCGACGGCCTCAACCTGATCATCGGCGGCCCCACCGGTGTCGGTAAAACCTGGCTGGCCTGCGCCCTGGCCCACCAGGCCTGCCGAGAAGGCTACAGCGTGCGTTACCTGCGCTTGCCGCGTTTGCTGGAAGAACTGGGTCTGGCCCATGGCGACGGGCGCTTCGCCAAGCTGATGAGCAGCTACGCCAAGACCGACCTGCTGATCCTCGATGACTGGGGCTTGGCCCCGTTCACCGCCGAACAGCGGCGCGACATGCTGGAGCTACTGGACGACCGCTACGGCCAGCGCTCGACCATCGTTACCAGCCAGATGCCGGTGGACAACTGGCACGAACTGATCGGCGATCCGACCCTGGCCGACGCTATCCTCGACCGCCTGGTGCACAACGCTTACCGGATCAATCTGAAGGGTGAATCAATGCGCAAACGGACGCAGAAATTGACGACGCCAGCCAACCCGGACTAACAATGCCACCCCTGCGTCGCTGCGCTCCGACTGCCCGGCCGGATGGCCGTGGAACAGGTGGCCAGATGGCCCTGGAATGCCTGGCCAGATGAGAGCGGACTGGGTGGCCGGATGGCGTGGAATCCGCAGCTAGACCGTCGGTACCCCGGCTGAGACCGTCACGCCTTCCTGTTCGATAAGTTCGAACAGAGACGCTCCGTCGAGCCGGGCACCTGGTAGTACTAAGCGAGCTCCGACAGCAGGTGCGGAAAAAACCATGGCCCATGCGTTGGCACGGAACATCGGCACCACCGGTAGCAGCGTATCTTGAACGCTGAATCCGAAGACGTCGGACTGCAACGATGTCATCGCATGGAGATAATTGGAGCGATGCGAGTACAGGACGCCTTTGGGATTACCGGTGGTACCGAGGTGTAGCAAAGTCCCGCAGCACTACGCTCGTCGAACCCACCCCATTGCACCTCAGGTCCGTAACCCTCGAGGAATCGAGCGAGCGTTGTCTGTCGCACGGGAAGTGGCAGGATCTCATCCGGTTGAGAAAAATATATGACACTCTCTACGGTCGGACATTGTGGCAGCACTCTCGCCAAAATCGGCGCAAACGCAGCATCGACGAACACCATACGGTCAGAGGCATGATTCACGATGTAAACCAATTGCTCGTCAGTGTAACGCGGGTTTAGCGTATGGCAGACGGCACCTATACCGCTGATTGCGTACCACGCTTCAAGGTGCTCCACACCATTCATCGCCAGCGTTGCTACACAGTCACCTTGTGTTATTCCGGCGCCAATCAGTGCACTGGATTGGCGTTTTTTCATCGTGCTGGACCTCTGCATAGGTCTTGCGTCCAATAGTACCGTCTGGCAGACGGGAGACCACCTGGCGATGGCCGTGCGAGTACGCCGCATGCTCGATGAAGTGGTCAGTCGTTAATGGCCAGCCTTGCATCAATCCACGAAGAAAAGACATGCGATCACCCTCCCACACCAAAGCCGGCAACACACCAGCCCGCTTTAAACCTCGGGGTGGTATGCATAGCGCCTGCAGGCACACGCTCACCGAGAAGTTGGCTTTTGATCACTGCGAAAATCGACTCCGCGAACGCCTGGGCATTAGCTTCGCAGGTAGAGTGGCTGCGCGTGTTCTTCTTGCTCTCCAAAACCCGCTCTTCCGGAGCAAGGTCGCCCTTGTGTTTTATCGTCATTTGTCCGTTCTCGAAAATCGATTTCAATTGAAAATTCATAGCGCTCGAAGATGGCTGCGATTCCTTGGCCACCACCGATGCACATGGTTGCGAGTCCATAGCGGCCGCCGCTGCGGTGCAGCTCATGCACAAGTTTGGTAGTGATGATGGCGCCAGTCGCACCCGCTGGATGACCAAGCGAGATACCGCTGCCATTGGGATTGACCCAATCCGGATCGAACCCCAGGCTACGGATGACTGCGCACGCTTGCGAAGCGAAAGCCTTGTTCGATTCGATGACGTCAAGATCACCTACATGCAGCCCCGCGCGCTCTAGCACGATGCGTGTAGCCGGCACCGGGCCGATCCCCATGTGTGCCGGATCCACACCAGCGAAGCCGTAGGAGATCAGCCGCGCCAAGGGTTGCAAGCCGTAGCGACGGACCGCCTCACTGGTGGCCAATACGACAGCAGAAGCGGCATCGTTGATGCCAGCTTGCTTGTAATGCGGAAGGAAGCAGTCGGCTGCCAACTGCTCAGCCAGGTTGAGCACCGCTTCGGCAGTCTCCCGGGAATGCTCTTCGAACGGTGTCTTGCCATACAGCCTGTCGGCCTTCAACCAATCAACCAGCATGAATCGAATGTCCCGTAAGGGGATAAGAGGGGGATGTCATTAGTACGCCTCAAATTATGGACATTATGAATATGCCAAAGAGAAAAATGAGGCATGGAACATACTGGGCCAGTATCGCGCGACGAGCTTCGCAAGCTAAATTCAGGTACGAAAGTGCCCAACCGCAGCATTTAACTCTCCATCCACGTGCTGGAGTTCGAGCGTCAACAGCTGCAACTTCACACTTTCTTGGGCGCTCTCCTCTGCCACTTCGCGCACTCGAACGATGTTCTGGCTAGCCTGTTCCGCCAAAAACCGCTGTTGCTCCGCGGCACCGGAGATTTGTTTGTTTATCCGTTCAATACTTGATACGGCGCGAGTAATTCGTGTCAACGCCTGAGATGCCTGACCGGCAAGGATCACTGTTTCACCGGTCAGTGCATGGCTACCTTGTAGCCGATCAGTTGCCTGCTGGGCGACGCCACGCAGGCGACTGATCAAGTCCTCGATTTCGGCGGTAGAACTCTGCGTGCGGCGTGCCAGACCACGAACTTCGTCAGCTACTACCGCGAATCCACGACCGTGTTCACCTGCTCGCGCTGCTTCTATAGCCGCATTTAATGCCAGTAAATTAGTTTGTTCTGCTACAGCTTTAATCACATCAAGAATTCCCCCAATAGCCGTACTTTCTGCCAGTAACGATTGCATTGCATCAGCGCAGCCTGTCATTTCCAAAGCCAGTTGGTTGATCTTGGAGCCCGCTTGGCGTGCCAAATCGTCACCTTCGCGCGCCTGGTCATCTGCAAGAGCTACTGCAGCACTAGCGTCCTTGACGTTACGTGCGACTTCGCCGGCCATCGTAGTCATCTGTTGCATCGCGGTAGCGGCGATTTCAGTCTCCTGTCGTTGTCTCTCGACTCCCTGGCTGCTGCGCTGAATGACTTCGGCCAGGCTCCCTGCCGTTCCGTTGAGCAGGCCTACCCCGGTACCAATTCGACCGACCAATCCTCTCAGGCTACCAAGCATGCTATTGACAGTATCCAATAGTTGCCCGAGCTCATCGTGCCGAACGCTTGCACCATCAGGCGCACAACTCAGGTCACCTGCAGCAACCTGCTGAGCCAAATGAACAGCCCGACGCAACGGCTGCAGTATCAAATGACGTATTAATAGACTCGCACCAATACCCAGCGCTAACGCCAGCAAGCTAATTAGGCCAAGCTGACTGTACGCGTTGCGACCATCGCGTTGAATCGCCTGACTCTGAAATTGGTTGGCCTTATCCAACAACTCGCTGACTTGCTGGGTTTGCGTGTTCATCGCTTCGCTACTACGAGCGCTTTGTTTACGGCTGGCGACAAACTGTTCGAAGGCTTTTCGATAATCTCCCAATGCATTGCTTGCAGCCTGAAGCGAAACCTCTTCCTGATCATCGAGATTGAGCACCTGCATTGAAGACAGCAGGTCGCTCATGCGCATCTCCCAATCGCTACGGAAGTGCTCCTCACCATCCAACGAATAGTAGAGCTCGCTGTCACGGAGCTTGACCAGCTTGTCACGCAGAGCGGTGGTCTGCTCCAGCGCCAACAGTTTTCCGCTGCCTGGAGGGGTTCCTTGTTCCTGTTGCGCGCTCAATGTGTCCAACTGGTCGAGAAAAACCATCGTGAAGCTTTCTCCCGCTGTCTGCGCCAGTGTTTGCATGCGCAAGCGAGCCTCTCGTGCTAGCTGAAGAGACTCGGCATAACTCAGAAATTGTTTAAATAATCACTGGACGCATCGCGCATCGAGATCTCAGCGCTACTTTTTCGGGGGAGGTCATCAAAATGCCGAATGAGCTGCTCAACTGCACCGCGTACTTGATCCTGCGTGTTATCGCCAGCGCAAGATTGACCCAGTCACCGAAATTTCAGTGACCCAAGCTCCAACTTTGTGAGGCTTTACCACGGCTGCATTTTTGCCCCTGGGTACTGGGTCAGCGTGGCATCGGCCACTGGGTCAATTCGGCGTCAGCGCCAACAGCAGTGCGGCTTTACGTTCAGAAGAGTAATACGGCCCGACCATCACTTGCCGACCCCGAATTGCTTGGTTAGAAAAACCGGAGAGGCAACAACCCCGGCGCCGGAATCCAAGCTGTCACCGTCTAGACCCTGCTGGGTGGGTTGTGCGCTCTGCTATCTCTGTGTGACTTCAGCAGTAAACACCGAAAGGGCAGCAGGCAATAGCAAAAAAGGCCATCGGCCGATAACCCGGCCGATGGATCTGAGTTGTGTAGATCCCATGCTCTTCGGGACAGAGTAGGTTGAGGGAGCACTACAGCGACCATTTGAAGCTTTATTTCAGGGTGACCGTGCCTTTCATCATTGACATGTGGCCAGGAAACGAGCAGAAGAAACCATACTTCTCGCCTGCAGCCAGCTTGGATACGTCGAAGGTGACCGAGTCGCTCTCCTTGGCGCCAATGACCTTGGTGTGGGCGATGACACGTGCATCACCGTCCTTCAAGTAGTCCTTATCAACACCGGCGCTGAGGCCATCGGTGGCGATCGGCTGCATATCAGCTTCTTTACTGAGCACCCAGTTGTGGCCCATGACGTTTTTCGGCAGGGAACCGGAGTGGGTCAGTTCGACGGTGAAGGTCTTGCAGCTTTTGTCGATTTCGATGGCCTTGGTGTTGAAGGACATTTGGTCGGTTGAATCGACGGTGGTCTTGCATTCAGCAGCCAGCAACTGGCCACTGGCAATGGTCAAGACGGAAAATGTTACAATTTTGGTAAGCATGGTACATCTCCAAGCAGGATTTATTGGAATGAAGTCCGCCAGACACCTGAGCAGGTCCAATGACCTGCATCAATGGATGCTCAAGCAGTGTCTTTGCCTCTCTGGTCCCCATCAAGTTAACCAATCGATCAGTAATGTGTTGAGCCATTATGGTTGGACGATCAACTTGACAGACCATAGACCTCAACAGTCTATTTCGAAGACTTCTTACCTACCATATTGTAGAGCCCACGAATTTACCCGACTCTCCCTTGACCAGTCGGCATCACCGTGATCTGCACTTGGCGTTTTGTAACGACAAGCCGAAACGAAATTACGGAGCATGGTAGCCAGAGCCTGCGGGTTTCTATGGCTGTCTACGCGAAACGTCAACAGGCCCTAGCAGAAATTACGTTTCAGGGTCAGACTGATCAGTCGTCAAAAGTAAAAAAGTGCTTGTATCGTAGCTGTAGCTTGTTCGCGGCTTCTGCCGTGCTGAGTACCCATACGGTAAGTTCATGGTCCCCGTTCAACAAGTGCAATCTGAGCGAAAACACAGTTCGCAGAAATCGAACAACTCGCCTACTCCAGCTCTCTAATAGCGTTCATTAGAAGCCATTGCGCACCTTTGTTCGCATTTCGCGAACAGTCATTTCGCCCATAATGGCATTGTTAGAGATGAGCGCGCGCCTTACCGTTGAGCCACTCAAACACAAAAATAACAGGGCTATTCACTATGACGATGAGTACTCAACCTGCAATAAAAATTCCCTCCGTTAAGACCGAAGTATTCGAAACAGTATTTGGCTCGCTATCCCATTACACCAAAGGTTCGATCGAACTAGTCACCGGTAAGAAAAGCCACTACGCCTTCTCCAATATTTTTGAAGTCGCCGGGCAATCGGCACCCTACGAGAAGATCGTCGTGGGGCTCAATCTCGGCTATGTGATCGAAACGTTGCGCGCTGAGGGCACTTCTCCGTGGTTCACCTGTGCCCACGATGAGTTCGTCATTTCGGTCGACGGCAGTGTTCGCGTTGACTTCCTCAAGCTCGACGCGGCAACCGCGCAAGGTGACGGCACCCAACTGGCTGGCGAACTGCCAAAAGGTCGGCCAATGGGCTACGTGCTGCTCAAACGCGGGCACCAGGCACTATTGCCTGCCGGCTGCGCCTATCGCTTCGAAGCCAGCGTTCCCTGCGTGCTGCTGCAGCAAACCGTGCAAGGCGCCCTCAGTGTTGAGAAGTGGGCTGACATCTGCCTGAAATGATCCGTGTTCTGCCCTCGACATCAATCCAAAAATAATAGGAGCCAATCATGGCTATGCTCGAAGTAGTTGAAACCGAGAAAGCGTTGTCTTTTGAAAACCTTGTGAGTGCCAGCGCGGCCCACCCGATCACCGGCTATAAGGCTTATACCCTCGGTGCCTTTAAGCTCTCCCGGGACGAATACTTCGCCCGTATCGAATGGCCGGCCAAAGGCGAGCGCCGTTCCCACTTGATTCCGGCAGATGCTTTCCTACGCGCCGTCATGCGTGACGTGGCGTGGGGCTTTTTCTACGGTTGGGTCAATTTCGACCACGTCTTCGGTACTCGCAATCTGTACGGCAAGGTTGACATGTACGCGGGCACCTTCAACGGTGTGCTGAAAGCGGCCGGTGTCGACTACACCGAGCAGTTCGAAACACCGCAGATCATGGCTACCTTCAAGGCTATCCTGCACGACTGGACAAACGCAGGCTTTGACCCGTTTGCCGCGCCTTCCGAAACCGGTACGGCGTTCGGCCGCAAGCATGGCGACAACATCGAGGCGATCGAGCGTTTCCGCGTTGCCACCCGGCGTATGCCAGGCCTGGAGGGGGATTCGCCACTGCGCGACGACCTGCCGGTCAACCGCCATTTTGCCGATGTTTCCCAGGACGAGCCCGAAGTGCACGCCGCCGAGGGCTTTGAAGGACAACTGCACGCCTTCAGCCTGTTCAAGTACCTGTCGCGCTCTGACGTGAGCTGGAACCCGTCGGTGACTTCAGTGTGCGGCGCCAGCCTGTTCTGCCCGACCACCGAAGAATTCGTCTTGCCGATTGTCCATGGTAACGACCGGATTGAATGGTTCCTGCAGCTCAGCGACGAAATCATCTGGGACATCGGCGACAAGGACGATGGCACTCCCCGTGCGCGGATCACCATGCGCGCTGGCGATATCTGCGCGATGACCGCCGACATCCGCCACCAGGGCTACTCGACCAAGCGCTCGATGTTGCTGGTCTGGGAGAACGCCACGCCTAACCTGCCGCAGCGCTATGAAAGCGGCGAGCTAAAGCCCTACCCCGTCGAATTCTGATCATCGCGGCCCGCGCTTCCGGTCGGGCCCGCCTCTTCATACCGTTTATTTGACAGTGCCATTGTCGGCACTGCAGGGAGTCTTTGCTCATGCAAAACCAATTGTTCATCGACGGCCAGTTCGTCTCAGCCCTTGAGGGCGGCGAGATCGATGTCGTCAACCCTACCAATGGCGAGCTGATTACCCGCATCGCTGCGGCCCTGGCTGAAGACGTTGACCTGGCTGTGGCCGCAGCCAAACGTGCATTCCCCGGTTGGGCTGCCACACCTGGCGCCGAGCGCGGTCGGCTGCTGATGAAGCTGGCCGATCGCATCGAAGCCTGCAGCGATGAGCTGGCCCGCCTCGAATCGCTGGATACCGGCCATCCGCTCCGTGATTCGAGGATTCTTGACGTACCGCGCACGGCCGCTTGCTTCCGCTATTTTGGCGGAATCGCAGACAAGATTGAAGGCAAGGTGATCCCGGTCGACGCAGGGTACCTCAACTACGTGCAGCGCAAGCCGATCGGCGTAGTCGGGCAGATCGTACCGTGGAATTTCCCGCTGATGTTCACCAGCTGGAAGATGGGCCCGGCTCTGGCAGCGGGCAATACCGTGGTACTCAAGCCGTCGGAGCTGACGCCGCTCTCGACACTGCGTATCGCCGAACTGATGAAAGAAGTGGGCTTCCCGGACGGCGTGGTCAACATCGTTCCAGGCTACGGCCATACTGCCGGACAGCGTCTGGCTGAACACCCGGATGTCGGCAAAATCGCCTTCACCGGCTCCACCGCCACCGGGCGCCGCATCGTCGAAGCCTCCCAGGGCAACCTCAAGCGCGTACAGCTGGAGCTGGGCGGCAAGGGTGCCAACATCGTTTTCGAAGACGCCAACCTCGACGCCGCCGTCAACGGCGCCGCCTGGGCGATCTTCCACAACCAAGGTCAGGCTTGCATCGCCGGTTCGCGTTTGCTACTGCAAGAAAGCATCGCCGACGAGTTCCTCGAGCGCTTCATCACCTTGGCCCGGTCGATTCGCCTCGGCGATCCGCTGGACCCGAATACTGAGATGGGCCCGCTGACCTCGGAGCTGCATCGCGATCGAGTGCTGTCGTTCGTCGACATCGCACGCCAGCAGGGCGGGCGGATTCTCACCGGTGGCAAAGCGCCGAATGATCCGGCTTTGGCCTCGGGGTTTTATGTCGAGCCGACGGTCGTTGAAGCCAAGCCAGGTGACCGCGTTGCCCAGGAAGAGGTGTTTGGTCCGTTCGTGACCGTGCTGCGTTTCAAGACCGAAGAGGAAGCGCTGGAGATTGCCAACGGCACAGAATACGGCCTGGGTAGTGGCCTTTGGACCCGCGACCTGCAGCGCGCCCATCGAGTAGCGGAAAAGATCAACGTCGGCATGTGTTGGATCAACTGCTACAAGCGCGTCAGCCCCGGTAGCCCGTTTGGCGGTCTGGGTCAATCCGGTTACGGCCGGGAGATGGGTTTCGACGCCATTCACGACTATACCGAGGCTCGCTCGGTATGGGTCAACGTCGACGCCAAGATCCTTCCCCACTACCCACGCTGAGGCCACCTCATGAACGAATTCATCTATCAAGGCACGCCGACCCGAGTGATTTTCGGGGCAGGCAAACTCGCCAGCCTCAGTGACGAAATCCAGCGCTTGGGCGCCCGTCGCGCGCTGATCCTGACCACACCGGAGCAACAGGAACTGGGCGAGCAGGTCGCCAGGTTACTGGGTGATCGCAGCGCCGGCGTCTATCCCTACGCGGTGATGCATGTACCGCTGGAAACAGCGCAAGCGGCCCGCGAGGAGGCCGTGCGCCGCGAAGCGGATTGCTGCGTGGCCGTAGGTGGTGGTTCGACCATCGGCCTGGGCAAAGCCATCGCCATGGGCAGCGGTTTGCCGATCCTGGCGGTCCCGAGCACTTACGCCGGATCGGAGATGACCCCGATCTACGGCCTGACCGAAAACCGCCTGAAGAAAACCGGTCGTGATCCACGGGTCCTGCCCAAGACCGTGATTTATGACCCGGAGCTGACGCTGACTCTACCGGTGAGCATGTCGGCCTGCTCCGGCATGAACGCCATGGCCCATGCGATTGAAGCCTTGTACGCCGAGGACGCCAACCCGGTGATCTCGTTGATGGCCGAAGAATCGATCCGCGCATTGGCGCAGGCACTGCCGAAAATCGTCGACGACCCGCAAAACGTCGAGGCCCGTGGCCAGGCGCTACAAGGCGCATGGCTGGCCGGTATCTGCCTGGGTTCGGTGGGCATGGCGATCCACCACAAGTTGTGTCACACCCTCGGCGGGACCTTCAACCTGCCGCACGCCCAAGCCCATGCGATCGTCCTGCCCCACGCGGCGCACTACAACCGTAAAGCTGCTGCCGAGCCCTTGCGCCGTGCTGCTCGCGCATTGGGCGGCGAGTATTCCGATGAAGTCGGGCCGCTGCTCTACGCCTTGAACCGTCGCCTGGGGATTCCCTTGGCGTTGTCCGAGATTGGCTTTCCCGAGCATGGCCCTGCCGAAGCCGCTGGTATTGCCTGTGCCAGCCCGTACTACAACCCGCGGCCGTTCGAACAGGATGCCATCGAAGCATTGCTGACCCGTGCGTTGAAGGGGCAGGCACCGGCCTGAAGGTATTGCCGCTGTCCGTCGATTGCCACATGAGAATAACAAGATGAAAGACCTAGACTTGTCTTCCGAGCGCGAGATTACCGCCCGCGCCATCAACAGCTTCGGGCACACACCCAATATTCGCCTGCGCTTTTTGCTGCAGACACTGGTGAAGCATGTTCACCGGTTTGCCAGCGAGGTCGAGCTCAGCGAATCCGAGTGGTTCCAGGCAATTCAGTTCCTCACTGCCACGGGGCAGAAGTGTGATGACTTGGTGCGGCAGGAATTCATCCTGCTGTCTGATGTGCTAGGCCTGTCCATGTTGGTCGATGCTATCGAGCATCGCAGTGGCGTCGATGCAACCCAGAGCACTGTGTTCGGGCCGTTCTATATTGCCGGCATGCCTGACCGCGAATACGGCGAGAACATGGCGTTGATTCCCGGTAGCGCCTCGCTGATCACAGGTTACGTCCGCGACGCCGCTGGCAACCCGTTGCCAGGCGCCACGCTGGATGTCTGGCAGACCGCCGAAAACGGCCAGTATTCAGGTCAGGACGTCGCGCAGCCACATGGCAACCTGCGCGGTCGTTACTTCGCCGACGAACAGGGCCGCTATGCCATTCGCAGCGTGGTGCCGGTCAGTTATCCGATCCCCACCGACGGCCCGGTCGGCGACCTGCTGGAGGCCAGCGGCCGTCATCCGTGGCGCCCGGCGCACCTACATTTCATGCTCGACGCGCCAGGTCATCGACGCTTGGTCACCCATCTGTTTAACGATGACGATCCCTACATCAATTCCGACGCCGTGTTCGGCGTCAAGGATTCGCTGCGGGTCGCATATCAGCAACGGGCAGCCAGTGACCCACTCGCAGCGCAGTTTGATATCGGCACGGATTTCCGCCTAGCGACGTTCGACTTCGTGCTGGAGGCCTCGGCATGAACCAGTTCTTTGCCATTTTCGCGACCGACAAGCCCGACCTCGAACCATTGCGCAGTGAGATCCGCCTCAGGCACCGCGAGTACCTGCGCGAACCACATCCTCATCGCGTGGTAGTACGCCTGGGTGGACCGACCTTGAGCAGCTGCCAAGGCGCAATGAATGGCACTTTGCTGGTGGTAGAGGCCGGCAGCCTGAGCGAGGCAGAAGCTTTTTTTGCCGACGATCCTTATGCCCAGGCCGGGCTATTCGAACGCGTCGAGATCCGGCCCTGGAGTTGGGGCCTTGGCAATCCGCAGATGAGAGCCTGAGCCATGGCAGCAATCGAACTGTGCGCCCTTGATCAGGTCCCCGATGGCGGCGCACTCGGGCTCGAAACCACACTGCAAGGGCAATCTACGGCGTTGGTGGCGGTGCGACGCGGCATGCAGGTGTGGGTCTACCGCAATCGCTGCCCGCATTTTTCCATCCCCCTGGACTATCAACCGGGGTCGTTCAGTACCTACCAGACGCGGCTATTGATGTGCGTGCATCACGGGGCGATGTTTCGTTTCGATGATGGCCGCTGCATCGATGGCCCTTGCGAGGGGGCGCGGCTGGACAGTGTCCCGGTGTACCAGCAGGACGGCTCGCTGTGGTTGGACGAGGTTAATGGCGCACCCGTGCTGGTACCGCTGACAGGAGTGCAATGCCATGACGCTTGATGTCGAGTCTGCCCAATTGCTCAAGAAATTGGCCGAGAGCGGGCTGAAGCCGTTTCATTTGATGCAGCCAGCCGAGGCTCGCGAGCTGATGGCAGGCCTGCGTCCCGAGGCCGAAGGGCCTGCGATGCACCATGTCGAAGAGGTGCAATTAGGTGGCGTGCGTTTACGGGTCTTGACCCCCAACGCTGTGGTTCGCGGCTCCATCCTTTACCTGCATGGCGGTGGCTGGGTGGTCGGTGGTCTTGATGACTTCGACCACTTCGCTCGTCAGTTGGCGCAGCGCACGCAGTGCACTGTGGTGCTGGTCGATTACCGCCTGGCGCCCGAGTTTCCATTCCCGGCTGCTCTGGATGACGTCGAGCAAGCGGCCCAGTGGCTGGTGGATCGCCGCGCGCAGCTGGCTGGCTCGGCCAATGGCCCGTTGATCGTTGCCGGCGATAGCGCCGGCGGCAACCTGGCGGCCGTGTTTGCCCAGCGGGCTGCCCAGCGTGGCCAGTCGCATTGGGCTCTACAGGTATTGCTCTACCCGGTCACCCAAGCGGATCTCGATGGCCCGAGTTACCTCGATTCGCAACGCCAGTTACTACTGACCCGCGAGGACATGCGCTGGTTCTGGGATCACTACCTGCCACAAGCCGATCAGCGCCAGCAGGTGTCGGCTTCACCATTGGCAGCGAGGGATCTGCGTGGAGTACCACCAGCCGTGGTGCTGACGGCGGAATTCGATGTGCTACGCGAAGAAGGCCAGGCCTACGCCGACCGCCTAGCGCAGGCCGACATCACCGTTGTACAGCGCTGCTTCATCGGGCAGATGCACGGCTTCGTGACCATGCCGCTCCTCAGTGCCAGTCACACTGCGCTGGAGTGGCTCGGGGAGCAGATTGAGCCCTGGCTGTAGACCCTTTAAGCCCATTACGAGCAATCGACAATACCCTGACAACAAACAAGAGGTTTACCCATGAGAACCTACAACACCACTTTGGCTTCCCTTGAATGTGATGATGAAACCCTGCGTGCCCACCTGCAAGGGGCGGATATTCCGACTCTACTGTTGACCGTGGCACACTTGACCGGCGACCTCAATGTGCTCAAACCAGCCTGGAAACCTGTGGTTGCCATGGGTGTCGCGCACAGCGGCATGACGCCCGAAGTGGAGGCCGAGGTTCGCGAGGACTGCCTACAAAAGCTACTGGCCTTCCGCGACAGCGGTCTGCCGGTGCCGGCTCGGCCGAGCAGCGAGCAGTTGCATGCTTTGGGGACCTGGCTGATGGGTCCAGTCATTGAACCGTACTTGCCCTTGGTTGCAGAGGAACTGGTGACCGCCGAAGAAGACCCTCGCGCGCCCCGCTGGCATAAAGATCATGTGGCGGCCGGCCGCGAGTTCAAGGTAGTGATCATTGGTGCCGGCGAGAGCGGCATGATCGCCGCGTTGCGTTTCAAGCAGGCAGGCGTGCCCTTCGTCGTCTACGAGAAAGGCACCGACGTTGGCGGCACCTGGCGCGAAAACACCTACCCGGGTTGTCGCATCGACATCAACAGTTTCTTCTACAGTTTCTCCTTCGCCCGCAGCACCTGGGACGACTGTTTTGCCCCTGGCCCGCAGGTGTTCAGCTACATGCAGGCGGTGGCGCGGGATAAGGGCCTGTACGACCATATCCAGTTCAATACTGAAGTCACCGATGCCCATTGGGACGAAGACCGCCAGCGCTGGCAGCTGCTGTGCCGCGACAGCGCCGGGCAAACCCGTGTCGATAGCAACGTGGTGGTGTTCGCCGTCGGGCAACTGAATCGGCCGATGATCCCGGCCATTCCTGGTAAAGAGACGTTCCAAGGCCCGGCGTTCCATTCGGCGCAGTGGGATCACAACGTTGACTGGAGCGGCAAGCGAGTCGCCGTGATCGGCACCGGGGCGAGCGCTGCCCAGTTCATCCCGCAACTGGCCAAGACCGCCGCCGATCTTAAAGTCTTTGCGCGCACTACCAACTGGCTGCTGCCCACACCTGATCTACACGAGAAAATCTCTGACAGCTGCAAATGGCTGCTCGCCAATCTGCCCAACTACAGCCTGTGGTATCGAGCGACCAAAGTCATGCCACAAAGTGTTGGCTTTCTTGAGGATGTCGTGGTCGATGTCGATTACCCCCCGACTGAAGTCGCGGTATCAGCACGCAACGATCAATTGCGCCGGGACATCTGCGCCTGGATGGAGCCGCAGTTCGCTGACCGGCCGGACTTGCGTAACGTACTGATTCCGGATTCGCCAGTCGGCAGCAAGCGCATCATCCGTGACAATGGCACCTGGATATCGACGCTCAAACGTGACAACGTCAGCATGATTCGTCAACCGATCGAAGCAATCCGTCCCACGGGTATTTGTTGTATCGACGGCACTGTACACGAGTTCGACCTGATCGTTTACGGCACCGGCTTTCATGCCTCCAAGTTCTTGATGCCGATCAACATCACCGGGCGCGACGGCCTGGCACTGCGCGAGGTCTGGAAGGATGACGACGCCCGTGCCTACATGGGCATGACCGTACCCGGCTTTCCCAACATGTTCTGCATGTACGGTCCTAACACCGGGCTGGTGGTGTACAGCACCATCATTCAGTTCTCGGAGTTCACCGCGACCTACATTGTCGACGCCGTGCGGCTGCTGCTGGAAGGTGGGCACCAGAGTATGGAGATCAAAGCGCAGGTGTTCGAGAGTTACAACCAGCGTGTCGACCAAGCCAACGGCTTGCGAGCCTGGGGATTCTCGCGGGTAAACAGCTGGTACAAAAACAGCAAAGGCCGGGTGACGCAGAATTTCCCGTTCAATGCCGTCGAATTCTGGCATAGGACCCACGAAGTACAGGCTACCGACTACTGCCTTTCCTGATCGCCTCCCTAGCGGGGTTCCAGTCACAGCCTTACTATGCGAAAGCAGGCGGTGCCTGGCCGCCAGGTAATAATTACAAGAAGGGGAAGGTCATGGATCGTCTACTCATTACGGAAGCATTCGTGCACGTGGCACAGACCGGTAGTTTCTCCAAGGCGGCGGAGCAGTTGGGCGTGACCCGTTCGGTGATTACTAATCGTGTGCAACAGCTTGAGACGTTCATCAATTCTCCGCTGTTTCATCGCAGCACTCGCCACGTCCGCCTTTCGGACATCGGCGAAGCCTATTTCCAAGAATGTGCCGACATGGTCGCCGGCTTTCACGGTTTGACCGAGAAAATGCGCAACCAACGCTCCAACCTCACCGGCCAGTTACGCGTCCAGGTCCTGCAAGGATTTGCCATCGATCACCTGGGCCCGATGTTAGCCGAGTTCACCGCAATGTATCCAGAGATCGAGTTCGATGTCGTGGTCAATGACCGCGTGGTCGACCCGATCGAAGAGGGCTTCGACATCGCTTTTCAGATGTTCCCGCCGATGGCCGAGCGCTTGGTGGTGCGCAAGCTGTTCAACGTCCACAGGTTGTTCTGTGCGTCGCCCGCATACTTACGCGAACAGGCCGCGCCCGAGCATCCACAGCAGCTCAAGGATCACCGTATAGCGTTGTACGGTGGCTACCCGTCACGCAACCGATGGCAGTTCACATGGGGTGAGGAGTGCATCGATCTGATCCTGCACGGCCAGGTGCGCTCCAGTTCGGTCCATCTGCTGCGCGATTACGCCTTGAGCGGGGCTGGCATCACCTGCTTGCCCACCCTCATCGCTAGTAACTACCTTATCAGCGGGGAGTTGGTACCAATTTTGACCAACTATCGGCTGTCATCCTTCGACTTCGCCGCCGTGTATCCAGAAACCCAGCGTCGGGCACTGAAGGTGCGGACCTTGATCGATTTTTTGATCGAGCGTATCGGTGATGCGCCTGAATGGGATCAGCAATTACTGGATCGCGGGATACTGATCCTCTGATCACGAAGGATGGTTCGCTGTCTTAGCGAAAACATGGCAACGCGGTATCGCCTCCGAATTCTGTAGGCACCCCTTATAGATCAATGGCTTGAGATGAAACGGCAACAGACCCTAGCGCCAACCTGGCGTAGGACTTGTTTGCCGAGCCAGCAACATTCAGGAGAACAGCATGAAGCGTCCACCCCCAATCAAATACCAACCTGGGCCCCACCTCATAACCTCGCGCAGAACCTTTCTTCTGGGAACAGCCGCTACGCTGGGTATGACCGTGGTCAGTACTCCTCTGCTCAGCATGGCAGCTAGCCTGGCAAGCCCCGTACGCCAGGAGACTCTGTCCCTATGTCGTATTGTTTACGACCCCCGTCACCCGGCCAGCGCCCGATTCGGCGCTCAGTCCGAACAGGCGGGCCATGCAACCCATGCCATGCGAGGTGATGTAACCGAATTGTGGACTGAGTATCTGGCTGAGCAATGGCGCAAGCAGCCCGTCGCCATTGCTGGCATGACACACGCTGACGCCTTGTTCGTATTGGAACGACTCGGTTGGGATCATGGCCTGCGCGTGACCTTCCGCGCCGAACATCGGGTGCAGGCGAATGGCATTACAACTCACAGTATCGCCGGCCCCGAGTCCATGCTGGCCAGTTGCGCAGCACTTGCAGCGCAACGATACGAATGGGCGGACTGCATGGCCGGTGTGGTCAGATATCCTCCCAGGCAAGCCATCCTACTCGCTGAAAGATCGCTGGCCATGCCCGGCAATTACCCGACTGACTCTGCCCGTCCACTCTACACCTGGGTCATCACCCCTCATCACCGCATTGTGTAAGCGACCAACCAATATCTTGATAGTGGAGTGAAGCCATGAACTATCCACAGGGCGTGAGCGCCCAGGACTTCGATTCAGCATTGGACGAGTTTCGCCGTATCGTCGGTGCCGACAACGTGTTTATCAGCGAGGCGGATGTTGCCCTCTATCGGGATGCCTATTCACCAAAGTGGGGTGAATCGGACGAACTGGTAGCCTCCGCTGCCGTAGCCCCGACCACGGTCGAGCAAGTACAGGCCATAGTCAAGGCTGCCAACCGCTTGAGGATTCCATTGTTTGCCATATCCACGGGCAAGAACCTTGGTTATGGCGGCTCCGCTCCCAATATGAGCGGTAGCGTCATTGTCGATTTGAAACTGTTGAACAAGATCATTGAGGTCGATGACAAACGAAACTTCTGCATTGTGGAGCCAGGCGTTTCTTATTTTGACCTGTATAACTATATTCAGGAACGCGGTCTGAAGCTGATGATGGATGTCCCCGATCCGGGCTGGGGTAGCCCACTGGGTAATGCCCTGGATCACGGTGTTGGTTATACCTTGGGCAACTACCGTGACCATTTTGGCTCGCATTGCGGTATGGAAGTAGTGTTGCCGGACGGCGAACTGCTGCGTACTGGTATGGCTGCGGTACCGGGTGCGGAAACCTGGGGCGAGAACAAATATGGTTACGGGGCTTATGTTGACGGCCTGTTCGCCCAGTCCAACTTCGGTATCGTCACCAAGATGGGCTTCTGGATGATGCCGCAGCCCGAGCATTATCTTTCCTGTATGGTCAAGGTACCCCGTTACGAAGATATTATTCCGCTGATTGATACGGTCAATTATCTGGAAGACCAGGGTCTTATTGGTCATCCGCGCTATGGCTGCCCGATGGACTCGTTATGCCTGATGTGGGAGCCGGAGTCTTATAAGACGACCCGCGAGCTGATGCAACTTAATAATCAGCCAGGCGGTGCATCCGTTGCCGAGTACCAGAGTTATGCACAAAACCATGGGCTGGAATACTGGAATGTGGTGTTGAATTTCTACGGACCAAAAAAAACCCTGTTTGCCAACTGGGAGTATGCTCAGGAAAAATTCGCTGATATTCCCGGTGTACAGTTCGAGCAGTTGGAATCCTACAGCCTGCCCATTGCCAAGAAGGATCAGCAGAAGCTGCGTCACCAGGTGGCTCTTGGTATTCCGAATATGTCCATCTTTTCCATAGGCGCACGCTCCGAAGCCATGCCAAACCCCGATGATGGCCATGCCTGGTTTGCCCCTATCGTGCCCCGTAACGGCAAGGCTTTCATCAAGGCCCATGAGGTATTTTGCAAAGCTGCCAAGGAACTTGGGCTGACCAGTGCGCCAATTGCGCGAACCAATGTTCCGCAGACATGGCAATACCGCAGTTATATTTACTTGTTCCCTTTCTTTATTTCGCGCAGTGACAAGGAACAGAACAGGAAAGCGGTCGATCAGTTCATCACATTGGTGAAGCTCGCCGCCGAGCACGGCTGGACGGAGTACCGCACTGCGCCGATCTTCCAGGATATCGTTGCCAGTACTTACTCCTTCAATAACAACGCGCTGCTGCGCTTTCAGAGTCTGCTCAAGGACACAGTTGATCCGAATGGCATTATTGCGCCAGGCCGGGGGGGAATCTGGCCGAAGCGTTACCGGGAGGATGCATGATGAAGAAGTTACTGCTATGCAGCATCTCAGCCATGCTGACGCTGACCTCTCTGACAACATCAGCACAGGATCAGCAGTTGACACAGGGGAAAGCGCTATTCGGCAAGTGGTGCGTCGCTTGTCACGGAGCAGGACCAGGCCACCCCGGCACCCAGGCACTTGATCAGCGCTATCAGGGGTCGATGCCTGGTGTACTGGAACAACGTACCAACCTCTCGCCGGAGTTTGTTGCAGTCTTTGTCCGTAATGGCATTTCAGTCATGCCGTTCTTCCGCAAGACCGAGATCAATGACAATGAACTCGCTGCAATCGGCGCCTATCTATCGTCGCCGAAAGGCACAGCCGGTAACTGAGCCTCACATTAACGCCCCACGTATGGGGCGTTAATGTCCCAGTGGCTTATGAGGGCGCTTGACTTAGACAATCGTGTAACCACCATCTACCAGGTAATAGGCACCGGTGACAAAGGAAGCATCGTCGGAAAGCAGAAAACGCACCACCTTGGCTACCTCATCGGGACGACCCAGGCGGGCGAGCGGGTGGCGACTGATAAGCTCGTTACGGGTTTCGTCTGGCAACGCATCCAGTAAAGGAGTGTTGATATAAGCTGGACCGACAGCATTGATTCGCAGCCCCTGCGCCCCATATTCCGCTGCGGTATTTCGGGTCAGTCCGATCACACCATGCTTGGCGGCGGTATAGCCGCCCATGCCGATATTGGCTACCGCAGAATGAATCGAGGCCATATTCACGATAGCACAGTTCTCAGCACCTGCTGCGAGCAGTGCCGGAATCTGAGCACGCATGCCGTAAAAAACGCCGTTGAGGTTGATATTGATGACGCGATTCCAATCTTCAATATCGGCCTCTGCCGCATCGGCCACATTGCTGGCGACGCCAGCATTGTTCACTGCATAGTTCAGCTTACCAAATGTATCTACAGCAAAAGCTACCAGCATTTCGTTATCCTCCACCAAGGCACTGTTGGCAACGAATACAGCCGCTTCGCCGTCAGCTGCCATGATTTCATCCACTACCCGCTGGGCGCTGTCCCGATTGATGTCAGCCACGACCACCTTGGCGCCAAGTCGGGCGAGCTCTTTGGCTACCGCCTCGCCAATACCAGAACCAGCCCCTGTAACCAGAGCAACCTTGTTATCGAATATCATGCTGTCCTACCTCTCTTTCTTTACTGAATTATGGTCGTCGGCCAGGCTCGACTTTCATGACCGACCTGAAAGTCGCGATCCGTCAATTCATTACTGCTCACAACGAGCATTCGGCGAAGCCGTTCAAAGGAACAAAACGGGTGAAGCCATCATCAGTTCGGTACATAAGGCAAAACTGAGCGTGATAAAAAATAAACCAATGAATTAAGCGCTCAGGACACTAGGAACCGGAACCGTGGTGATGCCATCTGCTTAGGTCGCCGTCGGATCAGTCCTCCGCTAGAAAGCTCGCTGGCGGATTCATCAGTACATGCCAGAGAACGTTCAGCGTTGAGTGAACAGATTCAATAGCGTTACCCTCTTTTTGCAAGCAATCAAACAGCAAGCCTGTCGTACTAACACCAAAAAACTCCATCACTCGCCGTATATTGAGCGACGCGGTCAATTCGCCAGCGCCCACGGCATTTTCAATTACCGTTTTGAGATGCTGCATGAATCGTCCTCTGACACCAGCCAGTCGTTGCTGATGAACGGCTGAGTCCCCTCCGCAAGCCCCCTGATACATCATGATCTCTGCCAAGCGCCGAGGAATTTCTTCGCTGATCGTTTCTATCAGGCGTTGTTGCAACTGCTGCCACGCCAGCGATAGAGGAAGGTCTTTAGCCAAAGTGCTTTCCAGTGGGAGAATTTGCTCATCGAAAATTGTTTTAAGCAAATCCTCCTTGCCCCTGAAATGCCAATAAATTGCGCCTCGAGTGACATTGGCCCGCTGCGCGATGTGCTCAAGCGTTGTTTCAGTCACACCAGCCTGTGAGAAAAGTTCTGTGGCTGCGGCCAGAATCCTCTGGCGTGTCAGTGCGGCCTCCGCTGCTGTCTTTCTAGCCATCGACACGTTATCCGTGAATTGTCCGAGGCATCCGACCGATCACCTCTTCAATATTCTTCTTGCATACCTGCAACGCGTGCTGAAAACGCCCCCCCGCGATCATTGCTCGCGAAGTTGGCGCTACGATCGAGATTGAATAGAGCCCCAAATAGGTGTCGAGCAGCGCGGCATAGGAACACAGGCCCTCGATGTATTCGTTCTCATCCGTTGCCACACCGCTGGCCTTGACGTCCTTCAATTGCGCCAGCAATGCCTCGCGCTTCAGGCTTTTGGCCGTGCACGCCGGCAATGGATCAGGCAGCAAGGCACGCAGGGTATCTTCAGGGAGTTCGGCCAACAGCACCTTGCCCCCCGAGGTCGCCATGGCGGGTACATGGATACCGATTGGAAAAACGACCCGCAGCTCTCGCTCGGCCACGATTCGGTCCATCACATAGACTTTGTCGCCGGACAGCGACGACAGGCACGTCGACTCCTGCACCTGCTCCGACAGCGAAGTCAGGTGAGGCCTGACCAGGGAAATGATATCCATCTGGGTTTGAGTGATGAGTTGGCCGAACGCCGGCCCCAGGCGAAAACCACCACTCGGCCCCCGTGCTTTCACCAAATGTTCCACCGCTAGTGCATTGATGATGCGCTGCACCGTCGAACGCGGTAGATCGACCACCTGGGCGATCGCCGCCAGACTCAACCCCTGGGGATTGTTGCCCAACGCCCGCATGATCGACGCGGCGCGGGCGATAACTTGTATCCCGCCATGTTTGCCAGTGCTTTCTTCCGTACTTGTCATACCACCCTCTTGATGTCCGTCTGTCGCGGCTCGCCGCCACTTTGCGCCGCCACTTTAGTGCCAACCGCTCGATCCAGCCAGCACGTGGGCTTCTGAACAAAGGCTATGCTGAGTGAGTGCCTACCTTATGCCAGCAGTGCTTGACTTGGCAAAACCATATTGCGGTACACTATACCGCATTACGATTCATTAACCAGTACCTGATCGCCCGACCTCGCACAGGAGACACGCGGTGAAGTTCAATAAATCATTCCATTCAAGACAGCTGATCCCCCTGGCAGCCCTTTGGCTGCTGGCGGGTTGCGGTAACCAGGAGGCCGCGAAGAACGAGCAGCCGCCCCCCGAAGTCGGGGTCTATACCGTGAAGTCACAGGCGCTGACATTGACGACCGACCTGCCGGGGCGTACCTCGGCTTTTCGCATTTCCGAAGTCCGGCCTCAGGTGTCGGGCATCCTGGAAAAACGCCAGTTCGTCGAAGGCGCCGAGGTCACGCAAGGCCAGCCGCTGTACCAGATCGACCCACGCACCTATCAGGCCCGCCAGGCCAAGGCCGAAGCCACGCTGCTGGCGGCACAGAACCTGGCGCGGCGCTACGAGCGACTGCTCAAGACCAACGCCATCAGCCAGCAGCAGTACGACGATGCCCAGGCCGCCTGGAAACAGGCCCAGGCTGAAGCCCAGGTCGCACGGATCGATGTGCAGTACACCAAAGTGCTGGCACCGATCTCGGGGCGCATCGGCCGCTCGGCTGTCACCGAAGGCGCATTGGTGACCAATGGCCAGGCCCAGGCGCTGGCCACCGTCACCCAGCTCGACCCGATTTATGTCGATGTCAATCAACCTATCACCCGCTTGCTTGGGCTGAAGCGTGCGCTGGAATCCGGGCGCCTGCAGCGGGTAGGTGAAGACCGGGCACAAGTCAGCCTCACACTGGATGACGGGTCCCTTTATCCGCTCAAGGGCGTGCTGCGTTTCTCTGAAGTCAGCGTCGACCCCACCACTGGCTCGGTGACCCTGCGGGCCGAGTTCCCCAACCCCGACCGCAAGCTGCTGCCAGGCATGTTTGTCCACGCGCTGCTCAGCGAAGGTGAACAGCAGGCGGCCATCCTCGTTCCGCAGCAGGCGGTGGGCCGCGATGCCCGCGGCACCCCGACCGTATGGGTGGTCAAACCCGACAGCACCGTCGAACGGCGCGAAGTGGAAACCTTGCGCACCGTGGGTAATGCCTGGTTGATCGGCGACGGCATCAAGGATGGCGAACGCGTGATTACCGAAGGTGTGCAACTAGCCCGCGCCGGGATCAAGGTCAAGCCAGTGGACGCCAAGAACGTCAACCTGGTCGCCGATTTCCCGCCACTGGCGGACACCCAGTCCCATTGAGGAGTTAGTGATCCATGTCTCGCTTTTTCATTGATCGGCCGATCTTCGCCTGGGTGCTGGCGATCGTCGCCATGCTGGCGGGGGCGCTGTCGCTGATGAACATGCCCATCAGCCAGTACCCCAACATTGCCGCACCCGCCGTGTCGATCCAGGTCACCTACCCGGGTGCTTCGGCCCAGACCGTGCAGGACACCGTGGTCCAGGTCATCGAGCAGCAGCTCAGCGGCCTCGACGGCTTCCGCTACATGTCCGCCGAGAGTGCCTCGGACGGCAGCATGAACATCATCGTAACCTTCGAACAGGGCACCAACCCGGACATCGCCCAGGTCCAGGTGCAGAACAAACTGCAGCTGGCCACCCCGCGCCTGCCTGAGGAGGTGCAACGCCAAGGCCTGCGGGTGGTGAAGTACCAGATGAACTTCTTCCTGATCATCGGTCTGGTGGACAAGACCGGCAAGATGACCAACTTCGACCTGGGCAACGTGATTGCCTCGCAATTGCAGGACCCGATTTCGCGTATCAATGGTGTGGGCGACTACATGCTGTTCGGCTCGCCCTATGCCATGCGCATCTGGCTCGACCCGGTCAAGCTCAACAGCTACCAGCTCACCCCAGGCGATGTGGCCCAGGCCATTCGCGAGCAGAACGTGCAGGTATCCTCCGGCCAGCTCGGCGGTTTGCCGACCCGCTCCGGTGTGCAGCTCAACGCCACGGTACTGGGCAAGACCCGCATGACCACCCCGGCCGAGTTCGAAGAGATCTTGGTCAAGGTCAAGGCCGATGGCTCCCAGGTACGCGTCAAGGACCTGGGCAAGGTCGCCCTGGCTTCCGACAACTTCGCCATCTCGTCGAAGTACCGCGGCGAGTACTCGGCGGGCCTTGCCCTGCGCCTGGCCAGCGGCGGCAACCTGCTGGAGACGGTGAAAGCAGTCAAGGCGGAGCTGGAAAAACAGAAAGCCTACCTGCCTGAAGGCGTCGAGGTGATCTACCCGTACGACACCACGCCGGTCGTCGAGGCATCCATCGAGTCGGTGGTGCATACCATCGGCGAAGCGGTGATCCTGGTGTTCCTGGTGATGTTCCTGTTCCTGCAGAGCTTCCGTGCGACGCTGATCCCGACCCTGGCGGTGCCGGTGGTGTTGCTGGCAGCCTTTGCCCTGCTACCGACCTTCGGCATCACCATCAACGTATTGACCATGTACGCCATGGTGCTAGCGATCGGACTTCTGGTGGACGATGCCATCGTCGTGGTGGAAAACGTCGAGCGATTGATGCACGAGGAAGGCTTGTCGCCCCTTGAAGCGACGCGCAAGTCCATGCAGCAGATTTCTGGTGCCTTGGTCGGCATCGGTATGGTGCTGTCTGCGGTGTTCGTGCCCATGGCCTTCTTCGGCGGTTCGGCGGGCATCATCTACAAGCAGTTCGCCGTCACCATCGTCATCTGCATGGCGTTGTCGGTACTGGTTGCGCTGATTTTCACACCCGCCTTATGCGCCACCATTCTCAAGGCCCCACAAGGTCATGGGCACCAAGAGCGAAAAGGCTTCTTCGGCTGGTTCAACCGCGTTTTCGACCGTAGTACCGCACGCTTCGAACGCGGCGTGGGCGGCATCCTCAAGCACCGTGGCCGCTACCTGCTGATCTTCGCCCTGATCACCGCCGGCACCGGCTATCTGTTCACTCAAATTCCCAAGGCGTTTCTACCGAACGAGGACCAGGGGTTGATGATGGCAGAGGTGCGCATGCCACTGAACGCCTCGGCCGAACGTACCGAAGCCGTGCTGCAGGAGGTCAAGGACTACCTAGTCAACGACGAAGGCGAACTGGTCGAGCACGTCATGACGATCAACGGCTTCAACTTTGCCGGCCGTGGGCAGAACTCCGGCCTGGTACTGATCGTGCTCAAGGACTGGGCCGTCCGCCAAGGTGCAGGGCAGGATGCGTTCAGCCTGGCCCAGCGCGCCAATGAGCGTTTAACCCATATCAAAGACGGCCAGGCCATGGTCTTCGTGCCCCCTGCCATCCTCGAGATGGGTAACGCGATGGGCTTTGACCTGTACCTGCAGGACAACTCCGGCCTGGGCCACGAGGCTTTGATGAAGGCACGCAACCAGTTCCTGCAACTGGCGGCAGAAAACCCCAAGCTCAAGGCCGTGCGCCCCAATGGCAAGGATGACGAGCCGCAGTTCCAGGTGCGCATCGACGACGAGAAAGCCCGCGCCCTGCAGGTCAGCATCGCCTCGATCAACGAAACCATGAGCGCTGCCTGGGGCTCGATGTATGTCAATGACTTCATCGACCTGGGCCGGGTCAAGCGTGTGTACCTGCAAGGCGTCGACAGCTCGCGCATTTCGCCGGAAGACTTCGACAAATGGTACGTGCGCAATGCCCTGGGCGAAATGGTGCCGTTCTCGGCGTTCGCCACCGGTGATTGGGTCTACGGCTCGCCCAAGCTGGAACGCTACGGTGGTATCTCGTCCTTGCAGATCCTCGGTGAACCGGCCGCTGGCTACAGCACCGGTGACGCCATGGTGGCGATCGGCGAGATCATGCAGCAACTGCCACCGGGTATCGGCCTCAGCTACAACGGCCTGTCCTACGAGGAGATCAAGACCGGCAACCAGGCCCCGATACTCTACGCCCTGACCGTCATCATCGTGTTCTTGTGCCTGGCGGCACTGTACGAAAGCTGGTCGGTACCCGTGTCGGTAATCTTGGTGGTGCCACTGGGCATCCTCGGCGCCGTACTCGCGACCCTGATGCGTGGCCTCGAGGCCGACGTGTACTTCCAGATCGGCCTGATGACCACAGTCGGCCTGACCGCGAAGAACGCCATCCTGATCATCGAGTTCGCCAAGGAACTGTACGAGAAAGAAGGCATGCCGCTGGCCAAGGCGGCCATCGAAGCGGCCAAGCTGCGGCTGCGGCCAATCATCATGACCTCGCTGGCCTTCACCTTCGGTGTATTGCCCATGGCACTCAACACCGGCGCCGGTGCCGGCAGCCAGCACTCGATCGCGACCGGTGTCGTCGGCGGGATGATCACCGCCACGGTCCTGGCCGTGTTCTTCGTCCCCTTGTTCTACGTGGTGGTGGTGAAATTGTTCGAACGCAAGCAACGAGTGGCAGCAGCCCAAGGAGAGTCGGCATGAAGCTGCGATACCTCTCGATCGCGCTGGGGCTGACCTTGCCAGGCTGCAGCCTGATCCCCGACTATCACCGCCCTGAAGCACCCATACAGGCAGACTGGCCCGCGGGCCCGGCCTACGCGAAAGACCAGGCACAAGGTGGGCAAGAAGCCACCCTGAGCTGGCAGACGTTCTTCCGCGACCCCGCCATGCGCCAGTTGATCGGCGTCGCGCTGGAGCACAACCGCGACCTGCGCCAGGCAGCGTTGAATGTCGAGGCATACCGGGCGCTGCACCGCATCGAGCGCTCGGCCCTGTTCCCGACGATCGATGCCAACGCTGACGGAACACGCCAGCGGGTGCCCGACGACTTGTCCACCACCGGCAATACCGAGATTCAGAGCCAGTACTCGGCGACCCTGGGCATTGCCTACGAAGTGGACATGTTCGGCCGCCTGCGCAGTCTGGAACATGCTGCGCTGCAGCAGTACCTGGCCACCGCCGAAACCCAGCGCGCCGTGCAGATTGCCCTGGTCGGCGACGTTGCCATTGCCTACCTCACCTGGCGCAGCGACCAGGCCCAGTTGGAACTGGCCAGCTCCACCTTGGACAGCTACCAGTACAGCCTGGACCTGATTCGCTCCAGCAGCGAAGTCGGCACCGCCTCGGCGCTCGATGTACGCCAGGCGCGCAGCCTGGTGGAGACCGCACGTGTGCAGAAAGCCCTGTACACCCGTCAGGTCGCGCAGGACGTCAACGCCCTGCAGTTGCTGCTCGGCACCAAGTTGCCGGGCGACCTGCCGGCCCGCGACACCCTGGAACAACCGCTGGCAACGCTGTCTGCAGGCATGCCGGCCGACCTGTTGCTGCGTCGGCCGGACATCCGCGCGGCCGAACACCGCTTGCTGGCGGCCAATGCCGACATCGGCGCGGCACGCGCGGCGTTCTTCCCCAGCATCAGCCTCACCGCAGCGGCAGGGACCGCCAGCCGCGATCTCGACGGCCTGTTCGAGGGTGGCTCGGGGGTCTGGAGCTTCATGCCGCAGATCAACCTGCCGATCTTTACCGCCGGCCGCCTGAGCGCCAACCTTGATTACCGCAAGGTGGTCAAGGACATCAATGTCGCCCAGTACGAGAAAAGCATCCAGGACGCCTTCCGCGAGGTGGCCGATGGGCTGGCGGCACACGGTACATTCGGTGAGCAGTTGCAAGCCCAACACGACCTGGTCGATAACAATCAGGAGTACTACAAGCTGGCCAACCAGCGTTACGACGAAGGGGTGGACAACTACCTGGTAGTGCTCGACGCGCAGCGCGAACTGTTTGCTGCCCAACAGCAATTGCTCAAGGACCACCTGAGCCAGCTCAGCAGCGAAGTCAGCCTGTTCAAGGCGCTCGGTGGCGGCTGGGATGCCCAGCCTTCCAGGCCCCTTGTCAGCCTGAAATGATGCATTCCCGGGTCGGTCCGCGCCGACCTGGGAATGCAATAACCCAGTCGTTTTACAGTCGTAAGGAATACATAGTGAATACTCGCCTAACCCTTATCAGTGTGGCGACACTGAGCCTGCTCTCCCCGCTTGCAGACGCCGCGAGCATCACAGGAGCGGTCGGTGTCACCGGCCAGGGTGACATGACCTTCCGCGCAGGACTGGAACAGGCATGGGACAAAAGCTGGTGGCAAACCGATACCGGCCATCTCAGTGGCTACTGGGATGGCGCCTATACCTACTGGGAAGGTGGAGACGAAGCATCTGGCGCTCACTCGCTATCGTTCAGTCCAGTCTTCATCTATGAGTTTTCCGGCTGGCGCTATGCTCCCTATATCGAAGTGGGCGTGGGTGTCGCCCTCTTTTCGAAAACCGATGTCGGCGAGCAGAAGCTTGGCTCCTCGTTCAACTTCGAAGACCGCATTGGTGTCGGCTTGAAACTTTCCGACGAACAGAAAGTGGGGATCCGCGCCATCCACTACTCCAACGCGGGCATTAAGCAACCCAACGATGGTATCGAGTCGTACTCACTGTTCTACACCCACAGCTTCTAACCCCATGAACGCAACGGCTAGGGCGGCTGCCTCAGGTCTTGCCCGATGACAACTGCCAAGCCATCCACAGTATCTATAGGTCATATATTGACCATTGATTTCAAATATACCAAGTGCTTCGCTAAGTTAAGTCATACGTAAATGACTCTTCCCAAGGAGATCGAGCATGACAGCACAACGCGTACTCGTAACAGCCGGCGCCGGCGGCATTGGCCGCGCCATCGTCAAGGCATTCATGGACAAGGGCGCCAGCGTCTTTGCCTGTGACATCGACACTGATGGCCTGGCCAAGCTGGAAGCGGAACTCCCAGGCGTTCACACCGCCCGCTGCGATATCTCCGACCTCGCTGACATCGAGAAGATGGTCAAAGAAGCGGTGAACGTACTCGGCGGCCTGGACGTATTGGTCAACAATGCAGGCATCGCCGGCCCTACCGCTCCGGTTGACCAACTGGACCCGGCCGAATGGGGCAAAGTGGTTCAGGTCAACCTCAACGGAACCTTCGCCGTGACCCATTTCGCTATTCCCCACCTCAAGCAATCGCCTGCGGCCTCGATCATCAACATGTCCTCCGTTTCGGGCCGCTTCGGCTACCCAAACCGCAGCGCATATTCCACCACCAAGTGGGGTCTGATCGGCTTCACCAAGACCCTGTCGATCGAGTTGGGCGCCTTCAATATTCGCGTCAACGCCATCCTCCCCGGTGCCGTCGACGGGCCGCGCTTCCAGAAGGTCCTCGAAGGCCGCGCCATGGTCAGCGGCAAGAACGTCGAAGAAGAAACCGTCCAAGCCCTGGCTTCGCAGTCGATCAAACATCTGGTCAACCCAGCCCACATCGCTGACCTTGCAGTGTTCATCGCCTCAGACAGCGGCCAGTCAATTTCCGGGCAGATGCTGCCGATCGACTGCGACATGCAGCACGCTTGAGAGGAGAGAAGCACATGAGCGAAAAACTGCGCGACCAACTGGTAGGTGCCTGGAAACTGCACTCGTACGTGGAAATTCCAGTAGATGGCTCCGAGCCTTTCTACCCAATGGGTGAAAAGCCCATGGGCATCATCATGTACACCCCCGACGGCTACATGTCTGCCCAGCTCATGAAGCCAGGCCGCGCGCCGTTCGCGGTCAACGACTTCTACGAAGGCACACTGGAAGAATACAAGGCCGCAGGCTCGACCTACATTGCCTACACCGGGCCGTTCAAGGTCAACGAGCAGAACCGCACCCTGACCCACAGCATGTTCATCTCGCTGTTCCCCAACTGGATGGGGCAAACCCAGCCACGCGTGGTCAGCATCGAAGGTGATGTGCTGACGCTGGGCACTGCCTCGCCCATCAGTTCCAAGGGCAAAACTGTCAATTCCAAGCTGGTCTGGCACCGCGCCCAGCCCGAGTGACACTTCCTTTCATCCAGGCTGCTTCGTTCTGAAGCAGCCTGATTCAATTCGATTGAGAACCCCATGACACATCGAATCGTTGTCGTAGGCGGTGGCGCCGGTGGTCTTGAGCTGGTGACCCGCCTCGGTCGAACCCTGGGCAAAAAGCGCAAGGCGCAGATCACCCTGGTCGACGCACACCTGACACACATCTGGAAACCGCTGCTGCACGAGGTGGCGACAGGCTCGCTCAACAGCACGGATAATGAACTCAACTATATTGCCCAGGCCAAGTGGAACCACTTCGAGTTCCAGATCGGCCGGCTTGTTGGGCTGGATCGGGCCAACAAGTGCATCCACTTGGCCGCCACGCTGGATGAGCTTGGCAACGAGCTGGTGCCCGCCCGGGCCCTGACCTACGACACCTTGGTCATCGCTATCGGTAGCGTGACCAACGACTTTGGCACTCTTGGCGCGGCGGAACACTGCATTTTCCTCGACGCCCCCAAACAGGCACTGAACCTGCACCGCCAGTTGCTCAGCCAATACCTGAGCGCCCATGCCCGGCAGGAGAGCGATAGCCAGATGAACATCGCCATTGTTGGCGCTGGCGCCACAGGTGTAGAGCTGGCAGCGGAACTGCACCATGCGGCCGAAGAGCTCGCAGCCTATGGCCTCAACAGCATCGCCCCGCAGAACATGCAGATCAACCTGATCGAAGCGGGCCCACGCGTGCTCCCTGCCCTGCCTGAACGCATCGGGACGGCCGTGCTGCACGAACTGGAAAAACTCGGCGTAAAGGTTCATACCCGCTCAGCGGTCAGCGAGATTACTGCCGATGGCATGCTCACCGCCAACGGCGATTTCATCCCCGCCACCTTGAAGGTCTGGGCTGCCGGTATCCGCGCACCGAGTTTCCTCAAGGACCTCGACGGACTGGAAACCAACCGTATCGACCAATTGGTCGTGCAGCGCAACCTGCAGACTACGCGCGACGAAAACATCTTCGCCCTGGGCGATTGCGCCGCTTGCCCGATGGGCGACGACAGTGGCAAGAATGTCCCACCCCGCGCCCAGACCGCGCACCAGCAGGCCTCCCTGCTCGCCGTGTCATTGAAGCACCGGCTCGAAGGCAAGCCGCTAGCCGACTACCAGTACCAGGACTATGGCTCGCTGGTATCGCTGGCCAAATACAGTGCCGTAGGCAACCTCATGGGCAGTGTGCTGGGGAGTGTCAAGGTCGAAGGCTGGCTGGCACGCATGTTCTACGTGTCACTGTACCGTATGCACCAGGTGGCACTTTACGGTCTGTTCAGGACCGGCCTTCTGATGATCAACGACCGCATTGGCCGTCGCACCAACCCTCGCATGAAGCTTCACTGAACTCAGGCGCCTTCCGCGTTGTTGCTTGAACCATGGCCGGCAGACTTGCGGACTGCCGCGCCCTCTAGGCGACTACCTGTAACTGCGCAGCAACGTAATCTGTCAATCCAATAACAATGAGGTAAGCCCTATGACGTCGAACCGGTGGATAAACATTACTGCCGCCGTTCTGGTTCTGCTTTGCACGGGTTCGATCTATGCATTCAGCGTGTTTTCCGGCCCCTTGGCCGTTGCACGCGGCTGGACGCCAGAGCAAGTGGCCCTGGCCTTCACCATCAGCACTGCGGTGTGTCCGGTACCCATGATCATTGCCGGCAAGTTCGTCGACCGCGGGTATGCGCGCAGTTCGATGCTACTCGGCGGTGCCGCTTTTGGCCTGGCCTTCATCCTGATGAGCCATTTTTCCTCGCTGACAGCGCTTTACCTGGGTTACGGCGTATTGGGCGGGGTGGGTATCTCGTTCGCCTATGCCGGTGCACTGGGCAATGCCACCCGCTACTTCCCCGACAAGCGCGGCATGGCCACTGGCCTGGTGACCGCGGGCAACGGCGCCGCGGCCCTGCTGACCGCGCCTTTGCTCAACATGCTGATCAACCAGTACGGCGTCCTCTCGGCGCTCAACACCACCGGCCTGGTGTTCATCGCCATTGCCGTGTTGTGCGGCATGGTCTGCCGCTCGGCGCCCAACGACTACCGCCCTGCGGGTTGGACGCCCAGCACATCCCACGACCAAGCCGACCATAGCCTGAACTGGCAGGCGATGATGAAAAGCCCGGTCTTCTACTTGATGGTCACCCTGATGGCCTCCGGCGCACTGTCAGGCTTGATGATTGCGGCCAACGTCTCGCCCATCGGCCAGTACATGTTCGCCCTCAGTGCCAGCACCGCAGCGCTCTATGTCGGCCTGTACGCCGCCAGCAACGCCGCAGGACGTTTCATCTGGGGTGCGGTGTCCGATCGCATCGGCGGTGCCAACGCGCTGATTGTCATCTTCCTGTTGATCGCCTCGATGCTCATGTTGCTGGCCAGCAGCACCACGACCACTGGTTTCGCCGTTGCCATCTGCGGCATTGGCATTGCCTTCGGTGGCGTGATGGGGGTATTCCCTTCACTGGTGTCTCAGCGCTTTGGCGCGCGCTATTTTGGCGTCAACTACGGCATCATGTTCTGCGGTTACGCCATTGCAGCGGCCATCGGGCCGCAGTTGGCGGTCTCCATGGCGGCGGCAAACGGTGGCGACTTCAGCCAGGCGTTCTACATTGCCATCATCATCTGCCTGGTCGGTGCGGCGCTGGCCGTGCTGCTCAGCCGCAGCTTGCTGCAATGGAGGTGCGCACAGGCCCAGGGCTAGACAATCGCCCGTCATCTCTGCAAAGGTGCCCGATCCGCCGATCGGACACCTTTTTCATTTGAACCACACTTTGGGAGCTGCCATGGAACTGAGCGATATCGACCTCAACCTTCTGCTCTCGCTCGATGTACTGCTGCAGGAATGCAACGTCACCCACGCCGCCCTGCGCATGAACATCAGCCAACCAGCATTGTCGGCGCAACTGGCCAGGCTACGCGTCGCATTCGATGACCCCCTGTTGTTACCCGCCGAAAAAGGCCGCGGCATGACCCCCACCGCCATGGGGCTTTCGTTGAAGGAGCCATTGGCACTGGCGCTCAGTACTCTGCGCCAGGTTGTGCGCTTTCAACCCAGCTTCGACCCGGCAACGGACGAGCGCAGCTTTCATATCGCCGCCAGCGACAATGCAATGGTTGCCCTAGGCCTGCCGCTGCTCGAGCGTCTCAACGGGTTTTCGCCTAATAGCCTGCGTTTCATCTTCAGCCGTCCGCAAACCGAACAAGTCGCCGCGCAATTCGAAAGAGGAGAGATAGATTTGCTGATCGACGACGCAAGGCTGGTTCCCGAAGGCCTCAAAAGCCGCCCTCTGACCCGTGATCGCTTTCTCATGGCGCAGCGCAAAGGGCATCCGCGTGGTAACGGTGCCTTGGACCTCGATGGATACTGCGCGCTGCAGCATGTACTGGTGTCAAACGAGTCGAACAACTTGCTCGGCTACATGGATGAACATCTCTCGGTTCTGCAGCGCAGCCGGCAGCTGGCAGTGACGCTGCCGCAGCTGACATTGGTGTCGCGAGTGCTCCGCAATAGCGATCTTGTCTGCACATTACCGGCGTCACTGTTGGCGCCATTCGCCGACGATCTGGATGTGTTCGAACTGCCGTTTGCCGCCCCGGATTTTGCGCTCAACCTGGCCTGGCACCCCCGCAATCACTTTGATCCGGGCGTCACCTGGCTCAGGGAGCTGATCTGGCAGACCACGAACGATCAACTATTGTTCGGCATGTGAGGCAGGTCGAAGAGTCGATCAAAGCTGATGTTCAATTGCAGACCGAGCACCAGAGTATTGTCGATGCTGTGGGCAGAGGTTGGCGTGTAGCGGGATTGAAGGTGTACTGGATGTTCGGCATCACGGTCACACCGGGCGCTACATGGATGCCGTAGTTCAGCTCGATGATTTCCTCGTGCGAGGACACACGGGTACTACCGCCGCCAACTTGGCGCATACCCGTGAGGAAGTCCACTTCCTTGTCGCTGAAGCCGATATGCGAGACCGCTAAACCAATGGTGTCCTGGTCACGCCCGCGAAACGTGCCGGTCTTGACCAATCCAGCTTTGGTCGTATAACGCAGCCTTTACTGGGGGATGCAGCGGAAATCTTGGACTACCTGGAGGTAGTTCATGTATTCATACGAAGACCGTATCCGACAAGCATGCAGTTGGGAATCTGGGACATTAGCGGAATGAGGAAGCGTGCAACAGCGTGAAATTGAAACGACTGCAAGCTACGAACAGGGATGAAGGTCTCAATGTTGCCGCTGATGCTGAATTGCCCCAACTACCGAAATTTTACTGACCCAAGCTTCTGCCTCGAAAAGCATTATCAGTGCTGGCTTTGAGTTGATTGCTGCTGGGTCAGCGTTGCGCCGGCCTAAGGGGATGCGGACTGGGGAGGGTCGGTTGGTGGGGTATGCGAGCGAGGAAAAGAGCCAGCTCATTGCCAGAGCCAAGGCAGAATAGCTTTTCGGTTCCATGAGCCTCATAAATTTGCGCCAACCATTGCACCCCAACCCCCGAACCGGTGAAAGCTACCTCAGTCTCATCTGTAGTCACAGTGCGCTCCACGATTTCGTGGCGCGCATTTCAGTTGACTTATATGGTGGTGGCACCATAATCGCCATCCTGCGTTGCTACGCCGAGAAGAAGGATGGTTATTGGATTGCCACCTGCCCGCAATTTACCCTGGCCGCTCAAGGTGACACCTTTGAGGAGGCCAAGGAAAAGCTCGAAAGACAGATTAAGCCCTACGTGGTAGAAGCTCTCACTGTCGACAAGGAGCATGCAGCAGATCTGCTTGGTCGGCGAGCACCTCTATCTATGCGGTTAGGCTATGAAGTTAAAGCGTTCTTCTGGTCGCTCGCTCAGCGTCGTAGCGCCAAGAAGAAAATCAGATTCTTCAACGAGCCTACGCTTCAGTACGTTTGCTAAGGATTGTGAATGGGCTTTGGGCGACACCGCCCTCTCAACTACAGAGAGGTCACTGCGGTACTGAAAAAGCTTGGATTTCGATTCAGGAATCAGGAAGGAAGCCGTGAACAAACGACGGAAACCCGTTCCGTAAGGTGACCGTGGAGAAGCCCAAAGCCCCATTTCACGGCGACTTAATCAAATACATGTGCCTGCAAGCGGGCGTTAGCAAGAAAAAGTTCTAAAAGCTGGTTGATTGATCTGAATCACGACCAGAGAAGCCCGCCTCGACGGGCTTTTTCATGCCTGTCATCCTTTTGTAACACCACTCCAGCACTATGACTGAGCCAAAGGGATTTGGCCCCGTCTACAGAAGGTTCTGCTGGCTAGGATTCTTTCGCTAATGCGCCCTACGTCGACAATGGCGAGCTCGAACAGCGCTAGCAATCAATCTAAGCATTCTCTCGCTACCTGACGAAGCTTGTCGCCTGAAAGAAAGCTTCCTTTATAAAACGTAGCACGGCTGCCATCGTGGTATTCGACGACTTCCAATACTTCATCGGAGGTCACGGCGCTGGGTGCTGTTATCCGATAACCATTGGTGATCGACTTTTGCCAAGCATGCGGAGCTACTGCTAGCCATTTCGGTAGCACGCACGCCGCGTACTCCTCAGGCGTTTTGTCCGTCAGTTTGCTGCCAGTAGGATTTCCTGGTGATGCACAGCCAATAAGGCTCGCAGCCAGTGTGGAGCAAATCAGAATCCGAAAATTAGGCATATGCAGTTGACCAATGTGAGCTCTGCATATTTTACCAGTCATCGCCAGGAGCCACTAATCAACGAACGTAGTACGCCTGCTCATGATGAGCAATTAAGGCTCCAGTAGTCGCCCTGCAATTTATGCGATGACGGATCAGTGCTCTGCGTGGAAAAGCAGCCCTCCATGAGCCTAATGCTGTTCACTTAAGCGGAGCAGCCTTACGGTCTACTGGAAATCGGGGTTTTGAGATCTTCACCGTCCTTGGCCTCGAAGGCCTTGGACGGTGATCCAGAAACAATCCTCCGATACCTGCCCTTAACTCTGCCAATCGTCTCCCTGTGGCTGAAATCGGGTTGGCCGCTGCCATCACAATCAATTGCACCGCGATGTACTGACAAGCCGGTTTGAAACGGATGTCTGAGGGCGCTCGGCCAAACGCCACCGCTGCCTGACTGGCTTCCCGACGAATTACGTTGTAAGCCAGCAAAAGTCCCCACACCTCCTGATAAATCAGCTCGACTTTTTTACTGCGCAAGGTCATGGCGTTCTGTTGCATCGAACTCTTGATGTCCCTGAAGCCCAGCTCGATCTCCCAGCGTTCCTGATAAAGCTTGGCAACGGCCTTGGTGGTGTAGGTCTCGGCCGGCAAGGACGTCATGACGGTCTTCACTTTGCCTTGAATTTCATAGCTGACTTCGCGTACTTCCCAGTGCGATGGAAGCGTCGGATTTCGCTTTCTGGCCTGCGGCGAGACTTTCATACGCACCAAACGGTCGTGCTGGCTGTAACGGACCACCTCCTCACAGACCAGTCCTTTTTTTGCCGGGATCAACCAATGACGGTGGGTGCCCGAACTGCTCAGACTCGACAGCAGCTCGGCGCCCCAGAACCCTTTGTCGAACAGCGTCACCGAATGGTCGGGAATCTGCTGCAAAAACTCGTCGGCCAAGCGCATTTCACTGCGTCGGTAAGGGCTCATTTGAGCATCCAGGATCACGTGCGAACGCACATTCATTGGCGCTACCAGGCGCAGCATCGGAAACGGTGTCTGGCGTTCGCTCAGAGTATTTCCCGACCCGAAGTGATCTCGCAGCTCGGGCGTATCCGGGGTGCGCAAAAGCGCACCGTCCACCGCGAAGACCTGCAGTTCATGCCAGGCATCATCGTCATAACGCTCTGCACCCCATTGGTTGCCGGACTTGCGGAATAACCACTCAACAGGATCGGCGCCGAGCCGTTTACGAGCTTCGGTTACACCACTGCGGGCCAGCAAGTGGTCTGAGGCCAGGCCTTGGGAGCAGATGTTCAAACGTCTGGCCACCTCGTGAACCGGCTCGTCACGAAATAAGGCCATGCCGAGCACCAGCCAAAGCACTTGATCAGCGGGCAGGCGCCGTCGGCGAATGGTCGCCTGACTCGACAAATCCAGTGCAGACGCGACCCATTCAATGGGAATGTTTTGGGTGAAAGTGCTCAGGTCGCAGAAGTTGAAAAGGTCGCCGAGGTCGAGCAGGTCCTGTTGAACAGACATAAAAAATCCGATGCCAGTGGTCTGGCATCGGATTTTCTAGGAAGCCCGCCGTGAGCTCAAATGCTTAAGTGAACAGCATTACCCACTGGCCGGCACTGTAGCCATCGGGATCGAACAGCTTCTCCTTGCGTGTGCTATGACGGTGGACATACAAAATTTTGTGGCGAATGGCGATACCAATGAACGGGATATCTGGATAGCACTCACCGGTTGAGAAGTCGATTTTCAGGATCAGCTCTCTTTTGGGGGCGAATAGAGAAAACGGATATTTTCGTTCGCTAAGCGCTCTGTCTGTCTGAGGTCGTAGAGGTGGACGCCGTGGCGTCGGGCTTTCAGCCCATTTCTATTTGTTACACGCGCAACTCGTCCATACCCATCAACTGCTTTCGAGCCATCCACAGATTTGCCTTCCTCGCTCTCTCACCGTCTTCGGTGATCCCAACCCCACGAGCGCTGGAAACGGCCTGACAGATGCACAACGGATTGGCTGGCTCAGCCCCCCATGCGCTTGAACGTGTCATCCTTCTTGACGAAGTGATGAAACAGTGCAGCGCCGATGTGGCCGACCACCAGAATCACCAACAGCCAGGCCAGCGGCGAATGCAGGTTGCCGAGGCTGATCATCCAGTCGGTTTCCACGCCGGTCTTGGCGACCAGTTGTACCCCGAAGACCTTCAGCCCGTAGCCGTTGCCGAGCATCACTAGAACGCCGGTGATCGGCATCAGCAGCATGCAGGCATAGAGCAGGCCATGTCCGGCCTTAACTAGCAGAGCGGGCGACCCGACAGGCTGTGGGCGTTGTTGCCGTTGACCCAGCGCCCAGAGCAGGCGCAGCACAATCAGCACCAGCAACAGGCCGCCGAAGGATATATGCCAAGGCACGATGGTTTGACCGATCCAGTGCTCGCCGTCATCGATGCGGTCGCCCAGCTTGAAAAACTGCAACCCGATCAGCAGGGCCATCGTCCAATGCAGAAGACGGGTAATTCCGCCATACCGGTGCGCTGAGTCTTGCATGTTCTTCTCCTTGTTCTTGTAAAGGCGATCAAGACGCCTGCCGGTTCCAGACAAAATCGGGCAGTGGCTTGGAGTCCATGCGTTGCAAATGATCGCCGACAACCGTTTGCAAGTGTTGGATCTGTTCCTCCTCGGCGGCTTGCAAACGGACGTGCAGTCCGCCTTCCAACGCCTTGAGCAAGCAGTGTCCAATGTTAAGTTCTATCTCGCCCTGCTGTTCGTCGCAGATGACCGAAAACTTGTGGCTCCAGTGCTTGCACAGACGCGTAATCAGTCGTTGTGGATTGTCAGTGGCTATCTGAGCAGTAGAAACAAACATGATGAATCTCCTGTTAATCAGCCCTCGCCGGCTACTGCGCGGTAAGGGCAACGGTCAGTCAGGCAATGCTTTCGACGATGCCACCCTCGACGCGCAAGGCCGAACCCGTAGTCGCACTGGCCTGGGGCGAGGCGGCATAGACGCAGAGGTTGGCCACTTCCTCGGGGCTGGCAAAGCGACGAATCAGGCTCGACGGGCGATTCTCGGCGAGGAACAACGCTTCCATTTCCGTCGCAGACACGCCACGCTCGCGCGCCATGTTGTCGATGAAGGCGATAGCGCCCTCGGTACGGGTTGGTCCTGGCAGGATGGTGTTGACGGTCACGCCGCTACCGGCCAGGACCTTAGCCAGGCCACGCGACAAGCCCTGCAAGGCCGCTTTGCTGACACCGTAATGGACCATTTCGCTGGGTATGTTCAACGCAGACTCGCTGGAAATGAACTGAATCCGTCCCCAGCCGCGCTCTTGCATGCCTTGGGCATAGTGACGCGCCAAACGCACGCCGCTCATTACGTTGACCTGGAAGATTTCCTCCCAGTCCGCATCGCTGATGTCAAAGAATGCCTTGACGCCGTAGATGCCCAGATCGTTGACCAGGATGTCTGCCTGTGGCTCGGCATCGATCAGCGCCTGGCAGCCCACAGCGGTGCCTAGATCGGCGACTAGGCCGCGTGCCTGCGCACCGGCTTGGGTAGCCTGCAACTGGGCCAGGGCCGCATCGACGCGGTCCTGCTGGCGGCCGCAGATAACTAAGGTAGCGCCGGCATCGGCCAGCCCCTTGGCAATGGCCAGGCCGATACCGCCCGTGGAACCGGTGACGATGGCGGTCTTGCCGGAAAGATTGATGATCATGTTCTACCTCCTGAGAGAATTAGCCGAAACGGAAGGCCGACAGCGTGGTTTCCATCACCCGGTCGGTAAAGATGCATTGGCCAGCGCTCTCGCCCGCCGCACCGGCGACCAGCATCAGCGGCAGCAGATGTTCCTCGGCGCGCGGTGGATGGCACAGCCGCGCTGAAGGTGCCTGCACCCAATCGGCCAAGGCCTGCTCGCGTTGCTGCGGTATGGATTCGACAGCCTGTACCAGCCAGCGGTCGAACTCCTCGGAGATCGGCCCGAAACGTGGGTCGCCATAGCCGCGCATGTTGTGGAAGCTCATGCCGCTGCCGACGATCAGCACGCCGTCGTCGCGCAACGCTGCCAGCGCACGACCGGCATCCAGGTGTGCCTGCGGGTCCAGGTCGTGGCGCAACGACAGTTGCACCACCGGAATGTCGGCGTCAGGGAACATTAGCATCAGTGGAATGAACATACCGTGATCGAAGCCGCGCAGCGGATTTTCCTGTGCCGGCTGTTGCGCCTGGCCGAGCAGCCCGGCGATGCGTGCCGCCAGTTGCGGTTCACCAGGAGCCGGATAGCGCAGCTCGTACGTATGCTCTGGAAAGCCGTGGTAGTCGTAGATCAACTCCGGCTGCGGGCCGCTGGTTACGCTGAATACCGGATCCAGCCAGTGGGCCGAGACCAGCACGATCGCCGTAGGGCGCGCGGGCAAGGTATTGGCCACGTTCTTCAGGAACTCCGCCATATGGTTCCAGGCGGTGGGCGGATTCCAGTCCATAAAGAAGCAAGGGCCCGCACCATGGGGCACGAACAGGGTCGGCATACGGGTATTGCTGATAGCGGTCATGGGCACTCTCCGCACGTTTTAATTGACTGCATGGAGTATCGCTTGAATAATTTATATAGATAACCCACCAAATACTGCCTTCACTTCCTACTCGCAGAGTGAGATAACATGCTCGATCGCGTAACTGGCATGCGTATCTTCGCTCGTGCCGTCAGTGCCGGCAGCCTGTCCGCTGCGGGCCGGTACCTGGGCATGTCGTCGGCGATGGCCACTAAGCATGTCGATGCTCTGGAGGCGCACCTGGGAGTCAAACTGCTGCACCGTACCACACGCCACCTGAGCCTGACCGAGGCTGGCAGTGATTACTTGGAGCTTGCCTGCGCATCCTGCCGGAGATCGATGAAGCCGAAGCCAGCGCCACCTCGCAACGGGTCGATGCCCGCGGACTGCTGCGCATGAACATGCCGCTGTCATTCGGCAGCCGTTTCATTGCGCCGTTGCTGCCAGCCTTCAGACACCGGCATCCGGCGCTCAAGATCGAACTGGGGCTGACCGACAGCGTGGTGGACTTGCTTGACGGCGGCTGGGACCTGGCGATCCGCATCGGTCAGTTGACCGACAGTCCGCTGCAGGCCCGCAAGCTCGGTGATTGTGCGTAGGTCGTCTGCGCCGCGCCCAGTTATCTCGACCAACGCGGCGTACCCCGGCGGGTGGCCGACTTGGCCCAGCACAATTGCCTGGCCTACACCCTGTCGTCCTGGGCCGGGGGTAAGGAATGGGCCTTCGGTCGCGACGGTAGTGTGCGCGTGACGATCAACGGTGATCTTGCCGCCAATAATGGCGACGCCCTGCTGGCCGCCGCTGTGGGCGGACAGGGGTTAATCTACCAACCGGATTTCATCGTCTCGGACGCTCTCAAGCGCGGTGAACCGGTCGCCCTACAACTTGATCATCCGACCTATGCCTTGGGCGGCATCTACGCCGTCTACTCGCCAGATCGCCGTCCGCCGGCCAAGGGCCAAGGTGCGGGTGATGATTGATTACCTGGCCGAGGCGTTCACTCAGAACCCCTCATGGCAGAACGCCTGAACCTCTCGGACTGCTGGATCGACATCCTTGGTGTTGTCCCCACTCCGCCAGCGGGGAGCTCGACCCAACTAACTGTAACCCTCAACGCCCTGCCACGAGCGAGGCCGTCCTACGTAACCTGCAAAGACGTTTGATCAGCTGCATCGAACGCCAACACCGGCATCAGGAGTGGCTGGGGCTTCTCAAAAAGATCAATCGCGAAACGCCCAAGCATCTTCAGCTGCATCTGTTCATGGACAATTACGCCACGCCCAAGCCCCCAAAAGTGAAGACTTGGCTTGAGAAGCACAAGAGCGTCCACATGCATTTCACTCCGGCCTCCAGCCAGTGGATGAACATGATTGAACGCTTCTTTCACAACACCACGGTGGATTTTCGCAGGGGTAGCTCCAACTCTGATCGCGAATTGGATAGCTCGACTGCCACGTTCCGGGCACTGCGAAATGCGCTGCCACCCGCTATGCCTGGAATGCGAAGGGAGACGATATCGTGAACAAGATACAGCGAGCCCGTGGGGCAATGGCCTCACAGGCTTTATTTTCAAACAGCACACCAGGGGCTGTTGACGTTTCACATCGTTAGCCAGAGAAATCCGCAAGCCAGGGCTACCACGCTTTCGTAATTTCGTTTCAGCTTGTCATACCGAAACGCCACAGCCCGGTAATGTTTCAGACGCGCAAAGGCGTTCTCGACCACTTGCCGGTAGCGGTAGATACCCGGCATTGCCCTTGATCGAGTTGCGCTTTCTCGGGATCACCGAACGAGCGCCCTGAGCTTCGATTTGTTCGCGGATTCGCTCACTGTCATAGCCTTACCAGTAGCTGAAATGACGAGACTCTATGCGTCAAATAAGTCAGGCCCAAACACTTCGTAATGGATGTGCGTTTCGTCAACCCCAAGGTTCGTCAATACGTCATGTTGTATACACATGAAGGGAATTGGTCCACAGATGTAGTAATCAGCGTCTGGCAACAGAATGTCAACATTGATGTTGCTCAAGTCAATTTGGCCGAGGTGATCGTAGTCTTTTCCCTGAACATCAATGGGGAGGGGTTCATCATAAAAAACGATCAGCTTGAGATTGGAGTTGATCGCCGCTGCGTTGCGTAGTTTTTCTCTCATCGCCTGCACGGAACTGTTGCGCGCAGCATGGACAAAAACGACTTGGCGTTCTGGAGTCAGTAAAACCCTTTTCAACATGCTGATCATGGGAGTAACCCCCACGCCGCCGCTGATCAATACGACCGGCGTCGTTGCGTTGACATCGATGTAGAAATTGCCATAGGGGGCCGTCAGCTTGAGGTGGTCGTCGACCTTAATCTGAGTGTGCAGAAGGTTGGAAACATACCCTGCTGGTTTGTTGGCGCCTACGTCTTCACGTTTTACCGAAATGCGATAGGTGCGTCCGTTGGGCGCGTCGGACAGACTGTATTGACGGATCTGCTGAAGGCAAAGCGCAGGCACATGAACGGCAACGCTGGTGTACTGGCCAGGTTCAAAATTAATCACGGGTTGGCCGTCAACTGGCTCCAGGACGAAGGAAGTGATCACGTCACTTTCCTGATTCTTTTCCCGAACGACGAACTCGCGCCAACCACTCCAACCGCCGAGTGCTTCAGCGGTATGTTCGGTCAGTTCGCTTTCCATGCCCATGAGCAAATCGGCCAGACTCCCATAAGCCTGTGCCCAGGCGGAAATGATCTCGTCCGTGGCGGCCTCTTTCAAAACGTCCTTAATGGCCCATAACAAATGCTCACCCACAATGGGGTATTGCTCGGGACGCACGCCAAGGCTGGCATGCTTACCCGCAATACCCCGGAGTACCGCTGTTAGGCTCTGCGGATTTTCGATGTTCGCCGCGTAGGCGTACACGGCCCGTGCCAATGCTTCTTGCTGCTGACCCTACTGTTGGTGAGCCATGTTGAACAGGTTCTTTAGCTCTGGATGAGCCAGAAACAAATGCTCGTAGAAGCGCTTAACAATGGCAGATCCATGCTCGGCAAGCACTGGAGCGGTAGTTTTAACGATATCTTTCGTTTTCTGAGTGAGCATCACATTTTCTCCCAGATGAATGAACGATAGAGCCTTCATCTTAGATCCAATAACCGGCTGGTGTTGGTGTTGGGCTGGCTCGAAACGTCAACAGCCCATAGCAGCATGCTGCTTGTGACTTGGCAGATCGTTGGCCAGAACTCGACGGTTCTATAAGGTTATTGTCACCCCCGGCCTTCGCCCAGGGGTAGCAGGGGCGTGAGGCCACTGGAGAGGGTTCGATCCGGTCAGCAATTTGCGCCCGTCGCCGTTGATGTCATGGCACCAGGCGTCGTCGACCATCTGCTGGAACACGCGCATGAACTGAAGCCCATCCATCACTCACCTCGACGCGGAGAGTGATGGATGAGGGGCTTCAGCCTTCGCCCATGCCTTCAGCCGGCTTCGTTGTCACGGTGCTGGTGCGCACCTTCTCTTCGATACGTCGCCCGACATTGGCGTCGGCGTTTTTCCAATAGTCGAAGGCGCACTCCAGCACGGGGCTGCGCACACCGCCAAGCAGGCTACCCGCGACCTGATCGACCAGCGCTTCCCGCTGTGCGTCGTTGAACACCTCGCGCACCAGGATACCAGGCTGGCCGAAGTCGTCGTCCTCGGCGTGCAGCGTGGAGGCACTGCGCACCATCGCGCCGTCGGCTTCCCAGCCATCTTCCGCCGGGCCGGTGGTGTCGGCCCATGGCCGTCCGTCGCTGTGGGTACGTATACGGGCGCGCTGCCGCTGTGCTCGTAGGCCATCTGGCCGTCAAACTGATAAGTGTTCACCGGAACCTTGGGCTGGTTGTCTGGCAACTGATGGAAGTTGGTGCCGATGCGATTGCGCTGCGCGTCGTTGTAGGCGAACGCGCGGCCCAGCAGCATCTTGTCGGGTGACAGGCCGATGCCCCGCATCGTGTTGCCCGGCGAGAACGCGGCCTGCTCGATCTGGGCGAAGAAGTTCTCCGGGTTGCGGTTCAGGGGGAGCCCGCAGAATTCGGAAAAAATCGTACGCTAAGCTCTGAATCCCAGTCTGGGGAGTAGCGGAACAGGAAATGCACTTAAGCCAACTCCCTGTTTCGTGACCTGTGGGCATGATTAGGCCAGTGGGTTCTGAAAAGGGCAGCTCAGAAAACGGAAAATAAAGCACTCTAAGGCGTAAGTAAGCGTGCTCTTGTTAAAGCCAAAGCTAGAACTAACTGCATAGAACGCATCGAGGCATTTTCTATGTTTAATAAGCGGGTTTCGTTATCGAATTTCGATTATTGTGATTCAACCTGACGCAAATCATGAAGGCGAAAGCATGACCACCCCCCCTCCCAATGACAGCAGACCATGGTCGGTCTTTCTTATTTTTCTGCGACTTGGATTGACCTCTTTCGGCGGCCCCATCGCGCATTTGGGCTATTTCCGCGCCGAATTCGTCACACGGCGGCGCTGGCTCTCTGAACGGAGCTATGCTGACTTGGTCGCGCTTTGTCAGTTCTTGCCAGGGCCTGCAAGCAGCCAGGTCGGCATAGCGGTAGGACTGTCTCGGGCTGGATACGGCGGGGCGCTGGCTGCTTGGGCTGGCTTCACGCTGCCGTCTGCCATAGCCTTGATCCTTTTCGCGCTCGGCATCTCCAGCTATGGCGATTACGTCTCGCAGGGCGCGTTGCATGGATTAAAAGTGGTTGCTGTTGCCGTGGTCGCTCAAGCGGTATGGGGCATGGCGCGCAACCTATGCACGGATGGGTTGCGAGTCACCATCATGGCAATTGCTACCTGTGTCGTTTTACTTGTGCCGTCCGCATGGGGGCAGGTCGGCGTAATTGCTATCGCAGGCATCGCAGGCCGGTTATTGTTCAAGCCAGCGCAAATTATTGAGCACGGCCCACTACCTATCACGGTCAGTCATCGGGCGGGCGCGTTCTGGCTCTCGCTGTTCTTTGTCTTGCTGATTGGTCTGCCGGTGTTGGCCAAACTAATGCCAAGTCAAACCATGGAAATGGTGGATTCCTTCTATCGTGTCGGATCACTGGTGTTCGGCGGTGGTCACGTTGTGCTGCCATTGCTGCAAGCCGAAGTCGTGCCCTCAGGCTGGGTGAGCAATGAATCCTTCCTCGCCGGGTACGGGGCAGCTCAAGCGGTACCCGGCCCCTTGTTCACATTCGCCGCGTTCCTTGGTGCCTCGATGAACACGGCCCCGTCGGGCTGGATCGGTGGCCTTGTGTGCCTACTGGCTATCTTCGCACCCTCGTTCTTACTGGTCGTCGGGGCAATGCCATTTTGGGAGCGCCTGCGCCGCAATACGGGCACCCAAGCCGCGCTGGCCGGGATCAATGCCGCTGTAGTTGGCCTGCTGCTCGCAGCCCTCTATCACCCTGTATGGACTAGCGCAATTTTTCAGCCGCAAGACTTCGGCTTGGCATTAATCGCCCTTGTCGCACTTATGTTCTGGAAGCTCCCGCCGTGGCTGGTTGTCGTCAGCAGCGGTGCAGCGGGGTGGCTGTTGAGTGTCGCGCTGTGAGGCACGAAAAATGACTGACCAAGACCTCTACGGCGGTTTGATCCGCCTGCACATCCTTCACCATGCAGCCGAGGAACCCGTCTTTGGACTGGGGATCATCGAAGAGCTACGCCGTCACGGCTACGAGATGAGTGCCGGCACGGTGTACCCGATGCTGCACGGCCTGGAAAAAAAAGACTATCTGACCTCACGTCACGAACGCACGGGGCGACGTGAACGGCGTGTTTATGTAATTACTGAACAGGGCAGAACTGCACTTGCTGATGCGAAAACAAAGGTCAAGGAGCTGTTCGGGGAGTTGATAGAAGGAGATTGAGCTTTTTACATGTCAGGTTGAGCTATACCCTAACTGGATGTCAGGCAAGGCCGCACCGCGTGTCATTTTCAGAAGACGACTGCACCAATTGACGGGGCGTAACGCCAGATGTGCAGGCGACTCCTGACAACGCAATATCAGAAGTCATCTGCACCAATCTCGACTATGCTCAATACTCGTGTGCACCAAAGCGAGGTGTGAGCATGGCGTCAGACACATCATTGATTGCCGAGCAAGGCGTGGCCACCCTGCCCGATGCGGCTTGGGCGCAGGCCCGGCAACGGGCGGAAATCATCGGGCCGCTGGCAGCGCTTGATGTGGTCGGGCATGAAGCCGCCGATGCCGCTGCTCACGCGCTTGGCCTGTCCAGGCGGCAGGTGTATGTCCTAATCCGCCGTGCCCGGCAAGGTGCTGGGCTTGTGACGGACCTGGCTCGCAGCCGATCCGGCGGCGGAAAAGGCAAGGGACGCTTGCCGGAATCAGTTGAGCGCATCATCCGCGAGTTGCTGCAAAAGCGCTTCCTGACCAAGCAGAAGCGTAGCCTGGCAGCGTTCCACCGCGAGGTCGCGCAGGCTTGCAAAGCGCAAAAGCTGCGGGCGCCGGCGCGCAACACCGTGGCTCTGCGGATCGCCGGCCTCGATCCGCTCAAGGCCACTCGCCGCCGGGAAGGTCAGGATGCGTCCCGCAGCCTGCAAGGTGTCGGTGGTGAGCCTCCCGCCGTGACCGCGCCACTGGAACAAGTGCAGATTGATCACACGGTCATCGACTTGATCGTGGTGGACGAGCGCGACCGGCAACCGATTGGCCGTCCGTATCTGACCATCGCCATCGACGTGTTTACCCGCTGCGTGCTCGGCATGGTCGTCACGCTGGAAGCGCCGTCATCTGTTTCGGTCGGCCTGTGCCTTGTGCATGTCGCCTGCGACAAGCGTCCCTGGCTGGAGGGTCTGAACATAGAAATGGAGTGGCCGATGAGCGGCAAGCCCAGGCTGCTCTACCTGGACAACGCGGCCGAGTTCAAGAGCGAAGCGCTACGCCGAGGCTGCGAGCAGCATGGCATCCGGCTTGACTATCGCCCGCTCGGGCAGCCGCACTACGGCGGCATCGTGGAACGGATCATCGGCACGGCGATGCAGATGATCCACGACGAATTGCCAGGGACGACCTTCTCCAACCCTGACCAGCGCGGCGACTACGATTCCGAAAACAAGGCCGCCCTGACGCTGCGTGAGCTGGAGCGCTGGCTCACATTGGCGGTCGGCACCTACCACGGCTCCGTGCACAACGGCCTGCTCCAGCCGCCGGCAGCGCGCTGGGCCGAAGCTATCGCGCGGACCGGCGTGCCAACCGTCATCACTCGCACCACGGCTTTTCTGGTCGATTTTCTGCCCATCATCCGCCGCACGCTGACCCGCACCGGCTTCGTCATCGACCACATCCATTACTACGCCGATGCGCTCAAGCCGTGGATAGCTCGGCGCGACCGCTTGCCTGCGTTCCTGATCCGGCGCGACCCGCGCGACATCAGCCGCATTTGGGTGCTGGAGCCGGAGGGGCAGCACTATCTGGAAATTCCATACCGCACCTTGTCGCACCCGGCTGTCACCCTCTGGGAACAACGACAGGCGCTGGCGAAATTGCGGCAGCAAGGGCGCGAACAGGTGGATGAGTCGGCGCTGTTTCGCATGATCGGCCAGATGCGCGAAATCGTGTCCACCGCGCAGAAAGCTACGCGCAAGGCGCGGCGCGACGCGGATCGACGCCAGCATCTCAAGGCAACGGCAGTTCTTTTCAAAACCACGCCACCACCGGACGCGGACATGGCTGACCCGCAGGCAGACAACCAGCCACCTGCCAAACCGTTCGACCAGATTGAGGAGTGGTAGCCGTGGAAGAATATCCCATCATCGACTTGTCCCACCTGATGCCGGTGGCCCAGGGCTTGGCCCGTCTTCCGGCGGACGAACGCATCCATCGCCTTCGCGCTGACCGCTGGATCGGCTATCCGCGAGCAGTCGAGGCGCTGAATCGGCTGGAAGCCCTGTATGCGTGGCCGAACAAACAACGCATGCCCAACCTGCTGTTGGTCGGTCCAACCAACAACGGCAAGTCGATGATCGTCGAGAAATTCCGCCGCACCCATCCGGCCAGCTCCGACGCCGACCAGGAGCACATCCCAGTGTTGGTTGTGCAGATGCCGTCCGAGCCGTCGGTGATCCGCTTCTACATCGCGCTACTTGCCGCGATGGGCGCGCCATTGCGCCCGCGCCCACGGCTGCCGGAAATGGAGCAATTGGCGCTGGCACTGCTGCGCAAGGTCGGCGTGCGCATGCTGGTGATCGACGAGTTGCACAACGTCCTGGCCGGCAACAGCGTCAACCGCCGGGAATTCCTCAATCTGTTGCGTTTCCTCGGCAACGAGCTGCGCATCCCGCTGGTCGGGGTCGGCACACGCGATGCCTACTTGGCGATCCGCTCGGACGACCAGTTGGAAAACCGCTTCGAGCCGATGATGCTGCCGGTGTGGGAGGCCAACGACGATTGCTGCTCACTGCTGGCCAGCTTCGCGGCTTCACTCCCGCTGCGGCGACCCTCGTCGATTGCCACGCTGGATATGGCCCGCTACCTGCTCACGCGCAGCGAGGGCACCATCGGCGAGCTGGCGCACCTGTTGATGGCGGCGGCCGTCGCTGCCGTGGAGAGCGGTGAGGAAGCGATCAACCATCGCACGCTCAGCATGGCCGATTACACCGGTCCCAGCGAGCGGCGGCGGCAATTCGAGCGGGAACTGATGTGAAGCCAGCGCCACACTGGCCACTGCATCCGGCTCCCAGGGAAGGCGAAGCCTTGTCTTCGTGGCTCAACCGCGTGGCCCTTTGCTATCACATGGAGGTGTCCGAGCTGCTGGAGCACGATCTTGGTCACGGCCAGGTTGATGACCTGGACACCGCGCCACCACTGGCGCTGCTGGCGATGCTCTCCCAGCGGAGCGGCATCGAGCCGGACCGGCTGCGTTGCATGAGTTTCGCCGGCTGGGTGCCTTGGCTACTGGACAGCCTTGATGATCAGATTCCAGACGCATTGGAAACCTATGCGTTCCAGCTCTCGGTGCTGCTGCCGAAACTCCGCCGTAGGACGCGATCCATCACGAGCTGGCGTGCCTGGCTGCCCAGCCAGCCGATACATCGCGCCTGCCCGCTCTGTCTGAACGACCCGGCAAACCAAGCCGTACTGCTTGCATGGAAGCTGCCCCTGATGCTGAGCTGCCCGCTGCATGGCTGCTGGCTGGAATCCTATTGGGGCGTGCCTGGGCGGTTTCTCGGCTGGGAGAACGCCGACACTGCGCCGCGCACCGCCAGCGACGCGATTGCGGTGATGGACCGGCGCACCTGGCAGGCACTGACGACCGGCCATGTGGAGCTGCCGCGCCGACGCATCCACGCTGGATTGTGGTTTCGGCTACTACGCACGCTGCTCGATGAGCTGAACACCCCGCTTTCGACGTGCGGAACCTGCGCGGGGTATCTCCGCCAAGTCTGGGAAGGCTGCGGGCATCCGCTGCGTGCTGGGCAAAGTCTGTGGCGACCGTATGAAACCCTGAACCCGGCAGTACGGTTGCAGATGCTGGAGGCGGCGGCAACGGCAATCAGCTTGATTGAGGTGAGGGATATAAGCCCGCCGGGCGAGCATGCAAAGCTGTTCTGGTCCGAACCCCAAACCGGTTTCACCAGTGGCCTGTCGGCGAAAACGCCGAAGCCCGAACCCGTCGATCACTGGCAACGGGCGGTCCAGGCTATCAATGAGGCGATCATTGAAGCGCGGCACAACCCCGAGACGGCTCGCTCGCTGTTCGCGTTGGCTTCCTATGGTCGGCGCGACCCCGCTTCCCAGGAACAGTTGCGCGCCACCTTTGCAAAGGAAGGCATCCCTCCGGAATTTCTGTCACATTACGAGCCTGATGGACCCTTTGCATGTCTTAGATAGAGTGACGGGTTAAGTGACAAATTTTGACGACCAGAACTTTCCGGCGCACACTGTCACATAATCGAACGTATATGTGACAGGTACGACATGCTGATAGGCTACATGCGGGTATCGAAGGCGGACGGCTCCCAGGCTACCGATTTGCAGCGCGACGCGCTGATTGCCGCCGGGGTCGATCCAGTACATCTTTACGAGGACCAGGCATCCGGCATGCGCGAGGATCGGCCCGGCTTGACGAGCTGCCTGAAGGCGTTGCGAACTGGCGACACACTGGTCGTGTGGAAACTGGATCGGCTCGGACGCGACCTGCGACATCTCATCAACACCGTGCACGACCTGACTGGGCGCGGCATCGGCTTGAAGGTATTAACCGGGCACGGCGCGGCCATCGACACCACGACCGCCGCCGGCAAGCTGGTCTTTGGCATCTTCGCCGCCCTGGCCGAGTTCGAGCGCGAGTTGATCGCGGAGCGCACGATTGCCGGCCTAGCCTCGGCCCGCGCGCGCGGGCGGAAAGGCGGCCGGCCGTTCAAGATGACCGCCGCCAAGCTGCGGCTGGCGATGGCGGCAATGGGTCAGCCAGAGACCAAGGTCGGCGACCTGTGCCAGGAACTTGGCGTCACGCGGCAGACCCTGTATCGGCATGTTTCACCCAAGGGTGAGCTACGTCCAGATGGCGAGAAGCTACTCAGCCGAATTTGATGCCGGCATGAGGCAACGTAGCGACAGCGTGGTTTGTCTCAATGGGAAGCGCTCATGATCGATCTTTGAAGGCCCGCAGCAGTCGTGTCACAGACAGGACGAACAAACCGGTCAGCGTGAGGGCTGCGATACCCCAGTACTCTCCGATGAACGCGCCGGCCGTCGTGCCGGCCAGCACAATGGCGAGAATCGGCAAATGGCAGGGACAGGTGAGCACGGCCAGCGCGCCCCACAGGTAGCCGGTGATCGGTTTGTGCGTCTCGGACGGCAAGCGCTCGGGGCTGTTCATGGCAGACTCTCCGCGTGCTGTGCCGGCTCGGTCGGCATGGTGGCCAACTGCACCTCCAGATCGGCCAACGCTTCGCGCCGACGCTCGACGAACTGGCGCAGAACGGCAAGCTGCGCGGCCGCTTCATCGCCGTCCGCAGCATCCAGCGCCCGGCACAGCCGCGCCAGCGCGTCCAGGCCGATGCCCGCCTCGAAGGCCGCCCGCACGAAGCACAGCCGTTGCAAGGCGGCATCATCGAACAGGCCATAGCCGCCCGGGGTGCACGCCACCGGACGCAGCAATCCGCGCAGCAGGTAGTCGCGCACGATATGCACGCTCACCCCGGCATCAAGGGCCAGCCGGGACACGGTGTAGGCGCTCATTGAAAACCTCCTTTTTTTATCCAGCGCAGCAGGAAAGCTGCTTCACGTCCTTGTTGAAGGTCTGCGCCGCAAGCTTCAACCCCTCGACCATTGTCAGGTAGGGGAACAACTGGTCGGCCAGTTCCTGCACCGTCATGCGGTTGCGGATGGCGAGCACCGCCGTCTGGATCAGTTCGCCCGCTTCCGGGGCCACCGCCTGCACGCCGATGAGCCGTCCGCTACCTTCCTCGATGACCAGCTTGATGAAGCCGCGTGTGTCGAAGTTGGCAAGCGCTCGCGGAACGTTGTCGAGTGTCAGCGTGCGACTGTCGGTCTCGATGCCATCGTGGTGCGCTTCCGCCTCGCTGTAGCCCACGGTGGCGACTTGCGGGTCGGTGAACACCACTGCCGGCATCGCGGTCAGATTGAGGGCTGCGTCGCCGCCGGTCATGTTGATCGCGGCACGGGTGCCGGCGGCCGCTGCCACGTAGACGAACTGCGGCTGGTCGGTGCAGTCGCCGGCCGCGTAGATGTTCGGGTTGCTCGTGCGCATGCCTTGGTCGATAACGATGGCCCCTTGCGCATTGACAGTGACCCCCGCCGCGTCCAGCGCGAGGCTGCGCGTATTCGGTGCCCGACCGGTGGCAACCAGCAACTTGTCAGCGCGCAATTCACCGTGTCCGGTGGTCAGCACGAATTCGCCGTTCACATGGGCGATCTGGCTGGCTTGCGTGTGCTCCAGCACCTCGATGCCCTCGGCGCGGAAAGCGGCTGTCACGGCCTCGCCGATGGCCGGGTCTTCCCGGAAGAACAAGGTGCTGCGTGCCAGGATCGTGACCTGGCTGCCGAGCCGGGCAAAGGCTTGCGCCAGTTCCAACGCCACCACCGACGAACCGATCACGGCCAGGCGTGCGGGAATGGTGTCGCTGACAAGCGCTTCGGTGGAAGTCCAGTAGGGTGACTCTTTCAGGCCCGGAATCGGCGGCACGGCCGGACTGGCACCGGTGGCGACCAGGCAGCGGTCGAACGTTACCTCGCGCTCGCCACCCTCGTTCAAACGGACGACCAGGCTCTGGTCGTCCTTGAAACGCGCTTCACCGTGCAAAACGGTGATGGCTGGATTGCCGTCCAGGATGCCTTCGTATTTGGCGTGCCGCAGTTCATCGACACGGGCCTGCTGCTGGGCCAGCAGTTTGCTGCGGTCAATCGCAGGCACAGTTGCCGCAATACCGCCGTCGAACGGACTTTCCCGGCGCAGATGGGCAATATGGGCAGCGCGGATCATGATCTTGGACGGCACACAGCCGATATTGACGCAGGTGCCGCCGATGGTGCCGCGTTCGATCAGCGTGACCGTCGCGCCTTGCTCGACGGCCTTCAGCGCCGCCGCCATCGCGGCCCCGCCGCTGCCAATGATGGCGATATGCAAACCGGCGCCCTCAAGTGCATCACGGATTTTTGGTTCATCTTTGAAATCACCAACCCGGATCGAGCCTTGATAACCCAATGCGGCGATGGCGGCCAGCAGTTGGTTGTGGCTCACGGCGGTGTCTGCCATGACTTGCGCGCGGCTTTCTGGATAGGACACCACAGCGGCATTCACGCCGGGAATCTTTTCCAAAGCATCTTTGACATGGGTGGCGCAGGATGTGCAGGTCATGCCATTCACGGTGATTTCGGTCATTTTTTTACTCCATTGAATTTCGGGGTGCAGCAGGCATCGGCTTGGCGTTTTCGTTGGATGGCGTAGATGGTCAAGCCGATGAAAATCGCCAGCGCAGGCAGCAGCACATAGTCCAGATAGCCGGTCAGCGCGGACAAGCTGACCACACCGAGCAAAATGACCAGAACAGGGGTGAAGCAACACAGCGCCACGAGGGTTGTGCCAATGATGCTGACCCGCAGCAGTGTCTTCGGGTCTTTCATGATCAGTTCTTGACTGATGATGGGTAGCCCGCATCCTCGGTAGCCTTGGTCAGTTTCTGCACGCTGGTCTTGGCATCATCGAAGGTGACCACCGCTTCGCGCGTCTCGAAGGTCACGTCAACTTTACTGACGCCATCGACCTTGGAAATCGCCTTCTTGACAGTGATCGGACAGGCCGAGCAGGTCATGCCCGGTACGGACAGCGTAACGGTCTGGGTGGCGGCCCACACGGGGGCAACAACGGCAGCGAGGGCAAGGGCGGAAAGCAGCTTTTTCATGGTGAACTCCTGTGATCAATAGAAAAATGGCACGACGTAGGGAAATCCGAGCGCGACCAAAACCAGCACGGCCACGCCCCAGAAAATGAGCTTGTAAGTAGCTCGCACTTGGGGAATCGCGCAAACCTCACCCGGTTTGCAGGCGGCTGACGGCCGGTAGATGCGCCGCCAGGCGAAGAACAACGCCACCAGCGCCACGCCGATAAAGATGGGGCGATAGGGTTCCAACACCGTCAAGTTGCCGATCCAAGCGCCGCTGAACCCCAAGGCGATCAGAACCAGCGGCCCGAGGCAGCAAGCCGAGGCGAGGATGGCGGCCAGCCCGCCAGTGAAGAGCGCGCCGCGCCCGTTTTGAGGTTCAGACATACGTTTGTCCTTTCGAATCTGAATTGGATAGCTTAAGCTTACTTCCGTAGTTATGTACGGAGTCAAGCGATATGGAAAACAATTTGGAGAACCTGACCATTGGCGTTTTCGCCAGGACGGCCGGGGTCAATGTGGAGACCATCCGGTTCTATCAGCGCAAGGGCTTGCTCCCGGAACCGGACAAGCCTTACGGCAGCATTCGCCGCTATGGCGAGACGGATGTAACGCGGGTGCGCTTCGTGAAATCAGCCCAGCGGTTGGGCTTCAGCCTGGATGAGATCGCCGAGCTGCTGCGGCTGGAGGATGGCACCCATTGCGAGGAAGCCAGCAGCCTGGCCGAGCACAAGCTCAAGGACGTGCGCGAGAGGATGGCTGACCTGGCGCGCATGGAGGCCGTGCTGTCTGATTTGGTGTGCGCCTGCCATGCGCGGAAGGGGAACGTTTCCTGCCCGCTGATTGCGTCACTGCAAGGGAAGAAAGAACCGCGCAGTGCGGACGCGGTGTAGCCCGAGGGAACTACGCCTTAGCGTGCTTTATTTTCCGTTTTCTGAGGCGACTCCAACGTCAGAAAAGACCGTGCGGTCGACTTTTGATATTTCGTGCTGTCGCCTTCTGAAAGTGACAGCAAGGCCGCACCGCGCCGTCAGAATAGAGTCCGCTTTCACATTCTTTGACACATGCTTGCCAAGGTCATAGATTTCAGCCTGACAAATTCAAGGCTTCGGGCGCAATGGAACCAAAAACCAACGTAAGCCCTACAGCCCATGGAGGCATCTTGCAGGGACAACGCATCGGTTATGTCCGGGTCAGCAGTTACGATCAGAATCCGGAGCGGCAACTTGAGCAAGTCGAGGTCGGCAAGCTGTTCACCGACAAAGCCTCGGGCAAGGACACCCAGCGTCCCCAGCTGGAGGCCATGCTCGGCTTCGTCCGCGAGGGCGACACCGTTGTGGTGCACAGCATGGATCGCCTGGCCCGTAACCTCGATGACTTGCGACGCCTGGTGCAGAAGCTGACCCAGCGCGGCGTGCGTATCGAGTTCCTGAAAGAGGGCCTGGTGTTCACCGGCGATGACTCGCCGATGGCCAACCTGATGCTGTCGGTGATGGGGGCCTTCGCCGAGTTCGAGCGCGCCCTGATCCGTGAGCGGCAACGGGAGGGCATCGCCCTGGCCAAGCAGCGCGGCGCGTACCGGGGCCGCAAGAAGGCCCTGTCCGACGAGCAGGCTGCTACCCTGCGTCAGCGGGCGTCAGTCGGAGAGCCCAAAGCGCAGCTTGCCCGCGAGTTCAACATCAGCCGGGAAACTCTCTACCAGTACCTACGCACGGACGATTGATACATGCCGCGTCGCTTGATCCTCTCGGCTACGGAGCGGGATACCCTGCTCGCGTTGCCGGAAAGCCAGGATGACCTGATCCGCTACTACACCTTCAACGACTCCGACCTGTCGCTGATCCGCCAGCGGCGCGGCGACGCCAACCGCCTGGGCTTCGCGGTGCAGCTCAGCCTGCTGCGATATCCAGGCTATGCGCTGGGCAGCGACAGCGAGTTGCCCGAGCCGGTCATCCAGTGGGTGGCCAAGCAAGTTCAGGTCGACCCAACGAGTTGGGCGAAATACGGCGAACGCGACGTGACTCGCCGCGAGCACGCCCAGGAACTGCGCACCTACCTACAACTGGCCCCGTTCGGCCTGTCCGACTTCCGCGCCCTGGTGCGCGAGCTGACCGAGTTGGCCCAGCAGACCGACAAGGGGTTGCTGCTGGCCGGCCAGGCGCTGGAGAGTCTGCGGCAGAAGCGGCGCATCCTGCCGGCGCTGAGCGTGATTGACCGGGCCTGCTCGGAAGCCATTGCGCGGGCCAATCGCCGGGTCTACCGCGCCCTGGTCGAACCACTCACGGACTCGCATCGGGCCAAGCTGGACGAGCTGTTGAAGCTCAAGGCCGGCAGCAGCATCACCTGGTTGACCTGGTTGCGGCAGGCCCCACTAAAACCGAACTCCCGGCACATGCTCGAACACATCGAGCGGCTGAAGACATTTCAGCTGGTGGATTTGCCCGAAGCTCTGGGCCGGCACATCCACCAGAACCGCCTGCTCAAGCTGGCCCGCGAGGGTGGGCAGATGACGCCCAAAGACCTCGGTAAGTTCGAGCCGCAGCGGCGCTACGCGACCCTGGCCGCCGTGGTGCTGGAGAGTACGGCGACCGTGATTGATGAGCTGGTCGATCTGCACGACCGCATCCTGGTCAAGCTGTTCAGCGGCGCGAAGCACAAGCATCAGCAGCAGTTCCAGAAGCAAGGCAAGGCGATCAACGACAAGGTGCGCCTGTACTCCAAGATCGGCCAGGCCCTGCTGGAGGCCAAGGAAAGCGGCAGCGATCCCTACGCCGCCATCGAGGCGGTGATTCCCTGGGACGAGTTCACCGAGAGCGTCAGCGAGGCCGAGCTGCTGGCCCGGCCGGAGGGCTTCGACCATCTGCACCTGGTTGGCGAGAACTTCGCCACCCTGCGCCGCTATACGCCGGCCTTGTTGGAGGTGCTGGAACTGCGCGCCGCCCCGGCTGCGCAAGGCGTGCTGGCGGCCGTGCAGACCCTGCGCGAGATGAACGCCGACAACCTGCGCAAGGTGCCGGCCGATGCGCCCACCGCCTTCATCAAGCCGCGCTGGAGGCCGCTAGTGATAACCCCGGAAGGCCTCGACCGGCGCTTCTACGAAATCTGCGCCCTGTCAGAGCTGAAGAACGCGCTGCGCTCCGGCGACATCTGGGTCAAGGGCTCGCGGCAGTTCCGCGACTTCGACGACTACCTGCTGCCGGCAGAGAGGTTCGCCGCGCTCAAGCATGCGCAGGCTCTGCCCCTGGCGATCAACCCGAACAGCAACCAGTACCTGGAAGAGCGCTTGCAGCTGCTGGACGAGCAGCTGGCCACCGTCACCCGCCTGGCCAAGGACAACGAGCTGCCCGATGCCATCCTCACCGAGTCAGGGCTGAAGATCACCCCACTGGATTCCGCGGTGCCCAATACCGCGCAGGCGCTGATCGACCAGACCAGCCAGTTGCTGCCGCGCATCAAGATCACCGAACTGCTGATGGACGTGGACGACTGGACGGGCTTCAGCCGCCACTTCACCCACCTGAAGGACGGTGCCGAGGCCAAAGACCGGACATTGCTGCTGTCAGCGATCCTGGGCGATGCGATCAACCTCGGGCTGACCAAGATGGCCGAGTCGAGCCCCGGCCTGACCTACGCCAAGCTGTCCTGGCTGCAAGCCTGGCACATCCGAGACGAAACCTACTCGGCGGCCCTAGCCGAGCTGGTCAACCACCAGTACCGTCATACCTTCGCCGCTCACTGGGGCGACGGCACGACCTCTTCTTCCGATGGCCAGCGCTTCCGGGCGGGCGGTCGGGGCGAAAGCACCGGGCACGTCAACCCGAAGTACGGCAGCGAGCCGGGGCGGCTGTTCTACACCCATATCTCCGACCAGTACGCACCGTTCAGCACCCGCGTGGTGAATGTCGGCGTGCGCGATTCCACCTATGTGCTCGACGGCTTGCTGTACCACGAGTCCGACCTACGGATTGAGGAGCACTACACCGACACGGCTGGCTTCACCGATCACGTCTTCGCCTTGATGCACCTGCTGGGCTTCCGCTTCGCACCGCGCATCCGCGACCTCGGCGAAACCAAGCTGTATGTTCCGAATAGCGTCCAGGACTACCCGACATTGCGCCCAATGGTTGGCGGTACCCTGAACATCAAGCATGTCCGCGCCCACTGGGACGACATCCTGCGCCTGGCCAGCTCGATCAAGCAGGGCACCGTCACTGCCTCGCTGATGCTGCGCAAGCTCGGCAGCTACCCGCGCCAGAACGGTCTGGCCGTGGCCTTGCGCGAACTGGGCCGGATTGAGCGCACACTGTTCATCCTCGACTGGCTGCAAAGCGTAGAGCTACGTCGCCGCGTGCATGCCGGACTGAACAAGGGCGAGGCGCGCAACTCCCTGGCCAGGGCGGTGTTCTTCAACCGCCTCGGCGAAATCAGGGATCGGAGCTTCGAGCAGCAGCGCTACCGGGCCAGCGGTCTCAACCTGGTGACGGCCGCCATCGTGCTGTGGAACACGGTGTACTTGGAACGCGCCACCCAGGCGATGGGCGAAGCGGGGAAGTCGGTGGATGGCGAGCTGCTGCAGTACCTGTCGCCGCTGGGGTGGGAGCACATCAACCTGACCGGCGATTATGTCTGGCGGCAGAGCCGCAGGCTGGAGGACGGGAAGTTTCGGCCGCTAAGGCTGCCCGGAAAACCTTAGCGTACGATTTTTTCCGTTTTCTCTATTCGCCCCATAAGGGCCTCTCCGCTAGGACTCCCCCTTTGCCACGCTCGTTCAGCGTCATTGCCCAGTTCGCTCAGGGCCGACGAAACGAAAAAACGGCCAAAAGGCCGTTTTTTCTGTGTTACTTCCAGAGGCTGATGCTGCGCTCCGGATTACTTTTGCAGCGATTCCACGCCCACCTCGTCCCAGAGCTCCTGCGCCAGGTGGAAGGTGTGGTTGGCAGCCGGAATGCCGCAATAGATCGCCGACTGCATCAGCACTTCCTTGATCTCGTCGCGAGTCACGCCGTTGTTTTTCGCCGCCTTGAGGTGCAGCTTGAGCTCGCCTTCGCGGTTCATGCCGATCAGCATGGCGATGGTGATCAGGCTACGGGTATGCCGAGGCAGGCCGGGGCGGGTCCAGATATCACCCCAGGCGTGGCGGGTGATCATTTCCTGGAACTCTTCGGTGAACGGCGTCAGGTTCTCCAGGCTGCGGTCCACGTGGGCATCGCCCAGTACCGCGCGGCGTACCTGCATGCCGGCTTCGTAACGCTGTTTCTCGTCCATTTTTGGCTCCGGATAAAAAGTTGGGGTTAATCAAGGGCGCCGAGTCGGCGATGCTCATCGACAACGCGGGTGACCCACGTCGGTGCCAAGCCGAGGTAATGGGCTGGGTCAAGCAAACGATCCAGCTCTTCTGCCGTGAGCTGCGCGCTGACCTGCTGGTCATCGCCCAGCACAGCGCGAAGATGGCGTTTCTCGGCCACGGCGCGGCGGCAGCACTGTTCGACCAGGTGATGGGACGCGTCACGACCGATGCGTTGCGCCAGGGCAATGCTCACCGCTTCCGCCAGCACCAGGCCCTGGGTCAGCTCCAGGTTGGCACGCATGCGCTCGGCATCGACTTCCAGATCCGGCACAACAATCAAAGCCTGCGCGAGCGCCCCGGAGACGAGGCAGCAGATTTCCGGCAAGGTTTCCCATTCGGCATGCCACAAGCCCAGGCTGCGCTCATGCTCTTGGGGCATCGCCGCGAACAAGGTGGAGACCAGACCCGGCACGCGGGTTGCCGCGCCGATCAGCACCGCCGCGCTCACCGGGTTGCGCTTGTGCGGCATGGTGGACGAACCACCCTTGCCCGGCGCGGACGGCTCGAACGCCTCGCCCACGTCGGTTTGCATCAGCAGCGACAGGTCGCGGCCAAACTTACCCAGCGTGCCGGCGATCAGCCCCAGTACGCTGCCGACTTCAACAATACGGTCACGCTGGGTATGCCAAGGCTGTTCGGGCAGCGTCAGTTGCAACTCGTTGGCCAGCGCGACCGATACCGGCAGCGCCTGTTCACCCAGCGCGGCCAAGGTGCCGGCGGCGCCGCCGAACTGCAGGCACAGCAGGCGGGGCTTGAGTTCGGCCAGGCGCTGACGGTGACGATTCAACGCATCGAGCGTACCGGCCAGCTTCATGCCGAGGGTCACCGGCGTGGCGTGTTGCAGCCAGGTACGCCCCGGCAACACGGTGCTCGCGTGTTTTTCCGCCTGTATGGCCAAGGCATCGGCCAAGGCGGACAGGTCCGCCTCGATCAGCGCCAGCGCAGCACGCAGTTGCAACACCAAGCCTGTATCCATGGCGTCCTGGCTGGTAGCGCCCAAATGCACATAGCGCTCGGCTTCGGCATCGCTCTGGGCGATCTGGCGGCCCAGGGATTTAACCAGCGGAATCGCCGAGTTACCCGCAGTGGCAATCGCCTGCGCCAGCGCAACCGGATCGTACAGATCCGCCTGGCAGGCCGCCTCGATAGCCGGCACGACATGCGCGGGGATCAGCCCGACAGCCGCTTCGGCACGCGCCAGCGCGGCTTCGAAGTCAAGCATGCCCTGTAGGCGACCCCGGTCGGAAAACACGTCCCGCATGGATGCCTGGGTAAAATAGGCATCGAAAAGCTGGTTGCTGACACTCACGATTCAGCCTCCTGAAAAGAACAGAGCGACGCAGCATTCGCCACGTCGAGCGCTTGCAACTGCTGCAGGCGACTATGGGTACGGGAAAAATCAGTATGACTACCGGCGCGGCACAGCACGTCCGGTCGGTCGACACCGCCGAGAAGCAGGCGCACGCCGCTGTCATAGGCAATGTCGATGAAATTCAAAAAACGCTGTTGCACGTCGATACCCTCGCCATCCAGACGGGGCACCGTGCACACGGTCAGCTCGGCAAAGTGCGCGCACAGCCAGAGGTAATCCGCACTGGAGCGCGGACTGCGGCACAACTCGGCGAAGTCCAGCCAAGCAATTTGGCCATCTCGGGCACGCAGACGCAGGGGACGCCGATTGACGTCGACGACCAGGTCACGCTCGGCCTGCGCGGGCGGAGCCAAGGGGGTTGCTTCCCAGCCCGCATCGCCAGCCAGCGGCCAGCAGAACTGTCCCCAGTCCCGCGTGGATTCGCTGCGGTAGTCCTGACCACCGTCCAGTTCCAGCACGTCGAAGCGAGCCTCGATCAATTTGATCGTGGGCAGGAATCGCTCGCGGTACAGCGGATTGGGGCACAGCTTCGACGGCGGGTAATTGGACGTGCAGACCACGCCAACCCCCTCTTCCACCAGCACTTTGACAAGACGGCCCAAAAGCATGGCGTCGCCAATGTCATGCACGTGGAACTCATCGAAGCACAACAGACGTGTGCTGCCCGCCAATTCTCGCGCGGCCAGAACCAACGGATCGGGTTGCCCGGCGTAGGCGCGGATCAGGGCTTGCAGCTCGGCCAGGAACGCGTGGAAATGCACCCGCCGCTTTTCGGCCAGCGGTGCGGCGGCGTACAACGCGTCCATGACGAAGCTTTTGCCACGCCCTACGCCACCCCACAGATAAACACCGGCGGCGGGACGGCGCAGAAAAGAACGGCGCCGCCCCAGAAACGCCGACAGCCATTGACCTAGCAGGTCAACGGCCGCCTGTTGCGCCGCGTCGGCTCGGTAACCCCGGGCCGCGAGACGCGTTTCGTACTCGTGCCGGAGCAGCTGCCCCGGCGATGTCTCAGAAGTCAAAAAAGACTGTCTCGTTCTCGCCCTGAATGCGGATATCGAAGCGGTACACCACTTTGCCGTCCTGCTCTTCGCGGGTGGCGATCAGCGTCTGACGGCGTTCGGGCTGTTCGATCAGGTTGAGCACCGGATCAGCGGCGTTGGCTTCGGCTTCGTCATCAAAGTAGATGCGGGTCGCCAGCTGGATGTTGATCCCGCGGGCAAACAGCGACACGTTGATGTGCGGTGCCTGCGGACGGCCATCGGCTGCGTTCACCACACCCGGCTTGACGGTCTCGATGGTCCACTCGCTGCCGGCATCGAAGGTGGTGGCGGTACGGCCGAACCCATTGAATGGCTTGTCGAGGTTGTATTCCTCGTCGTACACGCCTTCGTGGTTGGCTTGCCAAACTTCCAGGAAGGAGTCGCGCACCAGGTGACCGTTGCCGTCGAAGACACGACCGATCACCGTGATGTGCTCGCCGGGCGCCTCGGGCTTGGCCAGTTGATTCCAGATTTCCTGTTCGCGGGTCGGGTTACCGGCTGCGGCCAGCGCCAGGCCGATGTGCACGTAGGGACCGGCGGTCTGGGAGGTGGTCTCGCGGAGCAGATTGATCTCAGTCATGGTCGCCTCCTCAGATGTTCTCAAACCAGGTTTTGCGCTGGCCGCGCAACACGATATCGAAACGGTACGCCAGGCAATCCATGGGGTTGTTGGCGGTCAGGTCCAGACGCGCAATCATGGTTTGCACCGCTTGCGGATCGTTCACCGCCTTGACGATCGGGCAGTGCGGGATCAGCGGATCACCTTCAAAGTACAGCTGAGTGATCAGCTTGGTGCAGATCGCCGGGCCGCTGATGGAGAAGTGAATGTGCGCCGGACGCCAGTCGTTCGGGTTGTTACGCCACGGATACGGACCCGGCTTGATGGTGCGGAAATGGTAACGGCCTTCGCTGTCAGTCAGCGCACGGCCCACGCCACCGAAGTTCGGATCGAGCGGAGCCAGGTAACGGTCGTTCTTGTGGCGGTAGCGGCCGCCGGCGTTGGCTTGCCACATTTCCACCAGGGTGTGCGGGATCGGCTTACCGAACTGATCCACCACACGGCCGTGAACGATGATGCGTTCACCGATCGGCAGCGCACCGGTATTGAAGTTGAGCAGCAGATCGTTGTCGTGCTGGCCCATCTTCAGGTGCGTAAAGTCCGGACCGCTGGTCTCGGAAATGGATTGAGGAATACTGACCAGTGCCTGGCGCGGGGAACGCCCGACCGAGGTCTTGTAATCAGGGGTCAAGGCTTTGGGGTGCCAATTGCGGTCACGCATGACAAAACGACGTTCTTGAGCGTCGGACATGTCGATCTCCTGTTTTTGTAATGACGGAGGGTCGTTGAATCGAACGGAGCCGAGTCTCGGCCAATTGCCCACAGGTTGAAATTGAAACCTTGCACGACATGAATAACCATTTGGTTATCCAACCTCATTCGACTCGCGCCTTCCGCTTATAAAACGCCCGGGCCTAGGCCCGGGCGTTTCTATTGGTTAACCGGTGGCTAACCAGCCGTCAGCATCAGAAATCGTTATTGAGGTCGATGCCCGAGCGGCCCGGAGCGAGGATGTTGTTCGGGTCCACCGCACGCTTGATGGCATGCTCCAGCTTGCGCTTGACCGGGCCATAGCTCTGCGCCACGCGATCCTGGAAGCGGGTGTTCACCCGATACACCGCATAGCCTTCCTTCTCGAACTCATCCAGCAGCTCATTGAAGCAGGCGTCGGCGCGCTTGGTTTCCTCAGGATTGGTGCGGTCGTAGAGCACGTCGATGACGTGGTGCATGTCGCGCGGCGCCACGATGAACTCGGCCACATAATCCAGGCCGTACTTGTGCAGAACGCGCTTGGCCATGGCCGCCTGCTTCTTGCACTCGCTGCCACGCGCCTCGCTGACCGGCGCGAACCACATGGAGCCACCGCCCCCACGCCAGTTGTACAGGCCGAATTCCTGCAGGTTGGGCACGCCGGACATCAGCTGGGCACGGTATTTGAACGGCTGGGTGTCACCCGCCTCTTCCTGGGTGACGATACGGCCCTTGCCAAGTTTCTTGAAGACGTCAGTTACGATCTTCCAGTTTACGTCGACCTGTTCCTGGGTACCGTACAGCGCAGCGTAGAGGTTCCAGGCACCCATGCCGGTGTCTTTCTGCATCTGCTTGATCACGCTATCCGGCGTGTGGCCCGGCTCGGTGGTGTACTGGGCGCGGGTCAGGTGCGCACTGCCGGCTTCCCACAAGGTGCTGGCGATTACCACCGAGTTGGGGATGGTGTTGCTCATGCGCAGCGGGCGCAGTGCATCGACGATCTCGACGATGTCCGCCTCGTCCTCGAAGATCACTTCGAACGGCTTGAACACGGGCGGCTTGGGCATCAGCCAGAAGCCCATCTTGGTGCAAATGCCATAGTTGGCCTGAGTGAACATGCCATCCAGGGTCGGACCATAGCCCCATTTGAAAATCTGCCAGGTGTTGCTGCCAGGCACGCCACCCATGCCGGTGCGGTAAACGTCACCGTTGGCCAGCACCACTTCCATGCCGCACTGCATCATGAAGTGTTCGCCGTAGGGGGTGTAGCCCACGCCTCGGTCCATGGTATTGCCGACCGGGCCGGCAATCGCCGAGGGTGCCGAGAACGACAGCATCACCGGCAGGTTGTTTTCCTGGATGTAGTCATACATCTGACCGAAGGTAACCCCCGGCTCGACCAGCGCATAGCACATTTCCGGGTCGATCTTGATGATCTTGTTCATCTTCTTCAGGTCAAGGATTACCTGACCGCGCTGCACCGGCGCGGCGGACCCGTAACCGAAGTTGCGCCCAGTGGAGATGGTCCAGATCGGAATTTTGTGTTCGTTACAGATCTTGACTACACCCTGCACCTGCTCGACGGTGGTCGCGGTGACGGCGGCCGAGGGGGCATGAGCCGCATTCTCGACCGGCATCATGATCTTGTTGTAAGGCACCAACTGGTCGGATTCGACCAATACATTATCGTCACCCAGCAAGGCGCGGAATTTCTGCACCGCCTTGTTGAACTCGCCCTGCGTTACCCCTTTGGGCAACACAGCATTGTTTTGCTCGGACATTGATCAGACTCCTTCAGGCCTCGATCGAAAAAGAAACGAAACTGCCGGTCAGACCGGTGCTCACCGGGGCAGGCGCCGGCATGGCCGGTTGCTCACCCAGCGACGCCAGCAAATAGCCAACAGCAGACGCCCACTCGGAGGTATGCTCGCCACTGCGCGACGGTGCGCTCAACTGGCGCGGCGCAGCCAGACTGCCCTGACGTTCGTCGGCGATATGAAAACCGGCACCACAGGCATGCAGCTGACGGCCGAGGCGACGCGAGCAGCCATCGGCCAGGTCGCTGCTGAGCAGACGGTGGTGAGTAACGCCCGCCACACTGCTGTGCTGGCCGAGCCACTGCACCCGAGCGCCGGCGCTGCGGGCCATATCCAACACAAGGGTGGCTGTGGCGTCATCCAGCAGGCCGATCACACGCATCGGCTGACCACTGCGCAGCTGACGCTCGAAGCCCAACAGGCGACCGAGATCATGATCAAAGCGCTGAACCTGCAGCTGCGACCCTGCCGCAGCCTGAGCGCCGCGCAGGAAAACCGACTCAGCCGCACCCGCGCTGACCAGCGCCAACACCGGTCGTACGGCAGCGCTCGGCGCCGGGCTCTCGCCAGCTGCCAGCGCCCGCAGCGGACCGGCCATGGCCATACCGGCGATACTGCTCAGGGCCATGCCCTTGAGCACGAAACGACGATTCATACTCATGACAGTCTCCTCAAGGCTGAGCCGCTGGGGCCGGCAGGCTCGACAGGTATTCAGCCACCTGAGTAAGGGATTCGTCATCAACATAGGACGCCGGGAATGCCGGCATGGCACGGAAGCCGTTGCGCACAATGGCCTTGATGTAGGCTTCCGGCAGGCCGCGACCCTCAAGAACCGGCCCTACCCCGACTTCGGGCTTGTGGCAATGGCCACAAACCTTGTCATACAGGTTCTTGCCACTGCCCCACTGGCTGTCGGCCTGCGCCTGTCCCGCTGCGACCAGCAGACCAAAGGGAAGCACAACTCCAGTCACGAGCATCCGTTTCACAGCTGCGCCGCTAAAGGGAAATGTCATTTGTTGCTCCAATTTCAATAAGGTGGGTTGACGGTTAGGCAAGCCGTCAACTCAGAACGGATAGCGGCGCGGGGCGTGCTGCACGGTAATCCAGTGATCGGTGGTGAACTCCTCGATCGCCCAGTCGCCGTTGAAGCGGCCCAGGCCCGAGTTCTTCTCACCGCCAAACGGCGCGTTGGGCTCATCGTTGACCGGAATGTCGTTGATGTGAGTCATGCCGGCGCGGATGCCCCGGGCGAACTTCACGCCACGTTCAAGGCTCGAGGTGAACACGGCGCTCGACAGGCCGTACTCGCTGCTGTTGGCCAGCTCAAGGGCGTGCGCCTCGTCGCGGGCGCGCTGAATGCCGACCAGCGGGCCGAAGATTTCTTCGCGTGCGATTTCCATATCGGCCGTCACATCGGCGAACACATGAGGCGGCAGTACGTTGCCCTGCGCCTCGCCTTCCACCATGACGCGAGCGCCTTCGGATTTGGCGGTTGCGATTTTGTCTTGCAGACCGGCCAGTTGCTTGGCATTGATTACCGGGCCGACCACGGTTTCAGGCTTGCTCGGGTCGCCATAGGGCAGCGACTTGACGCGTTCGGCGTAGCGATTGACGAACTCATCGTAGACAGAGTCTTCAACGATGATGCGGTTGATCGCCATGCAGATCTGCCCCTGGTGCAGGAACTTGCCCACTACCGCGGCATTTACCGCCTGATCGAGGTCGGCGTCCGCCAGCACCACGAAGGGGCTGTTGCCGCCCAGCTCCAGTGCCACGTGCTTGAGGTGCTCGCCACCGGCGGCAATACGACCGATATTGCGGCCAACCTGGGTCGAGCCAGTGAAGGAAATGAAGCCCGGCACTTCGTGCTCGACGAAGGCGTCGCCAATTTCGCTACCGGAACCGACCACGACGCTGAGCACGCCCTTGGGCAGGCCCGCTTCTTCGAAAATGTGCGCCAGCAGCAGGCCACCGGTAACCGGCGTATCGCTGGCCGGCTTGATCACGCACGCGTTGCCCAGCGCCAGAGCCGGAGCCAGGGAGCGAGCAGTCAGGTGCAGCGGGAAGTTCCAGGGGCTGATGATACCGATCACACCCAGCGGCTCACGGTAGACGCGACTTTCCTTGCCAGGCACATCGGAGGCCAGGATGCGGCCGTGAACGCGGCTCGGCAGGCTGGCGGACTCCTGAGTGATGGCGCGCGCGGCGCCCCATTCGATCTGTGCCTTGATACGGGTGCTGCCCGACTCACGGATGATCCAGTCGATGATCTCGTCGCGGCGCTCGTCAAAAATACGTACCGCGTTGAGCATCACCTGAGCGCGCTCGGAAGGGCCGCACGCCGCCCAGGCTACTTGTGCCTGGCGCGCGCTGCGGTAGGCCTCGTCGAGATCTTCACGGTTGGCCAAGGGAATCTGCAGCAGTTTCTCCTGGGTAAAAGGATCGAGGACATCGAGATCCCGACCGGCTTTACCAACACGCCATTCACCGGCGATCAGTTGCAGACTCATGTTCTCATAAGCAGCAAGGCGTTGAGACATAGTGTTTCTCCTACGCATCTCTAACAAAAAAGAAATAGGACGCGCCAATGCGTATCGGCTGTCCGAGTGGCGTCACTTCATTATTGTGCTCGTGACCGGCACGACACCAGCAGCAGGGCTGCACGCATTCGGGGAAGAATAGGGTATTTAGAGCACCTAATGCCGTGACAATGTTCGTTAATCGAACACAATTTAACCAGAAGGCAATAATTCGCATTGTACTCGGCCAGTCCGCACCTGCACATGCTGGAGCCGTGCTTACTGCTCCTGATCCGCCCGACATGGAAAGACGCAACTACTCTCTCGCCGCGGCAACGCAAGCCTTGGACATAAAGCCGGGCCCAGGTCCGCTACCGACTCAAGGCCCGTTGAGAGAGGGGATCCCCGCAAGGGGAATCCCACGGCATGCTACAGCGGTACGCTGAACTTCAGCCAGAAGGCGCTGCCATCGGCGCGGTTGCGCACGCCTATTTCATCCTGCCATTTGCCACTCAGTGACCAGCCGGAGGCGCTGCTGTACTGCACCGACGGACCGATGGCAAAGGCCCGCCCGCGATTGTCGGCCACAAGATGGCCATCGAGTTTGTCGTCACTAATCTGCTTGTAGACGTAACCGCCCACACCCAGCACCCAGCCATTGCCCAGCCCCCAGCCCACGGCGTAATCGGCGTGCAGCTCGCGGCCGGACTTGTAGTCCGTATCGGGATTTTTGAAGTTGTATTCGTGCATTAACCGCATATCGACATTCAGGCCCGCCGGATCCAGGTAGGTCAGCGCATAAATAGCCTGGAGGGTGACGAAGTTGGTGCCCAGGTTCACCAGGTCGTCTTTGTCGTACTCGCTACCGGTGGGCAGAATCAAATCCACGCCCATGGCCGTGTGCAGCTTGTCGCTGTGGTGAAAACCGATCACCGGCCCCAGGTGCGCATCGCCGATGCCGCGCTTGTGATCCCGCTGGCCATCGAGATTGAGACGAATGTCATTGAGGGGCACCAGCGCGTGAAACCCCAGAGTGCCACCCAGCACCTGCTGTTCGGTAACCCAGATGAAGCGCGGCACCAGCGTGGTGACCCGCAGATCGAACCCCACGTCGAGCTTGTCGCCGGAATTGTCGCAATTCATTCGCCGTATAGTTTCCTGCATATAATTGAGCATAGGTACCCGGCGGCGGCAGGATGCCCATCAAGTAATTCTCGATACCCATCGGCCATGATGAACCACCGCCCTCGGTGGCCTGCGCGGTAGCGACACAGCCGCCCAGCGCGGTTGCGAATACGATTTTTTTCAGAAAAGGGAGGGAGGCACGAAAGTCAGGGGAAAACATTTTCATGGGGTGTAACCCTGGTGAGTTTTAATGCAGTCCGCCCAAGCGGGCAAACGTGTTTTTTATGATTATTGATCGCAATTTTCCCAGCCTAAAAACTAGACGATCAGAGTCAGCGGCGGCACGCAAAACCGTCCGCTGACTGCTGTTATCGTCGGCATCCCTGCCGGTCTTACTTGCGCTTGCGCGCTTTCCTTAGGACATGCGCAGGATGGGCTTGATCACCTTGCCGGTCTTGGAGTCTTCGAGCGCTTGCTCAATCTGGTCGAGCTCGTAATAGGTAACCAGGCGGTCAAACGGGAAACGCCCTTGCTTGTGGAGTTCGACGAGCGAACCGATGAGTTGACCGGAACGCCCGCCCCCACCCAGTACGCCGATGACGCGCTTGCCCCACAACGTCGAGAGATGATCCAGAGAGAAGGAGGCACCGGCGGGTGCGCCACCGATCAGCACCAGCGTGCCAAGCATCCCCACCGTCTGCGCCATGGTCTCGATCACCTTGATGACACCCGTGCAATCGAAGGCGAAATCGACGGTTGACCCGGTAATTTTTTTGACTTCCTCAACCAGATCGCTGGTGCGCGAGTTGATGGTGTGGGTCGCGCCAAATTCGAGGGCCATTTCCAAGCGGTTATCGTGCACATCGGCAGCGATAATCTTCGTCACCCCCGAGTTACGGGCCGCCATGATCGCGGCAAGGCCTACCGCACCCACGCCGACGACAAGAATCGAGTCGCCCAGCTTGGGGCGGGCTTCATTCAGGACCGCGCCGGCACCGGTGGCCAGGCCGCAGGCCAGAGGGCCAAGCAATTCGAGCGGCACTTCGTCGGGAACCTTGACCAACGCATCGGCAGACACGATGGAATGCGTGGCGAACGAAGACTGGCCGAAGAAGTGGCCGTTGAGCTCCTGACCGTTGCGCGAATAGGCGGTGGTTCCCTTGAGCTCGCCCTTGAAACGGCGACCCGACACCAGCGCATCACCGGTGTGCAGGCAATAGCGCGGCTGCCCGTCCAGGCAATTGCGGCATTCCCCGCACGAGGGCCAGCCGATGATCACCTTGTCGCCGGGAACCAGCGTGGTCACGCCCGGGCCCACAGCTTCCACGACACCGGAACCTTCATGACCCAGCACGCATGGGAACGGCATCGGCATGTCGCCGGCCCGGGTGATGGCATCGGTGTGACAAACCCCGGAGGCCACGATACGGAGGCGCACTTCACCACGTCCCGGCTCCGAGAGCTCGATCTCCTCAAGCTTGAAGGGTGCATCTTTCGCCTCGACTACCAGCGCGCGAATCTTCATATCTTGACTCCTTGGTTACTCATAAATATTGCCCGAGCAGAGCATCTCTGCGCCGGGCGGGTCGCGTCGTTTAATCCCATCCATACACCCGACGCCCTTGATCCAAGGGTGCCGGCGATTCCAATAGCTGTCATGGAATGTTCCCCTCTGCGCGCACTCTTGTCGAGGCGCCCGCGTGGCGCCGTAGCGCCGCTCGGAATAAGACAAGGGCAGCACCTAGCGCATGACCGGGTGTTGTCGTCGGTTTTTTCGGCTGACGAGACTACCCCTTTTCTTTTCAATTCCGAAGCCAACGCAGTCAAATAATCCCTGCTTATTCAATCCGTTAGGAGGGCCCCGCATCTAGCCAAGACACCGCAAGCCACTTGCGCGGAATGTTAAAGCAATACATTCGCATCCGTCGAATTCAGCGGGGCTCGAGATTACCGGCCTCGCTGACCTCCGACCGAAAGGCATTGGGCGACTGGCCACTCAGGCGCTTGAAGAAGCGTGAAAAATACGTCGGATCGCTGAAACCCAGCTTGTCTGAAAGCTGGCTGATGGTTATGCCGGTGTAAATCAGCTCACGTTTGGCTTCAAGGGGCGAATAGAGAAAACGGAAAAAATCGTACGCTAAGGTTTTCCGGGCAGCCTTAGCGGCCGAAACTTCCCGTCCTCCAGCCTGCGGCTCTGCCGCCAGACATAATCGCCGGTCAGGTTGATGTGCTCCCACCCCAGCGGCGACAGGTACTGCAGCAGCTCGCCATCCACCGACTTCCCCGCTTCGCCCATCGCCTGGGTGGCGCGTTCCAAGTACACCGTGTTCCACAGCACGATGGCGGCCGTCACCAGGTTGAGACCGCTGGCCCGGTAGCGCTGCTGCTCGAAGCTCCGATCCCTGATTTCGCCGAGGCGGTTGAAGAACACCGCCCTGGCCAGGGAGTTGCGCGCCTCGCCCTTGTTCAGTCCGGCATGCACGCGGCGACGTAGCTCTACGCTTTGCAGCCAGTCGAGGATGAACAGTGTGCGCTCAATCCGGCCCAGTTCGCGCAAGGCCACGGCCAGACCGTTCTGGCGCGGGTAGCTGCCGAGCTTGCGCAGCATCAGCGAGGCAGTGACGGTGCCCTGCTTGATCGAGCTGGCCAGGCGCAGGATGTCGTCCCAGTGGGCGCGGACATGCTTGATGTTCAGGGTACCGCCAACCATTGGGCGCAATGTCGGGTAGTCCTGGACGCTATTCGGAACATACAGCTTGGTTTCGCCGAGGTCGCGGATGCGCGGTGCGAAGCGGAAGCCCAGCAGGTGCATCAAGGCGAAGACGTGATCGGTGAAGCCAGCCGTGTCGGTGTAGTGCTCCTCAATCCGTAGGTCGGACTCGTGGTACAGCAAGCCGTCGAGCACATAGGTGGAATCGCGCACGCCGACATTCACCACGCGGGTGCTGAACGGTGCGTACTGGTCGGAGATATGGGTGTAGAACAGCCGCCCCGGCTCGCTGCCGTACTTCGGGTTGACGTGCCCGGTGCTTTCGCCCCGACCGCCCGCCCGGAAGCGCTGGCCATCGGAAGAAGAGGTCGTGCCGTCGCCCCAGTGAGCGGCGAAGGTATGACGGTACTGGTGGTTGACCAGCTCGGCTAGGGCCGCCGAGTAGGTTTCGTCTCGGATGTGCCAGGCTTGCAGCCAGGACAGCTTGGCGTAGGTCAGGCCGGGGCTCGACTCGGCCATCTTGGTCAGCCCGAGGTTGATCGCATCGCCCAGGATCGCTGACAGCAGCAATGTCCGGTCTTTGGCCTCGGCACCGTCCTTCAGGTGGGTGAAGTGGCGGCTGAAGCCCGTCCAGTCGTCCACGTCCATCAGCAGTTCGGTGATCTTGATGCGCGGCAGCAACTGGCTGGTCTGGTCGATCAGCGCCTGCGCGGTATTGGGCACCGCGGAATCCAGTGGGGTGATCTTCAGCCCTGACTCGGTGAGGATGGCATCGGGCAGCTCGTTGTCCTTGGCCAGGCGGGTGACGGTGGCCAGCTGCTCGTCCAGCAGCTGCAAGCGCTCTTCCAGGTACTGGTTGCTGTTCGGGTTGATCGCCAGGGGCAGAGCCTGCGCATGCTTGAGCGCGGCGAACCTCTCTGCCGGCAGCAGGTAGTCGTCGAAGTCGCGGAACTGCCGCGAGCCCTTGACCCAGATGTCGCCGGAGCGCAGCGCGTTCTTCAGCTCTGACAGGGCGCAGATTTCGTAGAAGCGCCGGTCGAGGCCTTCCGGGGTTATCACTAGCGGCCTCCAGCGCGGCTTGATGAAGGCGGTGGGCGCATCGGCCGGCACCTTGCGCAGGTTGTCGGCGTTCATCTCGCGCAGGGTCTGCACGGCCGCCAGCACGCCTTGCGCAGCCGGGGCGGCGCGCAGTTCCAGCACCTCCAACAAGGCCGGCGTATAGCGGCGCAGGGTGGCGAAGTTCTCGCCAACCAGGTGCAGATGGTCGAAGCCCTCCGGCCGGGCCAGCAGCTCGGCCTCGCTGACGCTCTCGGTGAACTCGTCCCAGGGAATCACCGCCTCGATGGCGGCGTAGGGATCGCTGCCGCTTTCCTTGGCCTCCAGCAGGGCCTGGCCGATCTTGGAGTACAGGCGCACCTTGTCGTTGATCGCCTTGCCTTGCTTCTGGAACTGCTGCTGATGCTTGTGCTTCGCGCCGCTGAACAGCTTGACCAGGATGCGGTCGTGCAGATCGACCAGCTCATCAATCACGGTCGCCGTACTCTCCAGCACCACGGCGGCCAGGGTCGCGTAGCGCCGCTGCGGCTCGAACTTACCGAGGTCTTTGGGCGTCATCTGCCCACCCTCGCGGGCCAGCTTGAGCAGGCGGTTCTGGTGGATGTGCCGGCCCAGAGCTTCGGGCAAATCCACCAGCTGAAATGTCTTCAGCCGCTCGATGTGTTCGAGCATGTGCCGGGAGTTCGGTTTTAGTGGGGCCTGCCGCAACCAGGTCAACCAGGTGATGCTGCTGCCGGCCTTGAGCTTCAACAGCTCGTCCAGCTTGGCCCGATGCGAGTCCGTGAGTGGTTCGACCAGGGCGCGGTAGACCCGGCGATTGGCCCGCGCAATGGCTTCCGAGCAGGCCCGGTCAATCACGCTCAGCGCCGGCAGGATGCGCCGCTTCTGCCGCAGACTCTCCAGCGCCTGGCCGGCCAGCAGCAACCCCTTGTCGGTCTGCTGGGCCAACTCGGTCAGCTCGCGCACCAGGGCGCGGAAGTCGGACAGGCCGAACGGGGCCAGTTGTAGGTAGGTGCGCAGTTCCTGGGCGTGCTCGCGGCGAGTCACGTCGCGTTCGCCGTATTTCGCCCAACTCGTTGGGTCGACCTGAACTTGCTTGGCCACCCACTGGATGACCGGCTCGGGCAACTCGCTGTCGCTGCCCAGCGCATAGCCTGGATATCGCAGCAGGCTGAGCTGCACCGCGAAGCCCAGGCGGTTGGCGTCGCCGCGCCGCTGGCGGATCAGCGACAGGTCGGAGTCGTTGAAGGTGTAGTAGCGGATCAGGTCATCCTGGCTTTCCGGCAACGCGAGCAGGGTATCCCGCTCCGTAGCCGAGAGGATCAAGCGACGCGGCATGTATCAATCGTCCGTGCGTAGGTACTGGTAGAGAGTTTCCCGGCTGATGTTGAACTCGCGGGCAAGCTGCGCTTTGGGCTCTCCGACTGACGCCCGCTGACGCAGGGTAGCAGCCTGCTCGTCGGACAGGGCCTTCTTGCGGCCCCGGTACGCGCCGCGCTGCTTGGCCAGGGCGATGCCCTCCCGTTGCCGCTCACGGATCAGGGCGCGCTCGAACTCGGCGAAGGCCCCCATCACCGACAGCATCAGGTTGGCCATCGGCGAGTCATCGCCGGTGAACACCAGGCCCTCTTTCAGGAACTCGATACGCACGCCGCGCTGGGTCAGCTTCTGCACCAGGCGTCGCAAGTCATCGAGGTTACGGGCCAGGCGATCCATGCTGTGCACCACAACGGTGTCGCCCTCGCGGACGAAGCCGAGCATGGCCTCCAGCTGGGGACGCTGGGTGTCCTTGCCCGAGGCTTTGTCGGTGAACAGCTTGCCGACCTCGACTTGCTCAAGTTGCCGCTCCGGATTCTGATCGTAACTGCTGACCCGGACATAACCGATGCGTTGTCCCTGCAAGATGCCTCCATGGGCTGTAGGGCTTACGTTGGTTTTTGGTTCCATTGCGCCCGAAGCCTTGAATTTGTCAGGCTGAAATCTATGACCTTGGCAAGCATGTGTCAAAGAATGTGAAAGCGGACTCTATTCTGACGGCGCGGTGCGGCCTTGCTGTCACTTTCAGAAGGCGACAGCACGAAATATCAAAAGTCGACCGCACGGTCTTTTCTGACGTTGGAGTCGCCTCAGAAAACGGAAAATAAAGCACGCTAAGGCGTAGTTCCCTCGGGCTACACCGCGTCCGCACTGCGCGGTTCTTTCTTCCCTTGCAGTGACGCAATCAGCGGGCAGGAAACGTTCCCCTTCCGCGCATGGCAGGCGCACACCAAATCAGACAGCACGGCCTCCATGCGCGCCAGGTCAGCCATCCTCTCGCGCACGTCCTTGAGCTTGTGCTCGGCCAGGCTGCTGGCTTCCTCGCAATGGGTGCCATCCTCCAGCCGCAGCAGCTCGGCGATCTCATCCAGGCTGAAGCCCAACCGCTGGGCTGATTTCACGAAGCGCACCCGCGTTACATCCGTCTCGCCATAGCGGCGAATGCTGCCGTAAGGCTTGTCCGGTTCCGGGAGCAAGCCCTTGCGCTGATAGAACCGGATGGTCTCCACATTGACCCCGGCCGTCCTGGCGAAAACGCCAATGGTCAGGTTCTCCAAATTGTTTTCCATATCGCTTGACTCCGTACATAACTACGGAAGTAAGCTTAAGCTATCCAATTCAGATTCGAAAGGACAAACGTATGTCTGAACCTCAAAACGGGCGCGGCGCGCTCTTCACTGGCGGGCTGGCCGCCATCCTCGCCTCGGCTTGCTGCCTCGGGCCGCTGGTTCTGATCGCCTTGGGGTTCAGCGGCGCTTGGATCGGCAACTTGACGGTGTTGGAACCCTATCGCCCCATCTTTATCGGCGTGGCGCTGGTGGCGTTGTTCTTCGCCTGGCGGCGCATCTACCGGCCGTCAGCCGCCTGCAAACCGGGTGAGGTTTGCGCGATTCCCCAAGTGCGAGCTACTTACAAGCTCATTTTCTGGGGCGTGGCCGTGCTGGTTTTGGTCGCGCTCGGATTTCCCTACGTCGTGCCATTTTTCTATTGATCACAGGAGTTCACCATGAAAAAGCTGCTTTCCGCCCTTGCCCTCGCTGCCGTTGTTGCCCCCGTGTGGGCCGCCACCCAGACCGTTACGCTGTCCGTACCGGGCATGACCTGCTCGGCCTGTCCGATCACTGTCAAGAAGGCGATTTCCAAGGTCGATGGCGTCAGTAAAGTTGACGTGACCTTCGAGACGCGCGAAGCGGTGGTCACCTTCGATGATGCCAAGACCAGCGTGCAGAAACTGACCAAGGCTACCGAGGATGCGGGCTACCCATCATCAGTCAAGAACTGATCATGAAAGACCCGAAGACACTGCTGCGGGTCAGCATCATTGGCACAACCCTCGTGGCGCTGTGTTGCTTCACCCCTGTTCTGGTCATTTTGCTCGGTGTGGTCAGCTTGTCCGCGCTGACCGGCTATCTGGACTATGTGCTGCTGCCTGCGCTGGCGATTTTCATCGGCTTGACCATCTACGCCATCCAACGAAAACGCCAAGCCGATGCCTGCTGCACCCCGAAATTCAATGGAGTAAAAAAATGACCGAAATCACCGTGAATGGCATGACCTGCACATCCTGCGCCACCCATGTCAAAGATGCTTTGGAAAAGATTCCCGGCGTGAATGCCGCTGTGGTGTCCTATCCAGAAAGCCGCGCGCAAGTCATGGCAGACACCGCCGTGAGCCACAACCAACTGCTGGCCGCCATCGCCGCATTGGGTTATCAAGGCTCGATCCGGGTTGGTGATTTCAAAGATGAACCAAAAATCCGTGATGCACTTGAGGGCGCCGGTTTGCATATCGCCATCATTGGCAGCGGCGGGGCCGCGATGGCGGCGGCGCTGAAGGCCGTCGAGCAAGGCGCGACGGTCACGCTGATCGAACGCGGCACCATCGGCGGCACCTGCGTCAATATCGGCTGTGTGCCGTCCAAGATCATGATCCGCGCTGCCCATATTGCCCATCTGCGCCGGGAAAGTCCGTTCGACGGCGGTATTGCGGCAACTGTGCCTGCGATTGACCGCAGCAAACTGCTGGCCCAGCAGCAGGCCCGTGTCGATGAACTGCGGCACGCCAAATACGAAGGCATCCTGGACGGCAATCCAGCCATCACCGTTTTGCACGGTGAAGCGCGTTTCAAGGACGACCAGAGCCTGGTCGTCCGTTTGAACGAGGGTGGCGAGCGCGAGGTAACGTTCGACCGCTGCCTGGTCGCCACCGGTGCCAGTCCGGCCGTGCCGCCGATTCCGGGCCTGAAAGAGTCACCCTACTGGACTTCCACCGAAGCGCTTGTCAGCGACACCATTCCCGCACGCCTGGCCGTGATCGGTTCGTCGGTGGTGGCGTTGGAACTGGCGCAAGCCTTTGCCCGGCTCGGCAGCCAGGTCACGATCCTGGCACGCAGCACCTTGTTCTTCCGGGAAGACCCGGCCATCGGCGAGGCCGTGACAGCCGCTTTCCGCGCCGAGGGCATCGAGGTGCTGGAGCACACGCAAGCCAGCCAGATCGCCCATGTGAACGGCGAATTCGTGCTGACCACCGGACACGGTGAATTGCGCGCTGACAAGTTGCTGGTTGCCACCGGTCGGGCACCGAATACGCGCAGCCTCGCGCTGGACGCGGCGGGGGTCACTGTCAATGCGCAAGGGGCCATCGTTATCGACCAAGGCATGCGCACGAGCAACCCGAACATCTACGCGGCCGGCGACTGCACCGACCAGCCGCAGTTCGTCTACGTGGCAGCGGCCGCCGGCACCCGTGCCGCGATCAACATGACCGGCGGCGACGCAGCCCTCAATCTGACCGCGATGCCGGCAGTGGTGTTCACCGACCCGCAAGTCGCCACCGTGGGCTACAGCGAGGCGGAAGCGCACCACGATGGCATCGAGACCGACAGTCGCACGCTGACACTCGACAACGTTCCGCGAGCGCTTGCCAACTTCGACACACGCGGCTTCATCAAGCTGGTCATCGAGGAAGGTAGCGGACGGCTCATCGGCGTGCAGGCGGTGGCCCCGGAAGCGGGCGAACTGATCCAGACGGCGGTGCTCGCCATCCGCAACCGCATGACGGTGCAGGAACTGGCCGACCAGTTGTTCCCCTACCTGACAATGGTCGAGGGGTTGAAGCTTGCGGCGCAGACCTTCAACAAGGACGTGAAGCAGCTTTCCTGCTGCGCTGGATAAAAAAAGGAGGTTTTCAATGAGCGCCTACACCGTGTCCCGGCTGGCCCTTGATGCCGGGGTGAGCGTGCATATCGTGCGCGACTACCTGCTGCGCGGATTGCTGCGTCCGGTGGCGTGCACCCCGGGCGGCTATGGCCTGTTCGATGATGCCGCCTTGCAACGGCTGTGCTTCGTGCGGGCGGCCTTCGAGGCGGGCATCGGCCTGGACGCGCTGGCGCGGCTGTGCCGGGCGCTGGATGCTGCGGACGGCGATGAAGCGGCCGCGCAGCTTGCCGTTCTGCGCCAGTTCGTCGAGCGTCGGCGCGAAGCGTTGGCCGATCTGGAGGTGCAGTTGGCCACCATGCCGACCGAGCCGGCACAGCACGCGGAGAGTCTGCCATGAACAGCCCCGAGCGCTTGCCGTCCGAGACGCACAAACCGATCACCGGCTACCTGTGGGGCGCGCTGGCCGTGCTCACCTGTCCCTGCCATTTGCCGATTCTCGCCATTGTGCTGGCCGGCACGACGGCCGGCGCGTTCATCGGAGAGTACTGGGGTATCGCAGCCCTCACGCTGACCGGTTTGTTCGTCCTGTCTGTGACACGACTGCTGCGGGCCTTCAAAGATCGATCATGAGCGCTTCCCATTGAGACAAACCACGCTGTCGCTACGTTGCCTCATGCCGGCATCAAATTCGGCTGAGTAGCTTCTCGCCATCTGGACGTAGCTCACCCTTGGGTGAAACATGCCGATACAGGGTCTGCCGCGTGACGCCAAGTTCCTGGCACAGGTCGCCGACCTTGGTCTCTGGCTGACCCATTGCCGCCATCGCCAGCCGCAGCTTGGCGGCGGTCATCTTGAACGGCCGGCCGCCTTTCCGCCCGCGCGCGCGGGCCGAGGCTAGGCCGGCAATCGTGCGCTCCGCGATCAACTCGCGCTCGAACTCGGCCAGGGCGGCGAAGATGCCAAAGACCAGCTTGCCGGCGGCGGTCGTGGTGTCGATGGCCGCGCCGTGCCCGGTTAATACCTTCAAGCCGATGCCGCGCCCAGTCAGGTCGTGCACGGTGTTGATGAGATGTCGCAGGTCGCGTCCGAGCCGATCCAGTTTCCACACGACCAGTGTGTCGCCAGTTCGCAACGCCTTCAGGCAGCTCGTCAAGCCGGGCCGATCCTCGCGCATGCCGGATGCCTGGTCCTCGTAAAGATGTACTGGATCGACCCCGGCGGCAATCAGCGCGTCGCGCTGCAAATCGGTAGCCTGGGAGCCGTCCGCCTTCGATACCCGCATGTAGCCTATCAGCATGTCGTACCTGTCACATATACGTTCGATTATGTGACAGTGTGCGCCGGAAAGTTCTGGTCGTCAAAATTTGTCACTTAACCCGTCACTCTATCTAAGACATGCAAAGGGTCCATCAGGCTCGTAATGTGACAGAAATTCCGGAGGGATGCCTTCCTTTGCAAAGGTGGCGCGCAACTGTTCCTGGGAAGCGGGGTCGCGCCGACCATAGGAAGCCAACGCGAACAGCGAGCGAGCCGTCTCGGGGTTGTGCCGCGCTTCAATGATCGCCTCATTGATAGCCTGGACCGCCCGTTGCCAGTGATCGACGGGTTCGGGCTTCGGCGTTTTCGCCGACAGGCCACTGGTGAAACCGGTTTGGGGTTCGGACCAGAACAGCTTTGCATGCTCGCCCGGCGGGCTTATATCCCTCACCTCAATCAAGCTGATTGCCGTTGCCGCCGCCTCCAGCATCTGCAACCGTACTGCCGGGTTCAGGGTTTCATACGGTCGCCACAGACTTTGCCCAGCACGCAGCGGATGCCCGCAGCCTTCCCAGACTTGGCGGAGATACCCCGCGCAGGTTCCGCACGTCGAAAGCGGGGTGTTCAGCTCATCGAGCAGCGTGCGTAGTAGCCGAAACCACAATCCAGCGTGGATGCGTCGGCGCGGCAGCTCCACATGGCCGGTCGTCAGTGCCTGCCAGGTGCGCCGGTCCATCACCGCAATCGCGTCGCTGGCGGTGCGCGGCGCAGTGTCGGCGTTCTCCCAGCCGAGAAACCGCCCAGGCACGCCCCAATAGGATTCCAGCCAGCAGCCATGCAGCGGGCAGCTCAGCATCAGGGGCAGCTTCCATGCAAGCAGTACGGCTTGGTTTGCCGGGTCGTTCAGACAGAGCGGGCAGGCGCGATGTATCGGCTGGCTGGGCAGCCAGGCACGCCAGCTCGTGATGGATCGCGTCCTACGGCGGAGTTTCGGCAGCAGCACCGAGAGCTGGAACGCATAGGTTTCCAATGCGTCTGGAATCTGATCATCAAGGCTGTCCAGTAGCCAAGGCACCCAGCCGGCGAAACTCATGCAACGCAGCCGGTCCGGCTCGATGCCGCTCCGCTGGGAGAGCATCGCCAGCAGCGCCAGTGGTGGCGCGGTGTCCAGGTCATCAACCTGGCCGTGACCAAGATCGTGCTCCAGCAGCTCGGACACCTCCATGTGATAGCAAAGGGCCACGCGGTTGAGCCACGAAGACAAGGCTTCGCCTTCCCTGGGAGCCGGATGCAGTGGCCAGTGTGGCGCTGGCTTCACATCAGTTCCCGCTCGAATTGCCGCCGCCGCTCGCTGGGACCGGTGTAATCGGCCATGCTGAGCGTGCGATGGTTGATCGCTTCCTCACCGCTCTCCACGGCAGCGACGGCCGCCGCCATCAACAGGTGCGCCAGCTCGCCGATGGTGCCCTCGCTGCGCGTGAGCAGGTAGCGGGCCATATCCAGCGTGGCAATCGACGAGGGTCGCCGCAGCGGGAGTGAAGCCGCGAAGCTGGCCAGCAGTGAGCAGCAATCGTCGTTGGCCTCCCACACCGGCAGCATCATCGGCTCGAAGCGGTTTTCCAACTGGTCGTCCGAGCGGATCGCCAAGTAGGCATCGCGTGTGCCGACCCCGACCAGCGGGATGCGCAGCTCGTTGCCGAGGAAACGCAACAGATTGAGGAATTCCCGGCGGTTGACGCTGTTGCCGGCCAGGACGTTGTGCAACTCGTCGATCACCAGCATGCGCACGCCGACCTTGCGCAGCAGTGCCAGCGCCAATTGCTCCATTTCCGGCAGCCGTGGGCGCGGGCGCAATGGCGCGCCCATCGCGGCAAGTAGCGCGATGTAGAAGCGGATCACCGACGGCTCGGACGGCATCTGCACAACCAACACTGGGATGTGCTCCTGGTCGGCGTCGGAGCTGGCCGGATGGGTGCGGCGGAATTTCTCGACGATCATCGACTTGCCGTTGTTGGTTGGACCGACCAACAGCAGGTTGGGCATGCGTTGTTTGTTCGGCCACGCATACAGGGCTTCCAGCCGATTCAGCGCCTCGACTGCTCGCGGATAGCCGATCCAGCGGTCAGCGCGAAGGCGATGGATGCGTTCGTCCGCCGGAAGACGGGCCAAGCCCTGGGCCACCGGCATCAGGTGGGACAAGTCGATGATGGGATATTCTTCCACGGCTACCACTCCTCAATCTGGTCGAACGGTTTGGCAGGTGGCTGGTTGTCTGCCTGCGGGTCAGCCATGTCCGCGTCCGGTGGTGGCGTGGTTTTGAAAAGAACTGCCGTTGCCTTGAGATGCTGGCGTCGATCCGCGTCGCGCCGCGCCTTGCGCGTAGCTTTCTGCGCGGTGGACACGATTTCGCGCATCTGGCCGATCATGCGAAACAGCGCCGACTCATCCACCTGTTCGCGCCCTTGCTGCCGCAATTTCGCCAGCGCCTGTCGTTGTTCCCAGAGGGTGACAGCCGGGTGCGACAAGGTGCGGTATGGAATTTCCAGATAGTGCTGCCCCTCCGGCTCCAGCACCCAAATGCGGCTGATGTCGCGCGGGTCGCGCCGGATCAGGAACGCAGGCAAGCGGTCGCGCCGAGCTATCCACGGCTTGAGCGCATCGGCGTAGTAATGGATGTGGTCGATGACGAAGCCGGTGCGGGTCAGCGTGCGGCGGATGATGGGCAGAAAATCGACCAGAAAAGCCGTGGTGCGAGTGATGACGGTTGGCACGCCGGTCCGCGCGATAGCTTCGGCCCAGCGCGCTGCCGGCGGCTGGAGCAGGCCGTTGTGCACGGAGCCGTGGTAGGTGCCGACCGCCAATGTGAGCCAGCGCTCCAGCTCACGCAGCGTCAGGGCGGCCTTGTTTTCGGAATCGTAGTCGCCGCGCTGGTCAGGGTTGGAGAAGGTCGTCCCTGGCAATTCGTCGTGGATCATCTGCATCGCCGTGCCGATGATCCGTTCCACGATGCCGCCGTAGTGCGGCTGCCCGAGCGGGCGATAGTCAAGCCGGATGCCATGCTGCTCGCAGCCTCGGCGTAGCGCTTCGCTCTTGAACTCGGCCGCGTTGTCCAGGTAGAGCAGCCTGGGCTTGCCGCTCATCGGCCACTCCATTTCTATGTTCAGACCCTCCAGCCAGGGACGCTTGTCGCAGGCGACATGCACAAGGCACAGGCCGACCGAAACAGATGACGGCGCTTCCAGCGTGACGACCATGCCGAGCACGCAGCGGGTAAACACGTCGATGGCGATGGTCAGATACGGACGGCCAATCGGTTGCCGGTCGCGCTCGTCCACCACGATCAAGTCGATGACCGTGTGATCAATCTGCACTTGTTCCAGTGGCGCGGTCACGGCGGGAGGCTCACCACCGACACCTTGCAGGCTGCGGGACGCATCCTGACCTTCCCGGCGGCGAGTGGCCTTGAGCGGATCGAGGCCGGCGATCCGCAGAGCCACGGTGTTGCGCGCCGGCGCCCGCAGCTTTTGCGCTTTGCAAGCCTGCGCGACCTCGCGGTGGAACGCTGCCAGGCTACGCTTCTGCTTGGTCAGGAAGCGCTTTTGCAGCAACTCGCGGATGATGCGCTCAACTGATTCCGGCAAGCGTCCCTTGCCTTTTCCGCCGCCGGATCGGCTGCGAGCCAGGTCCGTCACAAGCCCAGCACCTTGCCGGGCACGGCGGATTAGGACATACACCTGCCGCCTGGACAGGCCAAGCGCGTGAGCAGCGGCATCGGCGGCTTCATGCCCGACCACATCAAGCGCTGCCAGCGGCCCGATGATTTCCGCCCGTTGCCGGGCCTGCGCCCAAGCCGCATCGGGCAGGGTGGCCACGCCTTGCTCGGCAATCAATGATGTGTCTGACGCCATGCTCACACCTCGCTTTGGTGCACACGAGTATTGAGCATAGTCGAGATTGGTGCAGATGACTTCTGATATTGCGTTGTCAGGAGTCGCCTGCACATCTGGCGTTACGCCCCGTCAATTGGTGCAGTCGTCTTCTGAAAATGACACTTGCCTGACATCCAGTTAGGGTATAGCTCAGGCTGACATCCAAGCTGGACGCCCTAGTCGGGGTTGACTCGCAGAAATTGCCCTCTTCCTGTAGACTGTCGCGGCCATTGAGTTACCAAAGACATTCGATAAGACCTCATGCTTACCCTGCAAAACATGATCTGGCTGCCTACGCCGCCATAGCGCTTCGCCCCCCGCATCATCTGTGACTGCTTGCTCCGCCAGCAGTCACGCTCTGCTGTGCCTTCGGTTTTAACACCCTCCACAGCACCCCTACATCCGACAATTTGACCTCGTATCGACCAGCTGCACATGGCTTGCGCCGTGCTGTGCTGCGCGATCCATTGCCTTGGGAATTCTGATGCTCCACTCGTTAAAACAAACCTGGTTTTCCAACATCCGTGGCGACATCCTCGCCGGTCTTGTGGTCGCCCTGGCCCTCATCCCTGAAGCCATCGCCTTCTCGATCATTGCCGGGGTTGACCCCAAGGTCGGCCTGTACGCCTCTTTCTGTATCGCCGTGGTGATCGCCTTTGTCGGTGGCCGACCCGGCATGATCTCGGCCGCAACTGGGGCCATGGCACTGCTGATGGTGACCCTGGTCAAGAATCATGGTCTCGAATACCTGCTGGCTGCCACGCTGCTGTGTGGTGTGTTGCAGATCGCCGCCGGTTACCTGAAGCTCGGCTCGCTGATGCGCTTTGTCTCGCGCTCGGTGGTGACCGGCTTCGTCAATGCGCTGGCAATCCTGATCTTCATGGCTCAGCTGCCCGAGCTGACCAATGTCACCTGGCACGTCTACGCCATGACAGCCGCGGGCCTCGGCATCATCTATCTGTTCCCCTATGTCCCCAAGATCGGCAAGCTCATCCCATCGCCGCTGGTGTGCATCATCGTGCTGACCGCCGTCGCCATGTCGGTTGGGCTGGATATCCGCACGGTCGGTGATATGGGTCAACTGCCAGATACGTTGCCAATCTTCCTCTGGCCTGACGTGCCGCTGACGTTCGAGACGTTGGCCATCATCTTCCCTTACTCGGCAGCGCTGGCCGTGGTCGGTCTGTTGGAATCGATGATGACCGCGACCATTGTCGACGACCTGACCGACACCTCCAGTGACAAGAACCGCGAGTGCAAGGGTCAAGGCGTGGCCAACATTGCTTCGGGCCTAATCGGCGGTATGGCAGGTTGCGCGATGATTGGTCAGTCGATCATCAACGTTAAATCCGGCGGTCGTTCTCGTCTGTCCTCCCTGGCCGCAGGCGTATTCCTGCTACTGATGGTGGTATTCCTCGGCGACTGGCTGAAGCAGATCCCGATGGCTGCGCTGGTGGCAGTGATGATCATGGTGTCCATCGGCACCTTCAGTTGGGATTCGCTGCGCAACCTGAAGAAGCACCCACTGTCGACCAACATTGTCATGGTCGTCACCGTGGTGGTCGTGGTGGCCACCCACAACCTGGCCTTCGGCGTCTTGGCCGGCGTGCTGCTGGCCGCGATGTTCTTCGCCAACAAGGTTGGCCATTACATGGCGATCAGCTCTTCGCTGGACGAAACCAGCGAACACCGCCTCTACGCGGTCACCGGCCAGGTGTTCTTCAGCTCGGCCGACAAGTTCGTCGCAGCCTTCGACTTCAAGGAAGCCTTGGACAAGGTAACCATCGACCTGAACCGTGCCCACTTCTGGGATATAACCGCCGTTGCCGCCCTGGACAAGGTGGTCATCAAGTTCCGCCGCGAAGGCACCGAAGTCGAAGTGCTGGGCCTCAACGAAGCGAGCGCCACTATCGTGGATCGCTTCGGCGTTCACGATAAACCCGACGCCATTGATCAACTCATGGGCCACTGAGAAGGAGAACAACAATGACCCACGTAATTGCCTGTATCGACGGTTCCGCCTCGTCCCCAGCCGTTTGCGACTACGCAGCCTGGGCCAGTCTGAGCCTGGAAGCACCACTGACCTTTCTGCATGTGCTGGATCAGCGCCAGTACCCGGTTGCAGCGAATCTGAGTGGCAATATCGGGCTTGGCAGCCGCGAGCACCTACTCGATGAGCTTGCTTCCCTGGATGAACAGCGCGGCAAGTTGGCCCTTGAACAAGGGCGGATCATGCTTGCGGCCGCGAAAGAGCGTGCCATGAAGGATGGTGTGGCCGCACCGGAGTCCAAGCAACGCCATGGCGATCTGCTGGAAAGCCTGCAAGAGCTACAAAGCGAAACGCGCCTGCTGGTCATCGGTCGCCAGGGCGAGTCTAGCGGCGGTCTGAGTCAGCATGTCGGAAGCCAGCTGGAGAGCGTGATTCGTATCATGCACCGACCAATCCTGGTCACCCCGGCCAACTTCCAAAAGCCCGAGAGCGCGATGCTGGCATTCGATGGCGGCGCTACTACCCGCAAGGGTGTGGAGATGCTGGCAGCCAGCCCGCTGCTGAAGGGGTTGCCGATCCACCTGGTCATGGTTGGCCCCGTAAGCGATGAAGCATCTGCACAGCTGGACTGGGCGCAGAAAGTGCTGATCAACGCCGGCTTCACTGTTCGTGCCGAGACCCGGAGCGGTGAGATAGAGCCTACCCTGCACGCCTATCAGAAAGAGCATGGCATTGATCTGCTGGTGATGGGGGCCTATGGCCATTCCCGTATCCGGCAATTCCTGGTCGGTAGCACCACGACCAGCATGCTCCGCACCACAACCAGTCCGCTGTTACTGCTGCGCTAATGGCCTTGGAGGACGCCCTCGATCTTGCCCATTTCAAGACCCTGCTGGAACAGCGGGCTGCCGAGCTGGATCGATTGCTGGAAGACGCTGAGTCTCGCTCGCAATCGGTAGAGCTGGATCAAAGCAAGGTAGGGCGTTTGTCGAGGATGGATGCACTCCAGCAGCAAGCAATGAACGATGCCATCCGCAGTCGGGCGCAGCATGAACGCGTCCGCCTCCAACTGGCCCTCAAGCGTTGGCACGAGGGTGAGTATGGCTGGTGTAACCAATGCGGCGAGTTGATCGCCTCGGGCCGCTTGGAATTCGATCCGGCCACGCCGTTTTGCGTCACCTGTGCCAGCCGCACCGAGTCGGGTTGAAACCATCACGGCTGGTGGCGTCAGTCCCATTTAACGAGACTTCTAATGTATTTGATGGCTAAAAACTGGCTGGGCAGAACACGGAAAGTAAGTGTTTGGATGTGGGCGCTTCTGTGCCTTGTGTTGCTCACCGTATTCCAAGTACGTACTCATCACCTTGATGATCGTCTGTACTTCTGGATCAAGACCCACTGGCACACAGACGATTGGCAGGAACGTTCTGTTTGGCTGCCTGGCTATCGGGTTGAACTGGATGCTAGGCCGGTTCCCGGTGTGGACAATAACCTTTCGGGCCTGACCTTCGACCCTGATCTAAAACTGCTGTGGGCGGTTACCAATGGCCCGAACGAACTGCTGGCCCTAAGCCGTGACGGTGACGTGGAGCGACGTTACAGCCTGGATGGCTTCCACGATGTGGAAGCGGTGTCTTATGCCGGCAACGGTCAATTGGTAATTGCCGAGGAGCGTCGGCAGAGCCTGGTTATCGTGGATGTCCCCATCGACGAAAACGGCAAGCTTTCTTCTGACCGCTCATTGAGCCGAAACCAGTATCCAGCTCTGACCTTGGCACTTGGCAAAGAGGGCAACAAAGGCCTTGAAGGGCTCGCCTACGACCTGGAAGGTGACCGCCTGTTTGTGACCAAGGAGCGTGACCCTCGCCAATTGCTTGAGGTGAGCGGCCTTCGTGCCAGTCTGACAGGAGGTTTTTCCCTGCACGTCCGCGACCTGTCCAGCTTAGTAAAAGACAAGGTATTTGCCACTGACTTGTCTTCGGTCGTCTTCGATCAACAGAGCGGTCATCTGATATTGCTGAGCGACGAGTCGAAACTGCTGATTGAAATGACCGATGAGGGCACGGTGGTGAGTTTCCGCTCCTTGGCGAGGGGGTTTGCTGGTTTGCTGAAAGGCATACCCCAAGCCGAAGGCGTAACCATCGACGATGAAGGGTATTTGTACGTGGTCAGCGAGCCGAACTTGTTCTATCGCTTTACCCGCGAGACAGATTGACCAGTCAACAAGCTACAGTCAGGCGTGGCCGGGACGCTTGAACTGTTAGCGTACGATTTTTTCCGAATTCTGCGGGCTCCCCTTCAGGGTCATGGTGCCGACCTTGATAAGAGGATAGTCCTTGTGCGACCAGGTTTTGGTCAGATCGAAGGGGTTAAAGCGGTAGTTCTTCGCGTCGGCGTAGGGCATGACCTGTACCGCCAGCGTCCACATCGGATACTCGCCGTGGGCGATGGCCTCGAACAGGTCGCGGCGATGGAAGTCGGCGTCGTTGTCCGTCATGGCCGAGGCTTCGGCATTACGGAAGAAGGCCATGCCCTGCTGGGTGTGGAAATGATATTTCACCCAGAATTTCTCGCCGGCCGCATTGACCCACATGTAGATGTGCGAGCCGTAGCCGTTCATCTGGCGCCAGGTGCGCGGCAGGCCGCGCTCGCCCATCAGGTAGGTGACCTGGTGCGCCGTTTCGGGATTGCTGGTCCAGAAGTCCCACTGCATATGGTTGTCGCGCAAGCCCGAGTCTGGCAGACGCTTTTGGCTGCGGATGAAGTGGGGAAACTTCATCGGGTCGCGCACGAAAAACACCGGCGTGTTGTTGCCCACCAGGTCGTAGTTGCCTTCAGATGTATAAAACTTCAGCGAAAAGCCGCGCACATTTCGCCAGGTCGGGGCTACCTTGCTCGTCGACTACGGTAGAAAAGCGCGCCAGCATCTCGGTGGACGCGCCTTTCTGGAACAATGCCGCCTTGGTGTACTGCGAAACATCCTCGCTGATTTGCAGTACACCGAACGCGCCGGAGCCCTTGGCGTGTGGCTGGCGCTCGGCCCCTTTTCGCGGTTGAAATGCGCCATCTGCTCGAGGAAATGCACATCGTGCAGAACGATCGGGCCATCGGGGCCAACCGTCAGAGAGTTACGATCGCTTACGGCGGGCGCGCCGGAACTGGTGGTCGACCCCGTAACGCTATTGTCGTCAGAACTACTCATGAGGCTTCTTCTCTAGTGGTAGAGGAAGTAATGGTTCATGATCTTGCGTTTTTGCCTGGGGTGGGTGGCACGAGGAAGCCACCTGCAGGTGTCGGGCGTACACGTCCAGGCCTGTTGCGCGACGTCTCATCAGCCCAGCCGCTCTGCTCCCACGCTCAGCGGCTCGTAGGTACCAGGCGCAGCGGCTGGGCGCACGTGCTCACTACGCAGCTCGCCGAGGTTATTGGCACCCAGATGCAGGAGTGTATTCACGGTTTCGCGGTGCAAGTAGTCGATCACACTGTCGACGCCGCTCGCACCCTCCAACGCCAAGCCGAACATGACCGGCCTGCCGATCGCCACCGCGTTGGCGCCCATCGCCAGTGCCTTCACCCGTCAGTGCCGCGGCGGATGCCGCTGTCAAGAATCAAGGGCACCTCGCCTTTGACCTCTTCTGCGATCGAAGGCAGCACAGTGATGCCGGCCGCTGTTCCGTCGAGCGCCCGCCCACCGTGATTGGAGACCTGGATCCCCGCAGCGCCAGCCGCTATCGCCGAACGCGCGTCCTCGGGCCGGGTGATACCCTTGACGACCACCGGCAAGCCGGTGACGTTGCGGATCATCTCGACGTCGGCCCAGCTCAGGTTGGTCTTGAACGCCGGCTGCTTGCCGTCCGGGAAGTTGCCGTAGGGCAGCCACGGGCGCGGATTGCCCAGGCGCATGTATTCGTCGGACGATCCCTGACCGATAGCATCCACCGTCAGCACGATAGCCTTGAAACCCGCCGCCTTGGCACGCTGCAGCACTGTGCGGGAAAAACCGTCGTCAGTGGTCAAGTAGATCTGAAACCACTTGGGGCCGTCGCTGACCTTGGCGATGTCTTCCATGCTGGCCGTGGACGAGCTCGAAACGGTCAGCAGCCCACCAGATTTGGCGATGCCGCGCGCTGTGGCCACTTCGGCCAGTGGATGGTGCAAGCCGTGGCTGCCGAAGGGGGTAATGATGAACGGGTGCGGCAGGCGCAGCCCGAGCAGATCTACCGACAGGTCGATCTTGTCGCGCACCACGCCTCGCATGCGCTGCGGGACGAATGCGTAGTCGCCCCAAGAGCGCTGATTTTCGGCCAATGTCCACTGCTTGCCGGAGCCGTTGGCCACGAACACGTAGATACCGTGCCCATAAATCTGCTTGGCCTGCTCTTCCAGCCGGTCCATGTTGAAGATGTCGAGTTTCTTGTCGGTACCCCTGCGCACGAGGTTGAGATCGACGTTGCTGACGTCCTCCGGCGTCTGGGCGGCCACGGGACTGGCGGCAAGCGCCGTGGCCGCGAGGCCGGCGCCGGCAAGTTTCAGCACTCCTCGGCGCGAGAGGTTGATGGCACTTTGCTCGTAAGCTGGCATGCTTGAGCTCCTTTGTTGCTGGCTGTCAAAGACGCAATCCGCCCCGGCGTTACACAGGCCAGAGAAGCTCGGCGGCTGTCCTGCAACATATGCCGTTTACGTGCTTGCGTTATATGCCGTCTACGTGCTTGCGTTAACCCGCGAGCTTTATTGCGAGTTCAGCGACGTGTTTACCCTGGAAACGCGCAATATCCAGTTCATTTTGTGACGGTTGCCGTTTGCCGTCGGCGCCTGCCAGCGTGGTCGCGCCATAAGGCGTGCCGCCGGTGATCTCGCTCATGTTGGTCAGCCCTGCGCAGGTGTAAGGCACACCCACGATGACCATCCCCTGATGCAGGAGTGTGCTGTGGAACGACGTAATAGTGGTTTCCTGGCCACCATGCTGCGTACCCGTCGACGCAAACACACTACCGATCTTCCCGACGAGGGCACCGCTCATCCACAGTCCGCCGGTCTGGTCGAGAAACGTGCGCATCTGTCCCACCATATTGCCAAAGCGCGTCGGCGTACCAAAGATGATAGCGTCGTAATTAGCCAGCTCGTCAGGTGTTGCCACCGGTGCCTTCTGGTCAAGTTTGACGCCGATGGCTGCTGCCTGTTCGGCCGAGATGGTTTCAGCGACACGCTTGAGCGTCACGTCGGCGCCAGAGACGGATCGCGCACCTTCGGCCACAGCGTTAGCCATTATTTCGAGGTGGCCGTACATTGAGTAATAGAGAACAAGTACCTTCGCCATGATTTTTTTCCTGGATTAAGAGCCATTCGATGGATCAGGAAGATCTTGGAACGCAGCACTGCCACGACAACAGTGGCAGGTGTAGCGCTTGCTCACGTACAAAACTGCGACTAATACCCACCAGACTGCAGAGACGTGGACGGCATGCGGTCTTAACACTAGCAGCTCCGTATGCTGCCTGCTGGCAGACGCTTTTGTTGGGGAGCGCAGAGAACGGAGTTCAACGACTTTCGAATTTTTGGTTGTGTCAGTTTGAAGTAAACCCTAACCGGGCGTCAGGCCGACTGCCTGCGCAACGTCAAGGTAGGGCTGACTTCGGTATTTGCTGACAGCGCTTCTTTCCTTCCCGGCAGTCCGGAGGAAATGACCTACTCTTACATCCCGTTGCAAAGGCATTGACGCTCACCCATTACAGGATCATCAGTGAGCGTCACATTCATCTCGACTCATTCAGGAAATCCCATGACACGGCTCTCCGTTCAGTCGGGTGACTTCTTGCAAGGTGAAGGCGAATACAGCAATGGATCGCTCACACTCAAGACTGCCCGAAGCCCCTTCCCCGGGGAAACGATTCCGCTGACACGCATCAAGGACATGAAGAACGCCAACCAGGAAACCAACACGAGCCTGCGCGGTGCGATTGGCTGGGGCATGGCCGGCGCCCTAGTGGCGGGCCCGATCGGCCTGCTCGCTGGTTTGAGGCTAGGCGGCAAGGAGGAGGAAGTGACCTTTATCGCCACCTTCAAGGATGGCCGCAAGCTGATGACCATTGCCGACAGCAAAACGTATTCGAAGATGGCCGGCACTTGGAAGCGCCAGGGCCTGAAAATACAAAACCCCTGATTTCCGAGGAAATCAGAGGTCCATAATGTGGCGCTAAAGCAGGGATTTGAACCCCTTCTGCGAACCGTCAGCTACGATTCAATGGCCCTCGCTCGGCCCCTGCAGCGGCCATCTATCTTTTGGTGCTTGTGATGAGGCGTGAATTTTGTAGCTAATGTTCGCTAGCTAAAGTTTAGTATGGCAGCCATGCTGCCGTACGAGCAGGACATTTATCTATTTGAGGATTCACATGACGCCCGATCAACGGTTTGCCCGTTGGGTCAAGGTTGGCATCACGGTTTTCGGTTTTGTGTTCGTCTATTTTATGGTTGCCGATTTGTGGATGCCCTTGACCCCCCAGGCTCAGCTGATGCGGCCCGTAGTACGGGTTGCGCCTCAAGTTTCAGGGTTGGTGGTAAAGGTTGCTGTCGACAACAACGCCCATGTTCAGGCGGGGCAAGTGCTGTTCCGCCTTGACCCGGAGCCGTTTGAGTTGGCTGTAGATGAAGCCAAGCTGGCACTGGAACAGGCCGAGCAAGATAACGATGAACTGGACTCCCGCCTGGCGGCTGCTCGCGCGGCGCTGCTGGCGGCAGAAGCCAATGCGGTGGAGCAGACGCGTCAAGCCAAGCGTCTGCATGCCTTGATTGGCCGTAAGCTGGTTTCGCAACAACTGTTCGATCAGACTGAGACCAAGCGCAAGATGGCGCTGGCTGATGCGAGCGCTGCGCGCTCCACGGTCCAGGAATTGGTAGTCCGCCGTGGTCAAGCTGGTGTCAACAGCCTGCGCGTGCGTCAAGCGCAGAATGCACTGGATCAGGCACGCTTGCAGCTGGAGTACAGCCAGGTAAGGGCTGTTCAGGCTGGCGTGATCAGCAATCTGCAACTGACTTCCGGGACCTACATTAATGCCGGTACTCCCGTTGCAGCTTTGGTGGCCGATCAAACGGATATCACTGCGGATTTCCGTGAAAAGGCGCTGCGGTACGTCGTCCCGGGCACCGAGGCGACCGTGGTGTTCGACGCTTTGCCAGGGATGTTGTTCGATGCCCGGGTAACCCACGTCGACGCCGGTGTACGCGAAGGCCAGCTCGACCCCACTGGCGAACTGGCGCAGCCGGTGAAGTCTGACCGCTGGGTACGGGATGCCCAGCGTCAGCGTCTGCATGTGAAACTGGAGCAACCTTTGCCCCAGAACCTGCCGACTGGAGCCAAGGCCACTGTGCAGCTTTATCCGGGTGGCACTCCAGCGGATGTCCTGGGTTGGGTGCAGATTCGCCTGGTCGGCCTGCTGCACTACATCTACTGAGGTGGCCGCGTGAGTCGAAGCTTCCAGCTAAGCTCCAACGGGGTGCAGCAATGTCTGCGCATGGCTGGTGGGGGTACTACAGGCTTTTATCTGTGCAAGCTTTTCAACTGGGATTACGGTGCATTTTTTGTGTTGTACCCAGTGCTATTGCTGGGGTTAGTACCGATCCTAAATCCGTCCATCATCCGTCAGTTTCTGGCACAGGGTGTGGTGTGCGCAGTAGAGGTGGCGCTGCTGCAGGGGATGTTCGGCGATCGTCCTGTATTGATGATCCCGATTGTGTTTCTGTTATTCCTGTACCGCTTTGCGCTGATGGCGCGCGGACCGCTGATGCTGTTCGGTGCCCTGGCCACGGTGTTCCTTTCCATGCAGCTGCACTTCGCCAGCTATCCGGATATCAATGTGGTGGAAATGCTGTTCAGCAACGCGGTCGCCATCTGGCTGGCGATTCTGATCGCTTGCGTGATGTACGTGCTGTTCCCGGACCGCGAGCCACGCCAGCCACCACCGGCATCGACCAAGGATACCGCGAGCTTGCGTCATGAAGCCTTGCTCGGTGCCTCGGCGGCGACGTTTTCCTTTGTGATCTTTCAGTGTTTCAACCTGTTTGACACCCTGGCGGCGCAAATCGCCGGGATTCTGGTGCTGTTCCCGATGCACTGGAAAGGCGTGCATTTCGCCGGGCGCGAGAGGGCGCTCGGCACCATCATCGGCTGTCTGGTAGCGATGATCATCCAGCTGATTGTTTACACCCACTACGACGTACTGCCGATAGTTGGGCTGTTGCTCTGGGTCGGCTTCATGCTATGCGCGCGCTGGCACATGATGGACATGGGGCGCCCCGGGGCCGGCTTCGCCACGGTAACCACGCTGGCGGTGATTTTCGGTCAGGATCTGACGATGAATCAGGACATCATGCAGAACACGGCTTACCGCTTGGCCTCGACCTGCGTCTCGGTGCTGGGCATGTTGGTGGTAGTGTTTCTGCTGCACCGCTTCTTTAATCTGTTTGAGCCCACCCGACACGCTAAACATTGAATATCCCCGGCGCGCGGCGCGAGTCCTGCCAGGAACACCTGGCTGCGGCTTCGCCGAAGAACCAAGTGCTGGCTGCGTTGGCGCCCCTCTGGACGAAGTGGGCAGATTTTCTCCCTACATTAAGAAACTGCTGGTGATTCTGTGGAATACTCCCCAAGCGCTGCTTTCCGCCGCTACTGTATTGACCCGGTGTCAGTCCGAGCCATGCGGCCACTTGGCGGCCATTTCTGAAGTCGTCCAGCCCTCGATACTGGCAACCAAGGCACTCGCCGTGGTCGAGTCAGCCCGCGTAATTGCAGCAACCTACGGCTACGATCATCTTCACGAGCAATGTGGTTGATTGCTCGATCAAGTTCTAGCAGTCGGTCCTCAATATGGCTGATGTGTTCCAATAGTTCACTCATGCACCGTCTTGCCCAGCCAGGCAAACTGTCCAGATAGGGGTCAATCTCTCTTCTCAATCGCTCTGGGCTTTGCGGCAGGACCACTCCAAATTCAGAAAGTAATCCCCGCAGTCGGTTGTAAGAGGCGGTGCACTCTTCGATAAACCCCTGCCGAGTGCGATGAAAGGGTCGCGGTAGGGACGGCAGTTACCTGCCGCCCCCCGCCCAGATCCGTACGTGCGGAACTACCGCATACGGCTCCTGCCTTGGGTACGTGACGCGAAGCGATCCTCAGGGTAAGGATGTGCATTTCTGGGTCTAGGTATGTAGAGATCGGCAAGGCGTCCGTAGCGTGACCATTGAAGCCGATTACGCTGGCTGCGACGTTTGAGGGCTTGCCGCCAGACGAAAACCACCAAGACGTATCAGATTTCCCGGCACCGCGTGGTAGTTGAAGTAACCACTCACCACCCGAGTGAGCCATTGCCCTTGAGCCCGGATGGGTTCATGCCGTCGGCGCTTCAGCTCATCCCGAATAGCCAGCAGCGTCGCGCGCATTCGCTTCTTGGCCGTCAGTCGCAGTATTTGAAACCCACCGCTTCTGTTGGTACTACAACAGTGCGTGAAGCCCAGGAAGTCAAAAGTCTCCGGTTTGCCTAAACCTTGCTTCCTACGATTTCTCGCAGCAAAACGACCAAACTCAATCAGCCGGGTCTTCGAGGCGTTGAGAGATAAACCGAATCTGGCTAACCGTTCCTGCAATTGCACCAGAAACTGCTGAGCCTGCCATTGCGTCCTGAAACCCACCACGCTGTCGTCCGCGTAGCGCACAACAATTACATCGCCACGGGCATGCCGCTGGCGCCACTGCCTTGCCCAAAGATCCAACACGTAGTGCAGATAGATATTCGCCAACACGGGTGAAATCACTGCACCCTGAGGGGATCCCTTGGTAGCAGCTACCCTACGGCCATCTTCCATTACTCCCGCCTGAAACCATTTGCAGATAAGCCCGAGCAGGCGCCGGTCTGCAATCCGGTGTCCCAGAAACATCAGCATCCATTCATGGTCGATCTCATCAAAGGAAACCACGACAGACTACCCCTCGCCACGACGTTCCTGAATCGGTCGTCATTACGCGAACGGGTCACCCGTTCGAAGGCCAACGCCTCAAGGTCATTAACCGAAGGCAGCGCGCCGGACGATTGCACCTTCTGCTGATTTTTCCCGATGAGTCACGCGGATTGATTCCCGTCAATTGGACCGATTTCGTCGTCGGCTCCGACGAGGCTCCCACGGCCTCGGTCGCCGACGCGATTGGCTCACTTGCCGACTTACTCCACGCACGCCTGATCATTGATGCTTTGCTGCGCCAGACGGAACAGGAGAGCAACGATGCAACTGAACCTAACCTTCGCAGACCTGCCGCCGGACGACGACAGTCTGTGGGAACAACTCGACCAAACAACACGCCAAGCGGTGATCGACAGTCTGGCTCAAGCGATCGCGAAGGTCGTGACGGGCAACGATCCGATCCACAGGGAGAACGCTGATGAGTGACACTGCCAACAAGATCGGTACCAGCCATTTGCAGCGTGCGGCGTTCGTCTACATTCGACAGTCCAGCGCGAGCCAGGTAGAGCACAACCGGGAATCGACACAACGCCAGTACGCGCTCGCACAACGGGCGACTGCCCTCGGCTGGTCCCAACAGCAGGTCAATGTTGTCGACGATGATTTGGGGCTCTCGGGGGCCAGCACCGCTCGCCGGGGCGGCTTCGCGCGGATGACCGCCGAAGTCGCGCTCGGTCACGTCGGCATTATTCTTGGATTGGAGGTCTCCCGTCTGGCGCGTAATAACGCTGACTGGTACCGACCGCTCGACCTCTGCACCATGACCGATACGCTCATCGGCGATGCCGACGGCGTGTACAACCCAGCGCACTTCAACGATCGCCTGTTGCTTGGACTCAAGGGCACTATGAGCGAGGCCGAACTGCACATTCTGCGCGCGCGTCTGGACGGCGGCATTCGCAACAAGGCTGCTCGCGGTGAGTTGCGCCGGGGTCTGCCGACCGGACTGGTGTGGGGCGAGGCCGACGGCGAAGTCAGGTTGCATCCCGATGAAGCCGTCGTGAGCGCACTACATGCCGTGTTTGCACGTTTTAACGAGTTTGGCTCTGCCCGCCGTGTTTGGCTGTGGTTGCGTTCCGAGAACTTATCGTTCCCTCTGCAATTGAACCGCAACGAGCAAATCCGCTGGGTCGCACCGACCTACAACGCCATTTACAATGTGCTCACCAACCCGGTTTATGCGGGAGCCTACTGCTATGGCAAGACGCGCACAGAACGCTATGTCGATAAACACGGCACGCTCAAGACACGCTTGCGGCGTCTGCCTCAATCGCAATGGGCCGTGCTTATCCGTGAGCACCATGAGGGTTATATCGATTGGGCAACCTATGAGGCCAACCAAATGCGTCTGGCTGCAAATACCAAGCCCCGCCCCCATGAAACCGGGGGAGCCGTGAGGGAAGGTACCGCCTTGCTGCAAGGCCTGGCCACCTGCGGCCACTGCGGTCGGTCGCTTAAAACCCACTACCGCGGCACGAATCAGACGCCGGGTTACCATTGTTCGAACAAAGGCATCGAGAATGGTCGTGGCGTCTATTGCCTCAATATTGGTGGCCTTCAGATTGACACCGCCGTTGCGCTGGCCTTCCTGCACGCCGTTGAGCCGGCCGGCCTCGAAGCGGCCGTACAGGCCGCAGAACGTCTTGAGGCCGATCACGATGCAGCACTTGCGCAGTGGCGCCTGACTGTCGAACGGACGCACTACGAAGCGCTGCGTGCCGAACGACGCTACCGTGCCGTGGATCCTGAGAACTGTCTGGTCGCGCGCGGACTTGAAACACAATGGGAGACACAGCTGCGTGAACTCGAACAGGCCCAGGCAGAACTTTCCCGGCGCGAACAGCTTCGACCACGTACGCTGAGCCCTGAACAGCGCAAGAGCCTGCTGGTACTCGGCAAAGACCTCAAACAACTGTGGGACGCACCAAATCTCACGGTGCGTGACAGGAAGCAATTGCTGCGCACGTTGCTCGAGGAAGTCTCCATCACCGTCCAGCGCGAGCACTATCAGGCTCATCTGAAATTACGTTGGCGAGGCGGCAAACTCACCGAATGCGATATCGCGTTACCGCGATCGCGACCCGCGACCATCCGCACCGACGAAGACACCATTGCCTTGGTTCGTCGTCTGGCGGAACACCATCCTGATGCCATCATCGCCGGAATCCTCAATGCGCAAGGTCGGGTGACCGCACGTGGCTTGCGTTTCAACCAGAGCCTTGTGGGCAACCTTCGGCGCCATTGGCACATCCCTTGTTTCGAACTGCCCGCCGTACTCCCTGACGGCGAGTTGCTCAGCATCCGCCAAGCCGCCCGAGCGTTGGGCACTGCGCCGTCCACGCTACATCGCTGGGTCAACGACGGCTTCATCGCCGCCGAACAAACAACGCCCGGTGCGCCTTGGCGTATTCGCATCACCGACTCATTGCGACGCCGCTTCGTTGAACACTCCCCAGAGGGCTACGTCGTGATGCAGGAGGCAACCAAGCTACTCGGTGTTTCCCGTCAAACCGTGTTGCAACGTGTAAAGCGCGGCGAACTCGACGCCGTCCTGGTCTGCCACGGACGACGCAAAGGCTTGCGTATCAAGGCTGTCAACGATCAACCTGACCTCTTCGAACACTCTTCATGAACCAAAGGGTATTGCGATGCACGATCCAAGAACTTCTCCAGATCCAGTTCCACGCACCAGCGGTGACCCGCTGCCACGTGGGCACGGGCTGTTTCGATGGCTTGGTGAGCGCTTCTGCCCGGACGGAAGCCGTAGCTGTGATCCGAGAACAGTGGGTCGAAGATCGGCGTGAGCTGTTGCAGCAGTGCCTGTTGGATCAGGCGATCCACGACGCAGGGGATTCCCAGCTGTCTTGTTCCGCCTTTTGGCTTGGGGATGTCGACGGCGCGTACACCTTGCGGGTGATACTCGCCGGCCAGCAACCGAGTCTTGAGAGTCGGCCAATACTGTTTCACGTAGCCCGCCAATTCGTCGACCGTCATGCCATCGGCACCCGGCGCACCCTTGTTGCTGACTACGCGTTGATACGCACGTCTGAGGTTGGCCGGTGCAAGCACCCGCTCCATCAGCGTGTCCGGCTCCGCGTTCGTCCACGCCATAGACGCCGCTGATACCTGTGCGCTGTCAGCCGTCATCCGCGGATTCTGTCCGGGACTCGGAGTGACAGTCTTCTCTGAGAGAAATTTCTGCATTTCGGTATTCAACGAGACTCTGACGCCTACTGGCGGCATAACCTGTTCGGCCCTTGGTGACGGAGTTACTCGTCACTTACTACGGCTTCGGCTGACTTCTGCACGTTCATCCCGTCGCCTCTCGACGCTCGGTAGCACAGTGGCAAACGTGAAGATCTCCCAGGGTAATTCGCGCGACCTTCCTACTTATGCCTGTCGGATATACGTCACAGCGTTCCGTGCAAGTATTGGGCTTTGACGATTATGGCCGTCTTACCCCGCTGCACCGCCTAATCCGCTTCCTGTTCGTCAGGCCAGCACTTTGCCTCGGGCTTCCTTCAGATTCGCAGTCGCCCGCGACACCCTTGCCTCTGGCTAACACTTCCCCTTGCCGGGTGTGTAGAGGACTTTCACCTCCAAGTCACCAGCGAGGCCACCACAGCCAAGCTGGTTGCGCTTCGCGCAACGCGCCATGCCTGGCGCACCATAAAAAAATCCAGTCACCGCTAAGTGACTGGATTTCTTAAAGATAAATGGTCGGGACGGAGTGATTCGAACACTCGACCCCTTGCACCCCAGCCATTAACTTATGGATTTCACAGGACATCCACCCCCTGCCCCGAGGCCATCTTCCAGTTGAGCATTTAGCTGACAAAGTAAAGCCCTGACGGTTCGTGGCCGTCAGGGCTTCTAATTCCTCAAGCATCTCAACATGGCGGAATGTATAAGTATGATAGCAAGCTAACGATTAAATGTCGAGATTCTCAGCCATTCCCTTAAGGCTGCGGATTCCACGGTCATCTGGCCACCCATTCCATGAGCATCTGACCACCGATTCCACGCTGATCCGGCCACCCATTCCACGCGCATCCGGCCACTGATTCCACGGCCATCCGGCCACTCAACCGGGCAGGCAGCTACGCAGGATTTCTTCACTACCATCGACCTCTTTTTCGAAGCAGAGAGGTCGTCGTGGAGCGTTTATCCATGCGTAAGATTCGCGAAGTACTACGTCTCAAGTTCGAGGTCGGACTATCAGCTCGCCAGATTGCGGTCAGCGTGCAGGTCGGTCGTGTCACCGTCGGCGACTACCTCAATCGTTTTGCCGCCAGTGGTCTCAGTTGGCCCTGTTCGTTGTCCGATGCCGAGTTGGAGCAGCAACTGTTCCCGCCGGCCCCGGCGGTTGCCAGCGAGAAGCGGCCTTTACCCGATTGGGCATGGGTGCATGCCGAACTGCGCCGCCCCGGGGTGACCCTGGCGCTGCTCTGGCAGGAGTACCGCCTGAGCCAGCCGCAGGGCTTTCAGTACAGCTGGTTCTGTGAGCACTACCGGGCCTGGCAGGGCAAGCTGGACGTGGTGATGCGTCAGGAGCACCGCGTCGGCGAGAAGCTGTTCGTCGACTATGCCGGCCAGACGGTGCCGGTTATCGACCGCCACAGCGGCGAGATCCGCCAGGCGCAGGTGTTCGTCGCGGTGCTCGGCGCGTCCAGCTACACCTTCGCCGAAGCCACCTGGTCGCAGCAGCTGCCGGACTGGCTAGGCTCGCATACCCGTTGCTTCGCCTTCCTCGGCGGCGTGCCGGAGATCGTGGTGCCGGACAACCTGCGCAGCGCGGTGAGCAAGGCCCATCGTTACGAGCCGGACATCAACCCCAGCTACCGCGACCTTGCCGAGCACTACGGAGTGGCGGTGGTGCCGGCGCGGGCACGCAAACCGCGCGACAAGGCCAAGGCCGAAGTCGGCGTGCAGGTGGTCGAGCGTTGGATCCTCGCGGCCCTGCGCAACCGTCAGTTCTTCTCCTTGGACGAACTCAACAGCGCCATCTCCGTGTTGCTGGAGCGGCTCAACCAACGCCCGTTCAAGAAGCTGCCGGGCTCGCGCCAGACGGCCTTCGACAGCCTGGATCGTCCGGCGCTGCGCCCCCTGCCGGAGCAACCCTACGTCTACGCCGAGTGGAAGAAAGCGCGGGTGCACATCGACTACCACGTCGAGGTCGATGGGCATTACTACTCGGTGCCGTATCAACTGGTGAAGAAGCAGCTGGAGGTGCGCCTGACGGCGCGCACCGTCGAGTGTTTCCACGCCAACCAGCGAGTGGCCAGCCACCTGCGCTCAATGCACAAGGGCCGGCACAGCACGCAGGCCGAGCACATGCCCAAGAGCCATCGCGAGCATGCCGAGTGGACGCCACAACGGCTGATCCGCTGGGCCGAGCAGACCGGGCCGAACACCGCCGGCGTGATCCGGCACATCCTCGAACGGCGCATCCATCCGCAGCAGGGCTACCGGGCCTGCCTGGGCATCCTGCGCCTGGGCAAAACCCACGGCGAAGTGCGCCTGGAGTTGGCCTGCCGTCGCGCCATCAGCCTCGGCACGTGCAGCTACAAGAGCCTCGAATCGATCCTGCGCCAGGGGCTGGAGAACCTGCCGCTGGCCCAGCAGCACCTGCCCCTGCTGCCGGACGACCACGCCAACCTGCGCGGCCCCGGCTACTACCACTGAACACAAGGAATCCCACCATGCTGCCCCATCCGACCCTGGACAAGCTGCAAACCCTGCGCCTGCACGGCATGCTCAAGGCGCTGAACGAACAACTGAAAACCCCGGACATCGACAGCCTGAGCTTCGAGGAACGCCTCGGCCTGCTGGTCGACCGCGAGCTGACTGAACGCGACGACAAGCGCCTGAGCAGCCGCCTGCGCCAGGCCCGGCTCAAGCACAACGCCTGCCTCGAAGACATCGACTACCGCAGCCCGCGCGGGCTGGATAAGGCGCTGATCCTGCAACTGAGCGGCGGCCAGTGGCTACGCGACGGCCTCAACCTGATCATCGGCGGCCCCACCGGTGTCGGTAAAACCTGGCTGGCCTGCGCCCTGGCCCACCAGGCCTGCCGAGAAGGCTACAGCGTGCGTTACCTGCGCTTGCCGCGTTTGCTGGAAGAACTGGGTCTGGCCCATGGCGACGGGCGCTTCGCCAAGCTGATGAGCAGCTACGCCAAGACCGACCTGCTGATCCTCGATGACTGGGGCTTGGCCCCGTTCACCGCCGAACAGCGGCGCGACATGCTGGAGCTACTGGACGACCGCTACGGCCAGCGCTCGACCATCGTTACCAGCCAGATGCCGGTGGACAACTGGCACGAACTGATCGGCGATCCGACCCTGGCCGACGCTATCCTCGACCGCCTGGTGCACAACGCTTACCGGATCAATCTGAAGGGTGAATCAATGCGCAAACGGACGCAGAAATTGACGACGCCAGCCAACCCGGACTAACAATGCCACCCCTGCGTCGCTGCGCTCCGACTGCCCGGCCGGATGGCCGTGGAACAGGTGGCCAGATGGCCCTGGAATGCCTGGCCAGATGAGAGCGGACTGGGTGGCCGGATGGCGTGGAATCCGCATTAAGGCCCGGAACTCGTGACCGATCCTTTTCTATGCTCGTTGAGGAGAGGAGTTCTCGCTCTCGCTACTCTTCAAGGTAAAACACGCAGCCATGACAGCCTCATGGAAATTCGCTGACGTAACGGCCCCGATCGGCGTGCGGTCTTCCAGCATTCGGTGAGGATTCAGTAATGCTCGGTAGATCTCCCAGGAATCAGCGTCCTGCGAATGCTTCAGAACGGCCTGCACCAGCCTATGTTTCAGGGGATCTAGGTGCCAATCTGGAACGCGCCGTCCCTGGTTACCCAGGCTCAGCGCAAGCACTTTTCTGGCCTGAATCTCGTAACTGATCCACCGGCGTGATTTGCCGGCCATCTCAGCGAACACCGCCGCCGGCAGGTTATGCGGGGCATTGAACATCTCCAGCATTTCCAGCCGCTCACGCTGAATATCCGAAAACTCAGGCATTGGTCCCGAAACAGCCGATATACGTTGAACAGTCGCTGGCAGAGTTGGCATCGTGTTCCCTGACTTCGTCACCCGCAGGATTGGCGCATGCGTCGCGGAGGTAGGGACCACTTCATCAAAACCTCCCGCCAACTGCGGAACACCTTCTAGATGAACCGTGAGGTGCATGCTGGCTGACTCGATCTGGTTTTGCTCGAACAGGTTCAGCCGGTCGGCCCAGTCCTGCATCATGCGCCGCCGTTGCTCCACGTATTCGGCATGGTTGTACGCCGAGCTCACTTTGTCAGGATCAGAGTGCGAGAGCTGCGCATCGACCCAGACCTTAGGGTAGCCAATTTCGTTGAGAGCGGTGGAAATGGTCCCCCTGATGCCATGACCTGTCAGTTGATCCTTGTACCCCATCCGTTTCAGCGCGGAGTTGAGCGTGTTTTCACTGATGCGTTTTTTCAGATCACTGTAGTGGGCAAACAGATAACGCTGGGCTGGCTTGACTTGATCGAGCAGGTGGTGAACGACCTCCATCGCCTGCACAGAGAGCGGCACGATGTAGGGCGGGATATCACCGGAACGCTTGCCCTCCTTGCGCAGTTCAAGCTGCAACTGTTTTACCACTTCAGGGGGGATGATCCACAGGCCCTTATCAAGGCGGAACTGATCCGGCGTCGCCAGTCGCAACTCCCCAGTGCGAACCCCTGTCAAAAGTAGCAACCGAAGGCCAAGCTGGGTCTGCAGCTTACCGGGATACTTGCGTAGTATCTGGAGCATGACCGGAAGTTCAGGCATGCGCAGAAATGGATTGTGACGCACAGGCGGCTGAGGCAACGCGACGACATCCAGATCGAACGCTGGGTTCAGCGGTAACCCAGGGACGATGATCAGTGCGTAACGGAACATCTGCCGGAACCAAGTACGGACCTTTTCGGCGGTAGTGAGCGCCTTTCTACGCTCGATCCTTGCAACGACCTCCAACAGGTCGGGGCGCTGGATCTCATAAATTGACCGCTTCCCAAGAACAGAAAGAACGTCTTTGGCAAAGATGCGCTGGATCTGTGAAAGCGTGCTCTGCCGTCCTTCCTTGAGAACGAGCCTACGGTGCTCGACCCACTTGTCAAACACGGTCTTGAATGTGTTCTCGTCCGCGAGACGGACGGACTGCCGCTTCTGCTTACGGTGTGCTCGGGGGTTGATGCCCTTGGCCACAAGAGCTCGGGCTTCGTCGCGTAGGGCACGCGCTTCCCGGAGACTGACCTCGGGGTAAGTGCCCAGCGACATGCGTTTCTGCTTACCGGCCCAGTAGTAGCGGTAGTGCCACGACTTGCCGCCTTCAGGTGCCACCGCCAGGGACAGCCCATCAAGGTCGCCGAGGGTGTAAGGCTTTCCGGTTGCTTTTGCTTGCCGGACAGCCAGATCTGAGAGTGCCATGCTCTAGCTCCTGAACTCTTGGTCAGGACTAGATACTTGTCGCGCAGGCCTCGCTCCTCCAGCAACAATCCGGAAACCGTGACACCCGTATTGATGGACTTAAAAATGGACTTAAAAGTCGTGGCTGTCGGTGGTTTCCAGTGGAACTCGCTGGAACGAAAAAAGGACCCGAAGGTCCTGATTTCAACGACTTACAGACTTCAATGGACGTCTGTAGATCATAATTTGGAGCGGGAAACGAGACTCGAACTCGCGACCCCGACCTTGGCAAGGTCGTGCTCTACCAACTGAGCTATTCCCGCAAAATACAGCAACCGGTTATACCGGACAGAAACACGGCCAACGACCTTGTTTCCAATGCATGCAGTACCTGAATACTGCGACGCCAAATTTGGAGCGGGAAACGAGACTCGAACTCGCGACCCCGACCTTGGCAAGGTCGTGCTCTACCAACTGAGCTATTCCCGCATTTGGTGACGGCCATTCTATAGGATCATGAATCGCCGTCAAGCCCTTGATTCAAAAAAGCTTTATTTTTGCTCCGAACCTTCGCGCAGGTGCGGCCAGGCGGCGCGCAGGTAGTGCACCATCGACCACAGGGTCAGGCCGGCAGAGACCATCAGCAAGGCGTAGCCCAGGATCACCCAGAAGGTCAGCACCGGCGGGTTGGCCAGCAGGATTACCAGCGCCAGCATCTGTGCCGCGGTTTTCCATTTGCCCAGGTTCGACACGGCCACATGCGCCCTCGCCCCCAGTTCGGCCATCCACTCGCGCAGCGCCGATACCACGATCTCGCGACCGATGATCACCGCCGCTGGCAGTGTCAGCCAGAAGTTCGCATGCACCTGCACCAGCAGCACCAGGGCCACGGCGACCATCAGCTTGTCGGCTACCGGGTCGAGAAAGGCACCAAAGGGCGTGCTCTGCTGCAGGCGACGGGCCAGGTAACCGTCAAGCCAGTCAGTGGCCGCCGCAATGGCGAAGACGCTGCTCGCTGCGATATAGCTCCAGTGATACGGAACATAAAACAGCAGAATGAAGATCGGAATGAGCAGGACGCGAAGAACTGTAAGTAGATTTGGGATATTCATCGGCACAACTGGCTGCAAAGTGAGCGTGCATTCTACTCGCTATGCAGGTTGGCATAAATCGACTCGGCAAGCTTTTTACTGATTCCCGGTGCTTTGGCGATTTCTTCGATGCTGGCGCGGGTCAGTTCCTGCAAACCACCGAAGTGTTTGAGCAGGTCACGACGACGCTTTGGCCCTACCCCGGCGACGTCTTCCAGGCTGGAAGTACGCCGGGCTTTGCCACGCCGGGCACGGTGGCCGGTAATGGCAAAACGGTGCGCTTCGTCACGGATCTGCTGGATCAGGTGCAACGCCGGCGAGTCGCCCTTGAGGGTGAACTCATGGGCAGCGTCGTTGAGGTAGAGCGTTTCAAAGCCGGCCTTGCGCGTCACGCCCTTGGCCACGCCAAGCAGGATCAGGTCGGGAACCGCCAGTTCCTGGAGCACCTCGCGAGCCATATTCAGCTGGCCTTTGCCACCGTCGACCAGCAGTACGTCGGGCAGCTTGCCCTCGCCGTCCTTGATCCGCCCGAAGCGTCGGGTCAGCGCCTGGTGCATGGCCGCATAGTCGTCACCGGGGGTAACGCCTTCGATGTTGAAGCGCCGGTAGTCGGACTTCAACGGGCCTTCCGGGCCGAACACCACGCAGGAGGCGACCGTCGCCTCACCGCTGGAGTGGCTGATGTCGTAGCATTCCAGGCGCTGCGGGGTTTCATCCAGGTCCAGCACCTGCGCCAGCGCTTCGAACCGTGAGGCCATGTGCTGACGGTTGGCCAGGCGCGCACCCAGTGCCTGCTCGGCGTTGGTCACCGCCAATTGCTGCCAGCGCGCACGGGTACCGCGCACCCGATGGCTGATGGTCAACTCACGCCCGCGCAAGGCTTCAATGGCGGCGGTGAACGCTGCGAAGTCTTCGTGCACCACGTTGACGATCAGCTCGCCCGGCAGGTCGCGCTCGGCATTGCCGATGTAGTACTGGGAGAGAAACGCGGCCATGACCTCGGCCACCTCCTCTTCGATCCCAACCTGGGGAAAGAAATTCTTGCTACCCAACACCCGCCCGCCGCGCACACTGATCAGGTGCACGCAGGCGCCACCCGGGTTGGTGAACGCGGCGATGACGTCCACGTCGCCGCTGCCGCCCTCCATACTCTGCTGGTCCTGGACCCGGCGCAGCAAGGCGATCTGGTCGCGCAATTCGGCGGCCTTCTCGAACTCCAGGGCCATGGCGGCCTGCTCCATCTCGGCATTCAGCTCGTTGGTCAGTTGATGACTGCGGCCTTCGAGGAACATCACCGAGTGACGTACATCAACGGCATATTCCTCAGGCTCGACCAGGCCGACACAAGGCGCCTTGCAGCGTTTGATCTGGTATTGCAGGCACGGCCGGGTGCGGTTGCTGTAATAGCTGTCTTCGCATTGCCGGACGAAGAAGGTTTTCTGCAGCAGGCTCAGGCTTTCACGAATCGCCCCCGCGCTGGGGTAAGGCCCGAAGTACTTGCCCTTCAGCTTCTTGGCGCCGCGATGAATCCCCAGCCGCGGGAACGGTCCGTCGGAGAGGAACACATAAGGGTAGGACTTATCGTCGCGCAGCAGGATGTTATACGGCGGCCGCCATTCCTTGATCAGTGTCTGCTCAAGCAGCAGCGCTTCGGTCTCGTTGGCGGTGATGGTGGTTTCGACCTGGGCGATACGTGCCACCAGGGCAGCCGTCTTCGGCGCCAGGCCGGTCTTGCGGAAATAGCTGGCCAGGCGCTTCTTGAGGTTCTTCGCCTTGCCGACATACAGCAGCCGGGCTTCACCGTCGAACATCCGGTAAACACCCGGGCGACCGCTGCAGGTCGCCAGGAAAGCACTTGAATCGAACACAGGGGTCATGAGTTCAGAGACTGGCGTCAACCATGCCATGGCGGACCGCCAGCAGCGTCAGTTCGACGTCGCTGGTGACCGAGAGTTTTTCGAAGATCCGGTAACGGTAAGTATTGACCGTTTTCGGTGACAGGCACAGCTTGTCGGAGATGATCTGCACTTTCTGGCAACCGACGATCATCAAGGCGATCTGGATTTCCCGCTCCGACAGTGCATCGAACGGCGAGCCTTGCGGCTGGAACGACTTGAGCGCCAGTTGCTGGGCGATCTGCGGGCTGATGTAGCGCTGACCGGCAAACACCAAGCGAATGGCCTGGACCATTTCATCCAGGCCCGCACCTTTGGTCAGGTAGCCGGCCGCCCCCGCCTGCAACAGGCGCGTGGGAAACGGGTCTTCCTCGCAGGCGGTCACTGCCACCACTTTCACATCCGGATGACTGCGCAGCAGCTTGCGTGTGGCTTCAAGACCACCGATCCCGGGCATTTTCACATCCATCAGGACCACATCGGGCTTGAGTTCACGCGCGACCTTCAACGATGCCTCGCCAGAGTCGGCCTCGCCCACCACCTGCAGACCATCGATATCGGCCAGCATGCGGGTGATGCCCGTACGTACCAGATCGTGATCATCGACCACCAGGACCCTAATCAAGCAGACACCTCACACTGCGGCGGCAATTGGATCCCGCCACCTTAGCAAAAAACCAGGCGCTAGAGCTAACGGAACACGTCATCGCATCGCTGCTATTTCGCCGTTGCCCACTTCACGGCCAAAAACACTCGAGTCACGCCTGGAAACCTTCGCATAGGCCCTTGGCAGAGCATTGGCAAGACTACCGAGCAATTGCGCGATGGCGGCCTGATCGGCCGCGGGCAAGCCGCGAAAAGCCCCCAGCAAGCGCTCCTCCTCCGGGCTCAGACTGCCCTGAAGGACAAGCGTACGTGTACCGCTCAACACATACAGGGCATCGACGCCACGCGTTGCCACCGCCGCCAGGTAATCGGCCTTGGGCGTTCGCTCGCCACTCTCGTACTTGCCCTGGGCATTGGGCTCGACCCCACCAATGTCACCGAACACCCGCTGAGTCAGCCCCAGACGCTCCCTTTCTTCCCGTAGACGGGCACCGATTCCGTTCATTGCGATCCATGTCCTTGATACATCACCCAGAGGGGCAACTACGTAAGACCTACAGGATAGGCCAGTCGCACAGCACTATGCACAGGAACACGAGTACTGCACAAGCCGGCACATGCCTCACCTGCCTGAGGTTGTCTGTACAAGGAATTTACTCGGCGCTCGACGGCCTTAGAACCGAATATCGGCAGGTAAACTTTCATCCCGGCGAAAATGGCACTTTAGTGCTACTCAACAACTATCTAAACGCCATCACTCACCACAATTCAAGCCAACAAAAAAGTTCAATGACAACAGCAAAACCCAGCAACAAACCCGCCAAAACGTCGTCGAAAACGCAATAAAACTCATTTTATTGGCGCCATAAAACCGCCAGAGCAACAAAGCCTGTTTTTTGACACACAACTTATTGGCAACTTTAAGTTATTGATTTATAAGTGTTTTTTAAACTTAAAAAGCAAATATCAATTAGTTTTGAATTAACAACAACAGATTGCTTGCGTAACTAAAAATTTCCCCCTTAGGATAGAAATAAGACAACGAACAACACGGCCATCGCCTGTTCAGTGCGCGATATGTTTATGCGTGCTCGCCTCGTCGACATCACCGATAAACCGAGTAACCGGGTCGGCATTGCCGAACCCGGAAGAGGGAACTATGAACATCAGTATTTTTGGACTGGGTTATGTGGGTGCCGTGTGTGCCGGCTGTTTGTCCGCCCGCGGCCACCAGGTGTTGGGCGTCGACATTTCTCAGGCCAAGGTCGACATGATCAACCAGGGCAAATCGCCGATTGTCGAACCCGGGCTTGAGCAACTGTTGCTCGATGGTGTGAATCATGGCCGCCTGCGCGGCACCACTGATGTTCAGGCCGCCGTGCTGGCGACCGAGATGTCGCTGCTGTGCGTCGGCACGCCGAGCAAGAAAAACGGTGACCTGGACCTGGTCTACATGGAAGCGGTGTGTCGCGAAATCGGCATGGCCCTGCGCGACAAAGGCAGCCGCCATACCATCGTGGTGCGCAGCACGGTACTGCCAGGCACGGCGAAAAATGTGGTCATCCCACTGCTTGAGAAAGCTTCGGGCAAACGCGCCGGTGTTGATTTCGGGGTTGCCGTGAACCCCGAGTTCCTGCGCGAAAGCACTGCGATCCAGGACTACGACTTCCCGGCCATGACCGTGATCGGCGAGCTGGACCAACAGTCCGGCGACCTCCTTGAGTCGCTGTACAAGGGCCTTGATGCACCGGTGATCCGCAAGTCGATCGAAGTCGCCGAGATGATCAAGTACACCTGCAACGTCTGGCACGCGACCAAGGTCAGCTTTGCCAACGAAATCGGCAACATTGCCAAGGCCTCCGGTGTCGATGGCCGCGAAGTGATGGATGTGGTCTGCCAGGACTACAAACTCAATCTGTCGCGCTACTACCTGCGTCCAGGCTTCGCCTTCGGTGGCTCTTGCCTGCCCAAGGACGTGCGCGCCCTCACCTACCGCGCCGGGCAACTGGACGTTGAGCACCCGCTGCTGGCCTCGATCATGGACAGCAACCGCAACCAGGTGCGCAATGCCTTCGAGCTGATCGCTCGCCAGGACAAACGCCGCATCGGCCTGCTCGGCCTGAGCTTCAAGTCCGGTACTGACGACCTGCGCGAAAGTCCGCTGGTGGAACTGGCCGAGATGCTGATCGGCAAGGGTTACGAGCTGAGTATCTATGACGCCAACGTCGAGTACGCACGGGTTTTCGGCGCCAACCGCGAGTACATCGAATCGAAGATCCCTCACGTCTCGTCCCTGCTCTGCAGCGACCTCAGCCAGGTCATCAACGGGGCTGACGTGATTGTGCTGGGCAACAACGACGATAGCTTCGCCCAGGCCCTGGATGTCGCTGATGGCAAACAGGTCATCGACCTGGTCGGCTTCATGCCCCATGGCAGCAACAGCAGCCAACAGGGTATCTGCTGGTAACGCCTGAGACTCCGTAGAGAGCACCCGGCAAGCATCCCAGGCCTGCGCCTGAGCGAACTGCACTCCTGCCTCTGTCTGCCTGCCGCACTGCGGCCGGGCCTGGCAAGTGCGCGTTTCGCTCAGGCTCAGGCGCCTGTACAACGGAGCAACGGTTAGATGGAACGACAGCAACAACCGCCTTCAGGCGCACGACGGGCAGCCATGAGCTTATGCGCCTGGGCCTGCCTGTTCGGCCTGATCGCCCTGGCATCGGAGATGATCGCCCCGGCGTACCTGGACCCGAGCCACCACAGCTTCATCTTCTTCATCGGCACCCTGGGCATGTGGCGCTATGGCAATGCCATCGTCCACTACGCGCGCGGTATGTACTTCCTGCACTGGAAGTTCCCGCGCATCCGCAAGGCCGTCGAGCGCATGGGCGATGCGGCGCTGCCCGCGCACATGTTCATGGTGGTGACCAGTTTTCGCATCCCCACCCACACCACCTTCAAGGTCTACCAGTCGGTGTTCCAGGAGGTGCAACGGCTCAAGGTGCCGTGCACGGTGATTGCCTCGATCGTCGAAAAAGGCGACGAGCAGTTCATCAAGCAAATCATGCGCAACGAGGTCAAGGACCGCGACGACATCAAACTGGTGATCGTTCGCGCCCGTGGTACCGGCAAGCGTGATGGCCTGGCCCATGCCTTCCGCGCCCTGTCGCGGCAGATGCCGCTGGAGGATTCGGTGGTCGGTGTGGTCGATGGCGACACCATGATGCTGCCGGGCTGCGTCGAACGGGCGGTCAAGCTGTTCGCTTACCTGCCCAAGGTTGGCGGCCTGACCACCAACGAGTTCTGCGAGGTCGAAGGCAGCAATCTGATGCGCCAGTGGCACTCGATGCGCTTTGTCCAGCGGCACATCAACATGTGCTCCATGGCCCTGTCGCACCGGGTGCTGACCCTGACCGGACGGCTGTCGTTCTTTCGCGCCAGCGTCATGACCAATCCGGACTTCATCCGCGACGTCGAAGCCGACTTTCTCGAACACTGGCGCCTGGGCCGCTTCCAGTTCCTCACCGGTGACGACAAGTCGTCGTGGTTGAGCCTGATGCGTGCTGGCTGGGACACCTTCTACGTGCCCGACAGCAATACCCTGACCGTCGAGCATCCACCGGACAACAGCTTCTGGCGCGCCACCCGCCTGCTGATGTTCCGCTGGTACGGCAACTCGCTGCGCCAGAACTTTCGTGCCACCGCCCTGCTCGGCCGCGCGCGCCTGGGCCTGTTCACCCTGTATGTGCTGCTCGATCAGCGGGTGTCGATGTGGACCTGTCTGATGGGCCTGACCGCCTCGGTGGTCGCAGGCCTCGTGTTCGGCATCCAGTACCTGCTGGTGTACCTGTTCTGGGTGCTGCTGTCGCGCAGCATTGTCACCGTGCTGTTTCTGTTCGCAGGCCACCCGGTGAGCCCGGTGTACCCCTTCGTTCTTTATTACAACCAGATTGTCGGCTCGGTGATGAAGATCTACGCGCTGTTCCATATGGACCAGCAGCGCTGGACCCGACAGAAAACCACTTTAAGCAACGGCAGCGTCGACTTCGATGCCGCCCTGAACCGCTGGTCCTCCAAGGCGATGCTGTTTTCTTCCATCGCGATTTTCTTCGGGGTCATCTCGGTTCTTCTCGAACTCACGCAACGTTAAGGAAAGCCGCCTGCCATGAGTAGCTCAAGTACACCTACAGTTCCCGGTAAAACTGCAGCCAATGTCGTCCATGAAGCGATCGACGAACGCCAGTACGTGCGCACCCGGATCAATGCCCGCGTCACCCTGGCAGCGGCCGGCCAGCCGACTGTGGAAACCACCTTGCAGGACATTTCCCTGGGCGGTATCGGCCTGCGTCACGACAAACCGCTGACCATCGGCAGCCTGTACAACGCCTCGATCCGCCTGCGCCTGAACCAGGTCGACCTGAGCCTGGACAGCAAGGTGCGCATCGTCTCCCAGCGCGGCGAAGAAGTCGGCGCCCAGTTCGTCGACCTCGATGCGCAGAAGCGCGACATCCTGCGCTACATCATCAGCGCCTACCTGTCGGGCGAGATTGCCGACATCAACGGCCTGTTCAACGTGATGCAGCGCGAGAACTACATCAAGGAACGCAAGCAACAGCACGCCAGCGCGCGCAGCAGCAGCGATCGTCTCAAGGCCGTGACCGGCACTCTGCTCTACGCCGCTGCCGGTCTCGCCGCCCTGGGCTTTGTGGCCTACAAGAGCTACCTGCTGTTCTTCCGCATTCCCGCGGTGCAGGCCCAGGTCTCAGCCAACGCCCAGCTCATCAGCATGCCCGACAACGGCTATGTGAAGTTCCTCCTGCAGCCCGGCCAGACCGAGGTGAAAGCCGGCCAGCCGCTGGCCAATATCTCCACCCAGCTGGCCACCAGCTTCACCAGCCCGGCGGACATGAAAGCCGTGGCCGACCTGTCGCCAGGCGATCTGCAGACGCTGCTCGGACGCGCCACCATCGAGACGGTGATCAACAGCCCGTGCGACTGCGAGGTTTACTTCCCGAGCAAGCCGCTGGATGGCTACGGCTACAAACAGGCGCCGCTGATGCACTTGCTGCCGCGTGACGAAGGCCTGTTCGTTACCGCCAATGTGCCGTTCGACAAGCTGGCCGATATCTCCCGGGTCACCTCGGTGGACCTGAAGGTGTTCGGCCTGGACCAGCACTTCAGCGGCAAGGTGGTCGACTCGCGTGTCGATGAAGCCAACAAGAACCTCGCCCTGACCATCGCTCCGGACACCCCGTTGCCACGCCAGGCCTACCAGAAGCCGGTGGCGGTGGACCTGTTCCTGGGCTTGCCGTTCACGGCATCGCGTTGAGCGCAAAGGAAGGATTGGCGATGAACGCGATGATGCCCTCCCGTCTGCTTCTGGCAGGCCTGTGCGTAGCCTGTGCCAGTGCCGTGTCGGCCGGCCAGAGCCTGGAGCAGATCCGCTACGCGCTGTACAAGGACCCCAGCGCCAATGTCAGTAGCGACCTGCGCCTGCTGTCCGATCGTGGCGACCTGGCCTCCAAGCTGCTTCTCGGCGATGTCCTGGCCAACACCGACGGCGCCAGCCGTCAGGAAGTACTCGGCCTGTACAAGGAAGCATTCGCTGACGGCCGTGGGCAGATTCCGGCGCTGGCCTCGCTGGCACGTCTGCTTGATCGCACCCCGAGCCTGCAAAAAGGCCAGCGTGATTGGGTAGCCCAGGCCTTGACGCGCTATCCGGCAACCCTCGACCCGCGCAATGCCAGCACCACCTTGGAGGTGTTTCTGGTCTACCCGCAACTGGTCTCCAACGACCAGGCGCAGCACCTGCTGGCGCTGTACCAGCAATCGTGCCTGCTCAACTGCCGCCCCGAGCTGTACCGTGCAGTGCTGGCTGAACGCCAGGGCGATCGGCAGACCGCCGAGCACTGGTACCAGCAAGCAGTGCGCGTGGATGTGCGGGCCATCGATCGCTACTACCGCTTCCTCGGTGAAGACCAGGACCGCGCCTTCCCGGCCTTCGCCCGTAGCCTCGAAGCCCAGCGGCCAACCCTGGCGGTGGAGATCGTGCACCGCATCGGCTCGCTGCTTGACAGCATCAACAGCGTGCAGCGCGCCGACCTGGAAAGCGACCGTCAGGAGCGCCAGGTACGCGCCATGGGCACTGCCCAGGTGCAACCTGACGCCGCGCAGCTGGCCCGGGAAAAAGCGCGCAGCGACGAACTGGAGCTGGCTCGGGCCGAGGCCCTGCGCTGGCGTGACCATGCTGTCGAGCGCGGCTATGTACCGGCGATAGCGTCCAAGGCCAGCTACATGATCTCCGACCCCACCGCGCATAACGCGGAAGAGACCCAGGCCCTGATCAACCAGGTGCAAGCCCATGAGCCGACCCGCGCCAAGGCCCTGCAAGCCTCGTTCTATATGGTCAACAACTGGTTAACCCTGGACCCGCAAAAAGCCCGCGCGCTGATTGATGAACTGATCGCCAGCCACTACCCCGATGCCCAGTTGCTGCTCGCCGACTACTACAGCAAGGGCGTAGAGGATGAGCCGGACCAGGACAAGGCCCTGCAGATTTTCCAGGCCCAGGCCCAGGCCGGCTCAACCACGGCCTGGTACCGCATGGCCACCCTGCACGCCTATGGCCGGGCCATCTGCCATGACCCGGTCAAGGCCTACACCTATGCCCAGGTGGCGCTTGAACTGGGCGAAAGTGGTGCCCGCAGCCTGATCAAACGCCTGGAAAAGACCCTGAAAAAGGATGACATCGACCGTGCCCTGGCGGCGCGCGCCGATCTGTTGAAGGAGGCAACCCTGTGAAAGCGCATCACTCCCTGTTCGGTGCCCTGCTGGCCCTGACACCGCTGTACCCGGCCATGGCCGCCGAAGAAATCACCGGCCCCGAAGCAGACAGCAACGAACCGGTGCGGGTGCTGCCCAGCGACGGCAGTGCGCCGGTGATCACCTCGGAGTTCTTCAACAAACTGACCGTGCAGACCGGCTACGGCCCGGAAAACTCCGAGGTCGGCCGCAGCCGCGAGATGTTCTACAGCCTGCGCTACGAGCCATCGTTTGCCTGGTACTCGCCGGAAAAGCGCTGGGCCAAGTGGATGGTCTATGGCCGCCTGTGGCTGAACTATGACTCCAGCCAGTCGATCAGCACGCAGAACGAGAACAGCAACAGCTTCGACCGCGAACAGCCTGAAGGCTGGTACGCCGAACTGCGCGAGCTGTACGTCAAACGCAACCTGCTCGGCGATGACCCGCGCTTCTCGCTGTCGGTCGGCCGCCAACGCTACTTCGATGACTACGGCATCTGGTGGGACGACAGCCTGGAGTCGCTGCGCTTCAACTACAACGACACCTTCTCCCGTGGCTTTTTTGCCGTGGGGCAGAAGTTCTACAACTACAACAGCGACGTCAACAGCCTGGCCGACAGCGAAGAACGCACCACCTACCTGATGGGTGAATACGCCTACCGCTGGAGCGAGCGCAACTGGGCCGGCGTGCGCCTGATGCACGAGAATGACCACAGCGGCCACGACCCGGAAGATCGCTACGACTTCAAGGGCATGCGCTACGGGCTGTTCTTCAAGGCCGATGACCTGGATGTCAGCCCGCTGTTCAGTGACTACCACCTGGAGCTGGCCGGTCTCGATGGCAAGGTCGACAACACCGATGGCAACGGCACCACCAGCACCGGCAACAATGCCAGCGGCTGGGCAGCCCTGGGCGAGATCGGCAAGCGCTTTCACGACCTGCCCTGGACGCCACGGGTAGCTTTGCGTGGCGGCCTGACCGACAAGCCAAGCAACGAAAACGACGGCTTTCGCCTCAATGCCATCCAGTCCGACCGCATCACCCGCCAGGGCAGCTACAGCACGCGCCTGACCAGTTCCTTCGTCAGTCTCGACCTGCGCAACCTGAGCTACTACGGTATCAGCCTGGAAACCAACCCGACCCCGCGCAGTGCCCTCGACCTGCGCGTGACCGACCTGAAACTGCGCGATGCCGACGGCACCCTGCCAGTGCGCATCGACGGTGACCAGCGCAGCGAACGCAACCGCGCCATTGCCCAGGGCAACCACGGTGGCGGCAAGGATGTCGGGCAAATGTACGACCTCAATTACTACTGGAAGATGTTTCCCGTGGCCATCGACGGCAAGCACCTGGACGTCAACGCCCTGGTCAGCGCCAGCTACCTCAATGCCGGCAACGCCCTGGACAGCGGTGATGACTACCAGCTGAGTGTCGGCGTGGTGATCAGCTACTAAGGACGGACCCTCCGATGATCTTCGCCTCCAACGTCTTTCTGTTCCTCTACCTGCCGTTGTTCCTGGCCGTGTACTTCCTCGCCCGGCCGCAGTGGCGCTCGACCGTGATCGTTGCTGCCAGCTACATCTTCTATGCCTGGTGGCGGCCGGACTTTTTGCTGCTGTTTGTCGCCATCACCTACTGGAACTACTGGTTCGGCCTGCGCATCAAGGCGCGCCTGGATGCCGGCGACAAACGCTGGGCCCTGCGCCTGCTGTGGATCGGTATCGTCGGCAACCTGTCGACCCTGGGCTACTTCAAATACGCCAACTTTGGCGCCGAAGTGCTCGCCGCCCTGCTCGCGCCGCTGGGTATCAACACCTGGAGCCTGGAGACCATCTTCCTGCCGCTGGGCATCTCCTTCTATGTGTTCCACGCCCTGAGTTACATCGTCGACATCTACCGCAAGGACGCCACGCCAACCAACAACTTCATCGACTTCGCCGCCTTCGTTGCTCTGTTCCCGCACCTGGTCGCCGGCCCGATCCTGCGTTACAGCCAGCTGGCGCCGCAGCTGCGCCAGCGCACCCACTCCCTGGAGCTGTTTTCCCTGGGCGTGTGTCGTTTCATGCTCGGCTTCATCATGAAGGTGCTGATCGCCGACCAGCTGGCACCGATCAACGTGCTGTTCATCAGCGAAGGCACCCTGCAGCTCAGCGACGCCTGGTTCGGCCTGGTGGTCTCGACCCTGCAGCTGTACTTCGACTTCGCCGGCTACAGCCATATGGCCCTGGGCCTGGCGTTGATGATGGGCTTCCGTTTTCCGGAGAACTTCAACCAGCCCTACGTCTCGCAGAGCATCACCGAGTTCTGGGCTCGCTGGCACATGACCCTGGCGCATTTCCTGCGCGACTACGTGTACATGCCGCTGGTGCGCAAACGGGTGGCCGGGGCACTGCCGGCACTGGTCTACACCATGCTGCTGTCGGGGCTGTGGCACGGCGCAAGCTTCGCCTTCATCTTCTGGGGTCTGTTCTTTGGCCTGGGGATGGTCATCGAACGCAAATACAACCTGGCGACCAAGATCACCACGCCCTACCACCTGGGACGCAACCTGCGCACCTTCGTGCTGATCATCCTGAGCATGCCGCTGTTCTTCACCAACGACCTGCGTCACAGCCTGGACATCTACCAGGCGCTGTTCGGCTTCAACGGCCTGGGCTCGCTGGACCTGTACGTGCTCGGAGCCTCGAAGATGGCCATGTCGTTTGCCGCCGTCGCCCTGTGCTGGCTGGTGCTGGCCGGCAGCAACAACGTGCGCTACTACGCCGGCAATAAAGAGCAGTACTTCATGCGTCATGTCGGTGGCCTCAAGGCCGTGCTGCTGTGGGCCGGTTTCGCCCTGGCGCTGAGCAGCCTGGCAGCGAACTCCTTTTCACCCTTTCTGTACTTCCAGTTCTAGGAGACGGCCATGTACCCGGTCATGAGTTCGGCGAGCAAGGTCAACGGCATCCTCTTTGGCGTAGTGCTGGCAGGGATGTTCGTCTATTCCCTGCCGCCAGTGTTCAGCTTCGCCAAAAGCCAGAGCGATGCCTGGAACCTGTTTGTCGATGGCAAGTTGCTGCGCAAATTCGAGCAGGTCTACGACAAGCGCTTCTTCCTGCGCGAACCCTCGGTTGAACTGTGGGCCAACGCCCAGTACCACTTGTTCGACGAAGGCACCAAAGGCGTGGTGCTGGGCAAGGACGGCTGGCTGTACACCAACCAGGAGTACCGCGTACCGAACAACCTGCAAGCCAACCTGGAAGGCCAGCTGGCGCAAATCGCCGAGGTCGAGCAAAAGCTCAAGGCGCATAACAAACGCCTGATCCTGCTGCCGCTGCCGATGAAGGTGGATGTCTATGGCGCCCACACCGAGCGTGCGGTCGATCCGCGGGCGATCAGCCTGTACGACCGCTTCATTGCCGGCCTGCAGGCGCAGAAAACCGAGGTCACGCCCGTGCGTTCGGCCTTCCTGTACAACAGCGCCGGCCCGGAACTGTTCCTTAAATCCGACACCCACTGGAGCCCGGAAGGCGCGCGGCTGACGGCCTATGAACTGGCCCGTCAGCGCCCTGACCTGCTCGGCGATGAGCGCTACGTGTCACACAAGGTCGCGGAAAAAACCGTCAAGGGCGACCTGATGAACTACATCCAGTTCAATCACGCCCAACTGGCCCCGCAGTTCGGCCCCAGCCAGATCGCCCTGTACGAAACCCTCAAGGCCGAACAGAACACTGACGCGTTGTTCGCCGACGAACAGCAGAGCCTGCTGCTGGTCGGCACCAGCTACAGCAAGATCGACGACTGGAACTTCACCGGTTTTCTCAAAGAGGCGCTCAACCGCGACCTGCTCAGTGTCGCGGTGGAAGCCCGCGGCCCGTTCGAGGCGATGAACCAGTTCCTCGCCAGCGACGACCTCAAGAACCCGCAGATCGACACGGTGATCTGGGAGTTCCCGCTGCGCACCCTGCTCGCCCACCGCCTGGGCTCTCTGAGCCGTCCCGGCCAGACCCAGCATTTCTGACACTTTCAAGGAGATCGACATGAACCGTTCGCTCAAGCACCTGCTCACCGCCAGCGCCTTGTTGCTGGTCAGCACCCAAGGCGTGGCCGCCGAAGGCAACGCCGACCTGTACGACGCCGTGGCCCCGGCCGACTCCGCCTTTGTGCGGGTGCTCAACCTGTCCGAGAGCAACATCGACGTGACTCTGAGCGGCAAGGTCAACCCGCAGCGGGTCGCCGCCGGACAACTGAGTGGCTACCGTTTCACCCCGGCCGGTAACCACAAGATCGCCGTCGGTGCCAAGGCCATCGAGCCACAGCTCAAGGCCAATGCCGCGAGCACCGTGGTCTATGACGGCAACACGCTGACGCTGATTGCCGACAAGTACGTCAACGAGCCGAAAAAAGCGCAGATCGCCTTCTACAACCTGACCCCGGCCAAGGTCGCGCTGAAAACCGTCGATGGCAAGAGTGTGGTGGTCGACACCCTGGGCAAGGACCAGACCGGTAGCCGCATGGTCAACGAAATCAAGATCGGTTTTGCCGCCTATGACCAGCAGCAGAAAATCGCCCAGTTCGACGAACTGTTCCTCAAGAAAGGCCGTTCCTATAGCTACGTACTGCTGCCTCAGGGCAACGGCTATCGCAGCATGAGCCTGGCCAACAGCATCGACCCGAGCGAGTGAGCGGCGCCATGAAAAGCCTATTCGCCCTTGGCCTGGCCGTTACCGGCGCGCTGTTCAGCGTGCACGGCGCGGCCGCCGACAGCAACCCGGCCACCTGCAAAGGCCTGGAGTGCCTGATGTGCCCCGGCTTGAGCAATCCCCAGCACTATGCCGAAGGGCGCATGAAGCTGATGCGCGAAATCGTGCCGGGCAAGGATCGCTGGCTGTTTCGCTCGGCGGTCGACCTGACCAACGACTTCGGCATCCCGGCGCCGATGCGCCCGGAGTTCGCACGCCTGATGGACACCTTCCATCGTCAGGGTATCCAGGTGGCCATGGCCATCCAGCCAACCCGCGGCCTGATGCACCGCGACAAGCTGTACGCCGACAAACTGCATGGTTTCGACTTCGCCCGCGCCAGCGGCAACCTGAGCAGTTATCTGCAACAACTGCGCAACGGCGGTGCCATCGTCGCACCGATGATGCAGGTGGTGCAGAACCCGCCCGAGGGCGAGTTCTTCTTCCGCCGCGATCACCACTGGACGCCGGCGGGCGCTGAAGCCACCGCCCGCCTGGTGGCCGAGGAAGTACGCCGTCAGCCGTTCTATGCCTCATTGGACAAGAAGCAGTACCGCACCGAGCCTGGGGTGATGGTGCCCAAAGACGGCACCCTGAACCTGGCGCTGAGCTATATCTGCGGCAACAACTACGGTTTCCAGTACGTGCGTGGCTACCAGACCATCCCCGCGGACCAGGGCGCCGATGCCTTGTTCGACGACGCGCCGGATCCGCAGGTGATCCTGGTCGGCGACAGTAACGCCGCCGCCCGGGAAGACGAGAGCAAGCAGTTCAACTTCGACGGCTACCTCAAGCAGTTCCTCGACGTCGACATTCTCAACTACGCCCTGCCCGGCGTCGGCCAGGACGGCTCGTTACTCGAATACCTGCTGTCGGAGAACTACAAGCCCAAGGCGCCGCCCAAGCTGATCATCTGGGAGTTGCCGGCCAACTACCAGCTGGAATCCGAGCTGATGTACCGCCAGCTGATTCCAGCGATCAAGGGCGGCTGCCCGGTGTCCACCGAGGTCATGACCAACCGCCTGCAGCGTCCGGCGCTGAAGGTCAACGAGCGTATCGAACTGCTCAGTAACGCAGGCCAAGCGCGCAAGGCGGTGAACGCTGGCTTCCTCGACATCCGCATCAGCGACAAGAACGTCAAGGATTTCTACGTGATCGTCTATTACGACAACGGCGCGCGCGACAAGGTCTGGTTCCGCCGCGAGGCGGTGGTCACCGGTGGTCAGTACTACCTGGAACTGAGCCGCGCCAAGGAGTTTGCCGGGGCCAATCTGCTCTCGGTGTTCATGGAGCCGACCAAGCCCGGCAGCGCTGCTACCCAGGTGGAAACCCGACTATGCCTGTGAAGACCTGGAGCGCACTGGCCCTGGGTCTGTGCGCCAGCCTGCAACTGAGCCACAGCCTGGCGGCCAGCTCGATCTGGCCGCCACGTGCCACTGCGCAGTCGGCGATGATCGCCGACTACCGCACCCTGCAGTGCAGCAAGGGGCCACCCGCGCCCTATACCGGCAGCTTGCAGATGCAGAGCAAGTACGACCAGCGCGATTCCAGCAAGTCGACCCTGCGCAGCAGTCCCGATGCCAACAGCGCAAAGATCGGTAAGCAGGTCAAACAGTTTATCGGCGGCTTGATCTATGCCAGCAAGCGTTTCCAGCGGGCGAAAACGCCCCAGCAAGCGAACATGGCCCTGGCCTGCCAGGACCAGTGGCTGCAACGCTGGGCCGAAGCCCAGGCCCTGCTCAGCGCCGACGCCAGCAGCACCGGCATGGCCGCGCGCAAGTGGGCGGTGGCGGCGATGGCCTCGACCTTGCTGATGACCCAGGCCGCCAGCGACGGCAAATTGCAGCTGTCGGCGCAGCAGCGCGACTGGTTCAGGCAGTTGGGCGAACGCATCATTGCCGAGTACCAGCCGCGCCGGGCGCAAGGTTTTGCCTGGTTCAACAACCATGACTACTGGGCCGCTTGGGCGGTAGCCGCAACCGGCATGTTGATCGGGCGTGACGACTTCATCCAGTGGGCCGACGGCAACCTGCGCCTTGGCCTGCAACAGGCGGTCAAGGCCCGCGATGGCAGCTATGCCTACCTGCCGCTGGAAGTCGCCCGCGGCAAACTGGCCGCCACCTATAGCCAATACGCCCTGGTGCCGCTGGTGTTGCTGGCCGAGTCGGCGCGGGTCAATGGCTTGCCCTGGAGCGCGCAAGACCAGCAGACCCTGGAACTGCTGGGCAATTTCGCCGCACGCAGCATCCTCGATCCCGACGAACTGCCCGAGCTCAAGGGGCAATCGCAGATCACCGTAGCGCCTTACAAGCTGGCCTGGCTGATCCCCTTCCTGCAGCGCGCACCAGACCATCGCCTGGCTCGCCAGCTGTACGACAGCGAAGACGGCGACGTCGACAACTACAGCCAGATTGGCGGCCCGCTCAAGCCGCTGTACCCCAAACTGCCGTAACCCAAGGACGAATCGCCATGGCCATGCGCCCTCTTTCCCTTTGCTGCCTCGCCGCCCTGCTCTGCGCAGGCACGGCCCAGGCGGCAAGCCAAAGCCTGCCACAGCAGCAGTCGCTGAGCGTGATCAGCAACAGCGAACATCAGGCACAGTTGCAACAGCTGCAACAACAGACTGCCCAGGCCGTGCAGTTGCAGGTCACGGAACGCCCGCGTCCGGCCGGGCGTGCCAGTGTCAGCCTGCAACCGATGTTTTCCTCGCAGAGCGGCAGCTGGCCGTTCGAACCGTTCGTCAATAATGGCCTGTTCCGCGCCATTGCCGGCTACCAGGCACATCACCCGCAGGCGGTACTGATTCATGGCGGCAGCATCACTCTGGGGCAACTGCACGACGCGCTGAACAACCCGCGGATCCTCAAGCCCTACAAGGACGGCTACCTGCTCAGCTATCCACTGATGATCGGCAGTGATGGCGGTCTGGTGCTGGAAGGCACCAGCCTGTACCTGTACAGCTACTCGGGCACGGCGCTGATCAACCAGGGCTGGCTGGGCCTGAACCAGTCACGCCTGGAAAGTGTCGCCGGCGACAAACCGGGCAGCACCGACCGTGCCTGGCGCCCGTTCGTGGTGGCCTGGGCCGGCAGCCATACCCAGATCATCGGCTCGACCCTTGCACGCCTGGGTTACAACGCCAACCTGTCCCGTGGCCTGAGCACCGCCCTGAGCAGCCAGCAAGCGCCGGGCACGGCCCAGGCTACGCTGATCGTGCGTAACAGCCAGTTCAACGAGCTGTCCAGCGCCGTCGAGTTGCAACACACGCAAGCGCAGATCAACGACAGTCGTTTCGAGCAGTCACAGCAGTACGCCATCGACGTACGCGACAGCCAGGTCAACCTGGTCAACAACCAACTGCGCGGCATCGACAACAACAGTGGCATCCGCCTGCGCGGACAGACGGTGGCACGGGTCGAGCGCAACCTGATCCTCGGCGCGCACAAGGCCGCCATCGAAATCAGCGAGCAGCGCGGCGCCCTGCTGCTCAGCGCCAACCTGATCGGCGACAGCCGCGGCAACGGCCTGCAACTGCGCAACCTGGCACCCAACGCCCAGGCGCCCCTGCTGATCGAGGACAACCTGATCGGCAACAGCCAGGGCAGCGCCGTGGATGCCAGCGAAGTGAGCGGCGCAATCCTGGTCAATAACCGTATCGGCAACACCCCGGAATATGCCATCAGCCTGCGTAATGCCGCGCCATTGGCAGGTCCACTGACCCTCAGTGGCAACACCCTGGGCAAGGCAGGCAAGGCAGTGGTACGGGTCGAAGGACTGCAGCAGGTGGTGCTCGGGCGCAATCGCTTCGAAGGCAAACCGCTGTTGCAGAACCTGTTGATCGGTGACCTGCTGACCATTCAGGGGCCGCTGCTCGACGCCACCCAGCGCCAGGAGCACGTGGTGCGCGTCAACCGGAACGGTAGTCAATAGTCCGCTGCATGCGCACGAAGCATTCATCCTCGCCCATTGCTTGAAACCCCCGGCGCTGGTACAGGGCCTGCGCCGGGTTGCTTTTGAACACTGTCAGACGTATCAGCGGTAAACGCCGCTCGGCAGCCCAGCCGGCCAGGTGCTCCAATACCTGGGTACCGATGCCGCGCCCACGGGCATTCTCGAGCAGATGCAATTCGCGGATGTACAGGGCCTGGCGGTCCTGGCTGAGGCTGCAAAAGCCCAGCACCGTATCGCTTTCGACGATCAACCATTGTTCACGCCAGTTCCAGGCCTGATCGAAGGCTTCTTCGATCCACAGCAGGTCGAACTCGTGGTAGTAACGCAGCATGGCGCGACGGGTCAGGTCGCGGGCGAAGGCACAGTGCTGGTCGGTGGCGGGGATGAGTTGCAAGGGCAGGTCCCTGAATGAGTTGTTCAAAACAACGGTGGGAGCGGGCTTGCCCCGCGATGCAATGTGACTGAGAAAATGCAATCGCGGGGCAAGCCCGCTCCCACCGAGAAGTCTTCAGCACCAACTAGGGTTTGATTTCCCCGGCATAGCACACCGGCGAACTCATCGGCCCCTGCCGGTCCAGCTCATCTTCCAGCCACTGGGCCAGTACCAGGGCATTGTTGTGTTCGGTGTCTTTACCTGCATAAAGCAGGGTCAGATCGCCCTTCCCGGCCATCCCAAGCAGTGACCACCAATGCTCGGGCCGCGCCGCCAGCTCCTGACGATAGCGCTCGGCAAAGCCGGCAAAATCCACTTCGCCTTTATGGAAGGCCTGACGCAATACAGTCGACGGCGCCACCTCAGGCAACCATAGCGCCTGTAGCTGCTCCTTGCGCTTGTTACGTGGCCACAAGCGGTCGACCAGCACACGCTGGCCATCTTCGGCCGCCACGGGGTCATAAACACGCTTGCAGCGAATCATCGGCACCTCGTCATTATTTTGTATCAGCCTAGACCTTTCATTGATCGGGATCAGGTCGGTTTCGCTCTTATCTTCTAAGCTTGCCGCCTGAGGTAACCAACCCGGAGTCATCATGACTACCCCGACGCTGGCCAGCAGTCCATCGCTTGCCACAACCGACCCACGACCGCAGCTGAACCACAAGCCCGGTCGCGGTACCCTGATCCTGTTCTTCGGCCTGTTGCTGGCCGGTCTGCTTTACACAGCCTGGAGCCTGGCGCACGACATCGATGCCAGCGGCACGGTGGTCACCACCTGGACGCCCTTCCTGTTGCTCGGGGTGGCGCTGGTGATCGCCCTGGGCTTCGAATTCGTCAATGGCTTTCACGATACCGCCAACGCCGTAGCCACAGTGATCTACACCCATTCCCTACCCGCCTCGGTGGCGGTGGTCTGGTCCGGTTTCTTCAACTTCCTCGGGGTACTGCTGTCCAGCGGTGCCGTGGCTTTTGGGATCATCGCCCTGTTGCCGGTAGAACTGATTCTCAAGGTTGGCTCCTCGGCCGGCTTTGCCATGGTCTTCGCCTTGTTGCTATCGGCGATCATCTGGAACCTGGGCACCTGGTGGCTGGGCCTTCCGGCCTCCTCCTCGCACACATTGATTGGTTCGATCATTGGCGTCGGCGTGGCCAATGCACTGATGCATGGCCGCGATGGCACCAGCGGTGTGGACTGGGCCCAGGCCAGCAAGGTGGGCTATTCGCTGCTGTTGTCACCGCTGGTCGGTTTTGCCTGTGCGGCGCTGTTGTTGCTGGTGCTGCGTCATCTGGTCAAACGCCGCGATCTGTACCAGGCCCCCGTCGGCAATACGCCGCCGCCCTGGTGGATCCGCGGTTTGCTGATCCTGACCTGCACCGGGGTGTCGTTTGCCCACGGCTCCAACGATGGCCAGAAAGGCATGGGCCTGATCATGCTGATTCTGGTCGGCACCCTGCCGATGGCTTACGCCCTGAACCGCACGATGCCCGCCGAACAGTCAATGCAGTTTGCCGCAGTCGCCGAAGCTACCCAGCAGTCACTGCAGCGCGGCTCCGCGCACCTGTTGAGCGCCGATCCGAGAAAGACCCTGACCGAATTCATCCGCCAACCGGCAGCCAGCCCTGAACTGGTTCCGGCCCTCGCCGCCCTGACCAGCGCCATCGGTAGCGAAGTCGAAGGCTATGGCTCGCTGAACCGGGTACCCGCCGAGGCCATGGCCAACGTGCGTAACGACATGTACCTGACCAGCGAAACCATTCGCCTGATCGACAAGCACCAGTTGGTCCGCTTCGACAGCGACACCCAGGCCAACCTGCAACTGTTCAAGCGCCAGCTGGACGACGCCACCCGCTACATACCGCTGTGGGTGAAGATTTCCGTAGCCATCGCCCTGGGCCTGGGCACCATGGTCGGCTGGCGGCGGATTGTGGTTACGGTCGGTGAGAAGATCGGCAAAACCCACCTGACGTACGCTCAAGGGGCCTCTGCGGAGCTGGTAGCCATGTGCACCATTGGCGCGGCGGACATGTACGGCCTGCCGGTATCGACGACTCATGTGCTGTCTTCGGGGGTGGCCGGGACCATGGTTGCCAATGGCTCGGGCCTGCAGATGCGGACCATCTTCAACCTGCTGATGGCCTGGGTGCTGACATTGCCAGCGGCGATTGTGCTGGCAGGCGGGTTGTACTGGCTGTTGCGGCACGTGTTCTAACGACTACGGGCCCATCCTTCGCGGATGGGCCCGTAGTGTCTTCAGCTGCGGTCGCTGACCGCATTGCTACCGTGAGAAATGATCACTTCCACGCGGCGATTGAGTTGGCGCGACTGAGCATCGGCATTGGAAGCCACCGGAAACTCTTTGCCATAACCGGCTACCTTGACCCGCTCCGGCGCGACGCCGGCACGACGCAGCGCGTTGGCGACTGCAGCGGCACGACGCTCTGACAGCTGCTGGTTGTATGCATCGCCACCGGTGGAATCGGTAAAGCCTTCAACCCGCACCTTGCGCTCAGGGTTGGCGCGCAAGTACTCGGTCAGCTGATCCAGGTTACGCAGGCTGCCGGCCTTGAGTTCGGCACGACCGGTGTCAAACAGCACATCACCGAATGTGACCACCGCACCGCGTTCAGTCGGCTTGGCATTGAGCTGTTGCAACGCCTTGAGCTGGGCGGTGCGCACATCCAGACGCGCCTGGGTACGCTGCGCCTCGATGCCCAGCAGGCCGGCTTCGGCCTTGCGCAGGTCGATGGTCTGTTCGGCAATGGCAATTTTCTGTTTGGCCAGATAAGCCAACTGCTCGACCTGCGGTGCCTTGCGATCCTTGAGCGAGGCAAGGTCCGCCTGGCCCAAAGCGGCAAATGCCGCTTTGGTTTCCACCCCGGCCAGACGACTGGATTCAGGTTTGCTCTGCAGTGCACTGAATTGCTCGCGCGCTTCCAGCAAGCCGGCATTTTCCGGCGTGGTGCCACAGCCGCTGAGGAGCAGGCCCGCGGCAGAGACAGCGATAAACAGGTATTTGAATTGCATGGAAGCGGTCCTTATCGGCTAGGCGAAACAATGGCGTCAGGGGCTTGCAGCATTTCCTGCCTGAGCACTTCGATACCCTGCCGGGCTTCTTCGAGCTGCTGTTGGGTCCGAAGGGCCCGCGCCTTGCGTTCGGCCAGATCGGCATCGGCTTCGGCCTGCTCAGCCAGCAGACGCGCCTGGGCAAAGTCCTGCTCGCCCAGTGCGCGCTCCACTTTGTAAAGCTTGTCCTGGGCAGACTTCATTTCCACCGGGGCAAACTGCGTCGCGTCGGCGGTTACCGCGCGACTGACCGCATTGCGGGTCAACTCGACCTGCTCGGTAGGAACCGCCACACTGGCACAGCCGCCGAGTGTGGCGAACAGCGCCACCATCAGGCCGGAAACGGCGAGGTGTTTTGAGGTGCGTTTTACAGCCATAGAGAGACTCCATCACAGCGTTTAACCAGCTTTCGCACCTTTCAGGCACGCAGATGCCTCAGTTGCCCTGCAGCGCAGAGCAATAGTCAGGAGGGAACATTTGCGTACCGAGAGTGATCGTCGGCGCTACTGGCGCGCGACACACTGAAAAAGATGGGATGAGCTGAACATCGGCGACAGCCGTTTAGTTAAGACACCGCAAGAGTATGCTTACAGATAAGGCTTACAAATCGGAAACACCCTTGCCTCAAGTAGGAATCTTCTACAGCTCATGTTGGCACTGAGGGAAATCCGTAGCACCTGATCATCACTCCGCGGATCAGGAGCGGTTGCGTCATAGCGCCAAATCACTGAGCAGGGAGCGCTGCAATATCATCTTTTATCTCCTTGAGAGCGCCCACGATCGGGGCCGGTTTGGCGGCATATATTGCAGCGGCCAATAGCAACAGATCGGCTACCAGATCGATGAAAACGGTGATGCTCTGCACAGTTTTGATGGTTCGCTTTGCGGCATTGATGGTTCCGGTCACCGCCGCCTGGCTCTGCGACAGATCTGCTACCACGCAGTTGATCGCGTCGATATAAAGGCTGCTACATTGTTGTCGCAACAACACTTCGTCATTGAAGATCAATTGCGCAGCGCGTTGCTCAATCTCCTCGTCAATAATGGCTTTCATCAGCCGTTCATGGATGGCATCCGCCGTCTTGCGCAACGCCTCGGCGACCTGTTCGATTTCTTCTCTGGTTTGCAGTGCCATGGTTGTGCTCCTGGCCGATCAGGGCTTGAGGCCATCGAGTTGCTTGCGAACAGCTTTGATTTCCTTGGTCATTGCATCGATCGCCAATCGAACTTCCTTGGCCGACAGGTGATCGACATCCTCCCGCAGTCGCGCATGTCCGGCCTTGATCCTGTCCAGCGCTTGCTGGGCGGCGGCATACTCGCCGTCAACGGCTTCATATTCCTGCCGTTTGGCAGTCATGGCTTCGGTGCCCAGGCTGGCAACCAGCCACATGTTTTGCCGTTGGTAGAACGGAATTTCTGTCTCGTAACGGCCAATCACCATGCCCTTCTCATTGGCACTGGTTGCTTGCGCATAGCGCAGCACATCCTTCATTGCGCTCAACAACACCTGCAGGTCACTATCGGCCCCCGTAACCATATCCCGCACCGCTGCCTGCTGAGCAGCAGTTGTCAGTCCTTTGGCCACGGTCTTGGCCAGGGATGAATAGGCCGCCACCTGTTGCTCGTTGATCCCAAGCTCAGGATGCTTGCCGAGACTTTGCGCCAGCCCATCGAGCGATCTGGACACATTGAACGACTCATCACCCGCCAGGCGAGCCAAGGTCTGCATGTAACTGGCAACCCCATAGTTCAAATGAAGCATATCGGTCAGTTGCTTTTGCCGACGTGCGTCATTGTTGCTTGCCACAGTTCTCTGAGCAGGGGTGGTCAGAAACGGCGCTTCACGCGCAAAGGTGCTTTTATAGCGATCAATCAGTGTTGTATCGCTGGCAAACTTCGCCGACTCATTGGCGAACTCCTGAACTTCCTTGAGGTTGCTGCAACTGGCCAACACCAAGGTAATCAGAACAACACTGCATTTACGCGTGAAGGGGGCCATCGATGTAGTCCTTGCTCGGGCAAGCTGCGATTGATCGAACCACTTTGCCGACCACATTGCTGGCACCTTGATGTTAGTCCAGGCACAGGGTTTCAGCTAACTACCATCGCGTTCCCTTAACGACGTCGAAACAGCGGCCGCGGCTCGATCACCGAGCGCCCGTACAGCACACTCATCCCGGCCAGGCCCTTGAGTGCGTCCTCGGCGCACTTGTCCTCGCGCACGGCAAAACTGTCGAAACCGCACTGGCGCATATGACTCAGTTGATCACGCAGCACGTCGCCGATGGCGCGCAACTCGCCGTGCCAGCCCAGGCGAGTGCGTAACAGGTAGGCCTGGCTATAACCACGCCCATCGCGAAAGCTGGGGAAATCAATCGCAATCAGTGGCAGTTGCGCCAACCAGGGTTGCAGCGGCTCTACCTCGTCATCCGGCCCCAGCCACAGGCCATCGCGACCGCCAGGTTGCGACGCCTGACGCGCCAGCCAGAGATCAAGCGGCAGGATCAGCAAGCCATCAGGCAACGCCGATTGGCTGTCACGCACCAGCTGCCAGCCATCCTCGGCGAGCAGCTGCGGCTCGCCGTTGCGCAAGGCAATCACATTACGCATATCAGCTCCTCGGGACGCTTGGCATAGACCCGCTCTTTGAAGGGCTCCAGGCCAACCCGGCGCACGGTGTCGACAAACGGCTCGTCCAGCTCACGATAGGCGCAGTAGGTGGCGATGATCTGCTCGATGACCCGCGGGATTTCGTCGGCGCTGAACGATGGGCCGATCACCTTGCCCAAGGTGCTGTCTTTGCCCTGAGCGCCGCCGAGCGTCACCTGGTACCACTCGCTGCCGTTCTTGTCGACGCCAAGGATGCCAATGTTGCCAATGTGGTGATGGCCGCAGGCATTGATGCAGCCGGAAATGTTCAGGCTCAGCTCGCCCAGGTCATGCAGGTAGTCCAGGTCTTCGAAGCAGCGCTGGATCGACTGGGCAATGGGAATCGACTTGGCATTGGCCAGGGCACAGAAGTCGCCGCCAGGACAGGCGATGATGTCGGTGAGCATGCCGATATTGGCGGTCCCCAGGTCGCGCTCGCAGGCCAGGCGCCAGAGTGCGTGCAGGTCCTGCTTGCGAACGTCCGGAAGGATCAGGTTCTGTTCATGGGCGATACGGATTTCGCCGAAGCCGAACTGTTCGGACCAGTCCGCCACCGCTTCCATCTGTGCCGCGGTCAGGTCGCCCGGTGGCGAAGACGCCCCCGGTTTGGTCGACAGCACCACGCTGGCATAGCCAGGCACCTTGTGCGGTTTCACGCAGCAGGACACCCAGCGTGCAAACCCGTGGTCCTGGGCCAGGTGGGTTTCGTACTCGAGTTCGCTGTCGACCACACTGGCGTAGGCCGGCGGTTCGAAGGCTGCGGCCACGCGCTGGAATTCATCGATGGTCAGCTGCGCCGGACCGTCCTTGATGTGTTGCCACTCCTGCTCGACTTCCCGGGAGAAAGCCTCGATACCCAGCGCCTTGACCAGGATCTTGATCCGCGCCTTGTACTTGTTGTCGCGGCGACCATGGCGGTTGTAGACCCGCAGGATCGCTTCGACATAAGACAACAGATGCTGCCACGGCAGGCCCTCGCGGATCTGCAGACCGAGAATCGGCGTACGCCCCAGACCGCCGCCGACCATGACCCGCAAGCACATCTGGCCCTGGTCGTCGCGGTACAGGTACAGGCCGATGTCATGCATCATGATCGCCGCACGGTCTTCAACGGCCGAGCAGATGGCGATCTTGAACTTGCGTGGCAAGAACAGGAATTCCGGGTTGATGGTCGACCACTGGCGCAGGATTTCGGCGAGCGGCCGTGGGTCGAGCAGCTCATCGGCAGCGACGCCGGCGAAGGCTTCAGTGGTGATGTTGCGCACACAGTTGCCGGAGGTCTGGATGGCATGCATCTCGACCTCAGCCAGGTGCTGGAGGATGTCGGGCACCTGCTCCAGTTCGATCCAGTTGAACTGGATGTTCTGACGGGTGGTGAAATGCCCGTAGCCGCGATCATAGTCGCGGGCGATGCGCGCCAGGGTGCGCATCTGGCGGGCACCGAGGGTGCCGTAAGGAATCGCTACACGCAGCATGTAGGCGTGCTTTTGCAGGTACAGGCCGTTTTGCAGGCGCAGTGGCAGGAACTCTTCTTCACTCAGCTCGCCAGCCATGAAACGCTGCACCTGATCGCGAAACTGCGCCACGCGCTCGAACACCAGCGCACGGTCATACTCGTCATACTGATACATGGTTCGGACCTCATCACGGAGGCCCTTACTATGGCGTTGAGGTGTACTGAGTTACAGATTCAGGTTTATAGGATTTATACGGATCAGTTGAGTGTCCGGCGGCTGATATTGCCCAGATCATCCGCCCACAGCCAACGCATAAGGCCCCTCGCTCAACTGCTCCCGTAAAAACGCCACACAACTGCGCACCTTGGCCGAACTGCTTGAGCGCGCAGCCGTCACCGCCCAGACATCCGCAGGCTGGTGGTAGGCCGGCAGCACCCGCTGCAGCGAGCCATCTTCAAGGTTGCCGACCAGATCCCAGTACGAGGCCATGATGATGCCGTGCCCGTCCAGCGCCCACTGGCGGACGATATCACTGTGGTTGGCCGCCATCGGCCCGGTGACCTTGACTGTCTCGGCGCCGTTCGGACCGAGCAGGCGCCAGACCCCGAAGCGGTCATCACGGCTACGAAACAGCAGGCAGTCGTGCTGCGCCAGCTCCGCCGCCACGCGCACCGGCCCACGGCGCGCCAGGTAATCGGGGGCGGCAGCCAGCACCCGTTTGTTCTCGGCGATGCGATGGGCGATCAGGTGTTTTTCCTGGACTTCACCGACGCGAATGTCGATGTCGAAGTTCTCGCCAATCAGGTCGACCCGGCGGTCCATCAGCTCCAGCCAGATGTCCAGATTGGGATGACGCTGGCGCAGCAGCGACAGAATCGGCGCGACATGCTCGCGCCCCAGGCGCAGGCTGGTGCTGATCCGCAAGGTACCCCGCGGCTCGCTGTGTGCTGCGGACAATGACTCGAACATCGACTCGACGTTCTCGAGGATCTTCTGTGCCCAGACGAACGCCGCCTCGCCATCGCTGGTGATGCTCACCCGCCGTGTGGTGCGGTTGAACAGTTTTACCCCTAATAGCGTCTCCAGGGTGGCGATGCGCTTGCTGACATGGGCCGGCGACAGGCCAGTTTCGGTTGCTGCGGCAATGAAGCTTGAGCGCCGCGCCACTTCACAGAACAACTGAAGATCGCGCAGCAACGGCTCATTATTCGCTAGCAGCATATTCTGATTCTTCATTCTGGCCGATTATCTCCCCAGCGTTTTTTATTAGCCTCTCACAAAACCGCCGTCGCGGTCTGCCTTGCCCAACAAGAACAATGAGAGCGCCATGACTCCCCTACGCATCGCCGTCGCCGGTGCCGGCCTGATCGGTCGGCGTCATGTTGAACTGATCCAGGCCAGCAACGCCTGCCAGCTCTGTGCCCTGGTCGACCCGGCCCCGGCCGCTGCCGAACTGGCCGCAACTGTCGGGGTACCGCTGTACTCCTCTCTGACCGAACTGTTCGCCGAGCAGCGTCCGGACGGCGTGATTCTCGCCACCCCGAACCACCTGCATGTCGAAGGCGCCCTGGCCTGTGTCGAGCAAGGTGTGGCCGCGCTGATCGAAAAGCCAGTGGCCCATAGCCTGGCAGAGGGCCAGCGCCTGCTGGCCATCGCCGAGCAACGCGGGGCGCGGCTGTTGGTCGGCCACCATCGTGCCCACAGTGCGATCCTTGCCAAGGCCCGCGAGCTGATCGCCGAAGGCTTGCTCGGCAATCTGGTGGCGGTGATGGGCAGCGCGTTGTTCTACAAGCCTGATGACTATTTCGAGGCAGCCCCCTGGCGCCGCAAGGCAGGCGGCGGGCCCGTGCTGATCAACATGATTCACGAGATCGGCAACCTGCGTTCGCTGTGCGGCGAGATCGTTGCCGTGCAGGCCCAGGCCTCCAGCGCCACGCGCGGCTTTGCCGTGGAAGACAGCGTGGCGATCAGCCTGCGTTTTGCCAGTGGCGCGCTGGGCACCTTCCTGCTCTCGGACACCGCCGCCTGCGCCCGCAGCTGGGAACAAACCGCGCGGGAAAACCTCGATTACCCAAGCTATGACGACGAAGACTGCTATGTCATCGCCGGCACCCGCGGCTCGCTGTCGATTCCTACCATGCGGCTCAAATATTACGAACAACCCCAGGATCGCTCCTGGTGGACGCCTTTCGCCAGCGCCGTTGCCAGCCTGCAACACGCCGATCCACTGCAACGCCAGCTCGCGCACTTCTGCCAGGTGATCCGTGGCCAGACCCAGCCGCTGGTAACGGTACGCGACGGCCTGCGCAACCTGCAGATCGTCGACGCCATCAACCAGGCCGCGCGCAGCGGCCAGATCGTAATCACCGACACCCTCACCGGAGACCTTCAGCCATGACCACCCTGCTCGTGCTCAACGGCCCCAACCTGAACATGCTCGGCCTGCGCCAGCCCGAGGTCTATGGCCGCGAAACCCTCGCCGACGTCCAAGCCTTATGCCAACAGGCGGCCAATCGTCTGGAGCTGACCCTGGAATTCCAGCAAAGCAACCACGAAGGCCAGATGATCGACTGGATTCACCAGGCCCGTGGGCGGGTCGACGGCATCATCATCAACCCCGGCGCCTGGACCCACACCTCGGTGGCCATCCATGACGCGTTGATCGCCGCCGAAGTGCCGGTGATCGAAGTACACATCTCCAACGTGCACCGGCGTGAAGCTTTCCGCCATCACTCCTATGTCTCACTGGTGGCCAAGGCCGTGCTGGCCGGATTCGGCACTCATGGTTATGTACTGGCCATCGAGCATTTCGCCCGTGAGCTGCGACCTGCAGCAGGCCAATAACCACTGAGGGTTACTCCATCGCAGTAATGTGCGGCCAGCAACCGGCCGCGCATACTCGGTTCCAGCTCTGCACAAGGAACCGCGATGAAGATCGAACTGATACAGATTGATGGCCGCGACGGCGATACCGCCTACAACCTGCAACGCACGCTGGAGGCCATTGCCAGCTGCAAGGCCGACACCGACCTGCTGGTATTTCCGGAAACCCAGCTGATGGGCTTTGCCAGCGCCGAGCAGCTGCCGCTGGTTGCCGAACCGCTGCATGGCCCGGCCCTGCAAACGGTCCAGCAGGCGGTGCGCGAACGCGATGTGGCGGTGGTGATTGGTGTTGCCGAGCAGGCCGACGGCGTTTACTACAACACCTCGGTGCTGCTCACCCCCGAAGGCATCGCCCTGTCTTATCGCAAGACCCACCTGTGGCCGTCCGAGCGCGGGCTGTTTCAGCCCGGTGACCGCTACGCTAGCGCATGCTGGAAAGGCCTGCGCATCGGTCTGTTGATCTGCTACGACATCGAACTGCCAGAGAGCAGCCGCGCCTTGGGCCAGTTGGGTGTCGACCTGATCATCGTCAGCAACGGCAACATGGACCCCTACGGCCCGGTGCACCGTACCGCGATCATGGCCCGTGCCCAGGAAAACCAGGCCTTCGCGGTGATGGTCAATCGGGTCGGCGCAGGTGACGGTGGGCTGCTGTTCGCCGGCGGCAGCGCCGCGGTCGATCCCTTTGGCCGCGTACTGTTCGAAGCCGGTCGCGAAACGTGCCGCCAACAGATCGAGCTGGACCTCAAGCAACTGCAACTCGCCCGCCGCGACTATGACTACCTCAAAGACCGCCGCCTGCAACTGCCGGGTACGCGGATCGAGCATCCCGACGGGCGCCGCGAGCTGCTGATTCCCTAACACTGCCTGACAACAACAAGAACTCTGGAGTGTCCCCATGAAGCCGTTTCGCTGTTTACCCCTGGCCCTGGCCGCGTTGCTGTGCACTGCCGGCGTTCAGGCAGAAGAAGCTGCCACCCCCAGCGTGCACATCTACAACTGGTACGACTACATCGCGCCGAACACCACCAAGGAATTCCAGCAGGCCTCGGGCATCGCCCCGGTTTATGACGTGTTCGACAACAGCGACGTGATGCAGGGCAAGTTGATGGCCGGGCGCAGCGGCTATGACGTGGTGTTCGCCAGCGGCGACCTGCTGCCCAACCTGATCAAGGCCGGGGTACTGGCCGAGCTTGATCGCAGCCAGCTGCCCAACTTCCCCCACCTCGACCCGCAGATGCTCGCCAAACTGCAGAGCAACGACCCCGGCAACCGCTATGCCGCCCCCTACATGTGGGGCACCACCGGCATCGGTTATGACCAGGACAAGGTCAAAGCCTTGCTCGGCGAACAGGCCCCGGTGGACTCCTGGGCATTGATTTTCGACGAGGCCAACCTGGCCAAGCTGAGCGAATGCGGAGTGGCCATGCTCGATGCCCCCAACGAGATCATCCCCATCGCTCTGCACTACCTGGGCCTGCCCTACAACAGCAAGAACCCGGACGACTACCGCAAGGCCGAAGCGCTGTTACTCAAGTTGCGCCCGCATATCCGCTACTTCGACTCGTCGCGGTTCATCTCCGACCTGGCCAACGGTAATGTCTGCGTAGTACTGGGCTGGTCCGGCGGTGTATTCGAGGCCAAGCTCAGCGCGGAGAATGCCGGCAACGGCCGCCAGCTGCGCTACAGCATCCCGCGCGAAGGTGCGCCAATCTGGCTGGAGAACATGGTGCTGCTCAAGCAAGCGCCGAATCCGCAACAGGGCCTGGCGTTCATCAACTACATGCTCAAGCCCGAGGTCATCGCCGCCTCGACCAACTACCTGGGCTACCCGAATGCCAACAAGGACGCGACCGATCTGGTCGATAGCAACATCCGCGACAACCCCACGGTGTACCCGCCGCAAGCGGTGCTCGACACCCTGTTCCCGCTCGAACCCTTGCCGCTAAAGCTTGAGCGGGTGCGCACCCGGGTGTGGAGTCAGGTCAAGACCGGCAGTTGATCAGCCTCAGTCTTCCAGGGGCTTGGGCGGTGGCAGCGGCTTGGCCGGTTTGACGGGTTTAACCGGTTTGCCGTCTTTGGCCGGGGCGGTGACCGCCTGCTTCTGTTCTGCCACGGTCGGGGCGACGATGGCTTTTTCTTCGGCCGGCAAGGCGTCTACGGCGTCAAAGATCGCCTTGGGTTCAAGGGTGCCTGTGTGTGCTATTCGATGCTGTGCGCCATCCTTGCCCACCAGCACCACCGGGGTAACGACAGTGTCGGCGGCGCTGAACCTGAACTGACGGATCAACGCCATGGTCGTCTGCTGATCGAGGTCCTTGCCTTCGCGTTTGCCCATCATGCCGGCGATGCTGTACAGCACCAGGTTGCGTTCCTGGAACGCAGCCTTGGTGGCCGGGTCTTCCAGCGCCTGGTTCAAGGCACGCAGGGTCGGGTCCGCAGTACTGGGCGCAATGACAATCAACGGACGGGCCCTGTACAGATCCTGGTCCAGCGGTTTGGGATCACTGTTGTCAGCGAAGACTGGGCCGGCAACTATGGCCAGCAAGGTGGCAAAGGTCAGTGACCGTACGAGCATGCGCATCTCCTTCAAATTCCATGCATCAAAGACTACAGATCGCGACGAAAGATCCGAGGTGCGAGCCTAAACTACAGGACGAAATCCGTGGACAGCTCAAAGGTAACTTCCGATTTCCATGTACGGCCTTGGGCATGTCCAGAACAGGCTGACATCTGAATTTGAGGATAGCTGATGGCTGTCAGCCACGCCTGCCCCTGCCGCTACTGAAGGACCGGACCATGAGCGTTGTCGATGCCTTGCTGTTGTTGCTGATCCTGGCCACGGCCCTGGGTTGTGGCCTGATGGGAGGGTTGTTCTTCGCCTTTTCCAACTTCGTCATGAAAGCGCTGGAACGTATCCCGGAACACAGTGCCGTGGCGGCCATGCAGTCAATCAACCAAGTGGTGCTCAACCGCCTGTTCCTGGCCTTGTTTCTTGGCACGGCGTTGACCAGCGTCGGCTTGCTGATCTGGGCTTACCAGCGTTGGCCATTGCCGGGCAGTTTGTGCATGGCCATTGGTAGCGGCCTGTACCTGGTGGGCAATATCGTCGTGACGATGCTGTTCAACGTGCCGAAAAACCAGGCACTGGCACGCCTCGACCCGGCCAGCAGCGAGGCGGCAGCGGCCTGGCACCGTTATGTACCGAGCTGGAATCGCTGGAACCATGTACGCACGATCACCGCCCTGGCTGCGGCGGCGTGGCTGATGTTGGCGCTGTGGTTGGTTCGCGGCGGGTAGGAGCGGGCTTGCCCCGCGATTGCGGACTGTCAGCCACATCGCATCGCGGGGCAAGCCCGCTCCCACAGGTGTCATTGCTGTTAGAACAGGCCCATCTGCTTATCGACCAACGCAGTAAAGTCATCCTGCACAAACGGCAGGATGGCATCGGCCACCGGTTGCAGTTGCCGGGTCAGGTAGTGGTCGTAGTCAATGGCCGAATGCCGGGTCTCCAACGGCTCGGGGCCGGCCACGGTGATCACATAGCTGATCCAGCCACCGTTCTGGTACTGCCGGGGCCGGCCCTGGCGCTGGTTGAAGTCGTCAGCCATGCGCGCCGCCCGTACATGCGGCGGCACGTTGCGTTGATAGTCAGCCAGCGGCCGGCGCAGACGCTTGCGATAGATCAGCAAGTCATCCAGCTCCCCGGCCAGGGTCTGGCGCACATATTCGCGCACATAGGCCTGGTAGGGCTGGCGGCGAAAGATGCGTTCGTACAGTTCCTGCTGGAATTGCCGGGCCAGTGGCGACCAGTCGGTACGCACACTTTCAAGCCCCTTGTAGACCATCTCTTCGTGCCCGTCACCGCGCAGAACCAGGCCGGCATAGCGCTTCTTGCTGCCCTCCTCGGCGCCGCGGATGGTCGGCATCAGGAAACGTTTGTAGTGGGTCTCGTACTGCAGCTCCAGGGCACTGTCCAGGTCGTAGCTGTCGCGTAAATGCTCGCGCCACCACTGGTTGACCTGCTGCACCAGGCGCCGTCCGATCACCTCGGCATCGGCTTCGCTGTGGGCGCTCTTGAGCCAGACGAAGGTGGAATCGGTGTCGCCATAGATCACCGCATAACCCTGGGCCTCGATCAGCTCACGGGTGCGGCGCATGATCTCGTGGCCGCGCAGGGTGATCGATGAAGCCAGACGTGGATCGAAGAAGCGGCAACCACTGGAGCCCAGTACACCGTAGAAGGCATTCATGATGATCTTCAACGCCTGTGACAACGGCGCGTTATGTTCGCGCTTGGCAGTCTCGCGCCCTTGCCAGACCCGCTCGACAATCGCTGGCAGACAGTGATGGCTGCGGGAAAAACGGGCGCCGCGAAAGCCGGGTACCGATGTCTCGTCACCCGGTTCACGCAGGCCCTCGATCAAGCCCAGCGGGTCGATGAGGAAGGTGCGGATGATCGACGGATACAGGCTCTTGTAATCGAGCACCAGCACCGACTCGTACAAGCCAGGCCGTGAGTCCATGACAAAGCCGCCAGGGCTGGCTTCATCGGGGCGCTCACCCTGGTTTGGCGCAACAAAGCCCTGGCGATGCATCAAGGGGATGTACAGGTGGCAAAATGCAGCGACCGAGCCACCGCTACGGTCGGCCGGCAAGCCGGTGACCGTGGCCCGCTCCAGCAGGAAGGTAAGCAGTTCGGTCTTGGCGAAAATGCGCGTGACCAGTTCGCAGTCCTTGAGGTTGTAGCGCGCCAGGGCGGGCTTGTCTTCGGCGAACATGCGGTTGATTTCATCCATGCGCTGGTACGGCGTGTCGATCGCCTTGCCCTCGCCGAGCAGGGTCTGGGCGACGTTTTCCA